>NZ_JAKQYH010000068.1:0-150649 GCF_022343545.1 Streptomyces arenae
AGGCAGCTGACGGCGAGGGCCGAGCCGACGGCGGCGGTCGCGGCGAGCGCGACGGTGGTGAAGAGGCTGCCGGAGTCGAGCAGCAGGAGGTCGAACAGCAGCAGCAGGAGCAGGGCGGCGGGACGCGACGACAGGACCTGACGGCCGTGCACCCGCATCTCCGAACCCCCCTCCCTGTGGCCCCCCTCAACCTCCCCGTCGTCCAGCGCGACGCTCTCACCGCCTCCCGGCCGCCCGTCCTCCCCGCGCACTCCGCGCACCCCGTGAAGAGGGCCCCGGTCACCGGTTCTGCCCCCACCCGCCCTCAGGCACCGCTCACCAAGTCCGAGACGCCGCCGCCACCCCCGCCGCCGCCCTCGTCCCCGCCGCCGGACGATCCGCCGCCGTCGTACTCCGTCTCCGCGTCGGCCGCCCGTGAGGACGACGACCCGCCGGCGTACACCGCGATCGAGGAGGGCGGCTTCGACCCCCGCGCCCTCACCGAGTACCAGGTCGACGCACTGGTCCACCGCATCATCGACCGGATCACCCGGCAGGTCCGCACGGAACTCCGCCGGGACCGCGAACGCGTCGGCAAGCTCCGCGACTTCCGTCCCTGAGCCGGTGCCCGCCCCCGCCCACCGCCCGCAAACCCCTCCACAGAAAGGCCCCCGATGGCTCGCCAGGACCCGGGAACCACGATCTGGTTCAGCCTCTCCATCGACGGTGAGAGCCTCGGCTACTTCAACGGGTGCGAGGGGCTGTCGTCCCAGGTGGAGATCGAGCGCCGGCAGGAGGGCGGCAACAACGGCTTCGTGTGGCAACTGCCCACCCGCGTCACGTTCTCCAACATCCGGCTGACCCGTCCGCTCACCCCGGACACCTCCAAGGTCGCCAAGTGGATCTCCTCCGTGCAGACCGGCATCAAGCGGCCCACCGCCCAGATCACCGCGCTGCGGGCGGACGGCTCGGAGGTCGCCCGCTGGGGTCTTCTCGACGTCCTGCCCGTGAGCTGGCAGGGCCCCTCCCTCGACCCGGCCAGCCCCGCCGTGGCCACCGAGGTCCTGGAGATCACCCACCACGGCTTCACGGACTGAGCGGAACCGGCGAAACCGGCGAGCCAGACGAGACAGCGAGTCGGACAAGACGGACGAGACGAGAGAGACAGAGAGGGCAGAGAAAGACATGGCCAGCAGCAGCCGGGGCGCCGGCAAGAGCCTCGTGCGCGCCACCCTGGAGATCCACCAGCCCCCGCCGAGCGGCAGCCGCACCCCGGGCGCTCTCATCAAGTCCTTCCACTTCGACTTCAACCCGGCGCAGCTCAGCATCGGCCGCCGGGCCGACTGGAAGTCCTCCTACGCGCCGATCGAACGCGACGGCCCCATCCCGGAGTTCCTCGGCGCGCACCCGCGGCAGATGAGCGTGGAGATCTTCCTCGACTCCTCCGACGACCCGGGCGACAACACGGTGCTCAAGAAGGTCGAGTCGCTGCTGACCTGCTGCGAGGTCACCGGTCAGAGCATCGCGAACAAGCGGCCCTCGCCGCCGTGGGTGGTCTTCGAGTGGGGTTCGTTCTCGACGGCCCGCTTCACGGCCTACGTCGCCTCGGTCGACGCCTCGTACACCCTGTTCGGGACGAGCGGGATGCCCATCCGGGCCACCTGCCGGCTCCAGCTCCAGGAGATCCCGACCAAGACCCCCGGGCAGAACCCGACCTCCGGCGCGCTCACCGCGCAGCGCGTGCACCGGGTGGTCGCCGGCGACTCGCTCCAGGCGCTGGCCTGGCGGGAGTACGGCGACGCGTCGGCCTGGCGGTCGATCGCCGACGCCAACGGGATCGACGACCCGAACCGGCTGCCCACCGGCACGGAACTCGTGCTGCCTGCCGCCGAGGAGGTGCGGCGCTGATGGTGAAGTACGCCTATTCGAACATCATCAAGGTCACGGTCGACGGGAAGGACCTGAAGTCCGACCCGGTGTGGGGGTCGGCGCTGGTCGACGCCACCGTCGACCAGGGCGTCGGGGTGCCCGCCGCCTTCCAGCTGACCTTCCGGGACAAGGACCGCAAGCTCTTCGGCGACCTGGGCGTCAAGTTCGGCAGCGAGGTGGTGCTCACCCCGATGTCCGACGGCCAGGACACCGCGGGACCGCTGCTGACCGGCGAGGTCACCGCGATGGAGGCCGAGTACGACGGCACCGGCAGCTACGCCGTGATCCGCGGTTACGACAACGGCTTCCGGCTGATGCGCCAGCGCCGGGTGGTCGCCTACCGCAACCAGACGGCCTCCGACATCGCCCGCAAGCTGGCCGGGCAGGACGGGGTGCCGATCGGCCGGATCGACGCGACGAAGACCGTCTACGAGTTCATCAGCCAGAGCAACGTCACCGACTGGGAGTTCCTCGCGCGGCTCGCCGACGAGAACGAGATGGTGATGTCCGTCGACGCGAAGGGCAAGTTCCAGTTCGTGAAGCCGAAGGACGCCTCCGGGGCGCCCTCGACCAGCACGGACGGCGACAAGAGCCCGTTCGTCCTGGAGGCCGGGCACGACATCCTGCGGCTGCGGTCCGCGGTGACCGCCGCCGACCAGGTCGCCACCGTCGAGTCCCGCGGCTGGGACGTGACGACGAAGAAGACGCTCACCGCGACCTCGAAGGCCAACGGCAACAAGGCGTACAGCATCGGCGCCACCCCGGGCGACGCCTACGCCAAGTTCCCCACCGCCAAGCTGGTCGAGACCCGTACGCCCTACGACAAGCAGTCCGAGGTGAAGTTCGCGGCGGACGCCCTCTCCGACGACGTGACGAGCGGGTTCGCCGAGGTCGAGGTGATCGTCCGGGGCAATCCGCAGCTGCGGCCCGGGGTGCCGGTGACGCTCAAGGACGTCGGCACGCCCTTCGCCGGCAAGTACACGGTCACCTCCGTACGGCACGTCTTCGGCGACGCCAAGCACTACGAGACCTGGGTGACGGTCAGCGGCCGGCAGTGGCGGTCCCTGTACGGGGTGGCCTCGGGCGGCGGGGCCACGGACGCCGGTTCCGACCGGCAGCTCAGCGTGGCCCCGGCGCTCGTCACCGACGTGCAGGACCCGCTCCAGCAGGGCCGGGTGAAGATCAAGTTCCCCTGGCTGGACGACACCTACGTCAGCGACTGGACGCGGACCGTGCAGATGGGCGGGGTCCGCGGCGGCGGGGTGTTCCCGATGGACGTCGGCGACGAGGTGCTGGTCGCCTTCGACCGAGGGGCCCTCGACCACGCGTACGTCATCGGCGGCCTCTACAACGGCAAGGACAAGCCGACCAAGGTCAGGGACGTCCCGCTGCACGACGGTCTGCGCGGCCGTGCCACCCGGCACACGATCTCCGACCGCGTCGGCAACCGGATGGACCTGCTCGACCAGCGGGGCCGCAAACAGGGTGTCCGGCTGGCCAGCGGCGACGACAAGCTGACCGTCCACCTGGACCGGCAGAAGACCGAGATCACCGTGGACAGCAAGGGCAGTGTCTCCATCAAGGGCAGCAGGTCGGTGTCGGTCGAGGCCGGCGCCGGCCTGTCCCTGAAGGCGGGCGGCGCGCTCAGCATCAGGAGCGGCGGACCGCTGTCGTTGCAGAGCGCGGAACTCGTCGACATCAAGTCCCCCGCGGGCGCGGTCACCGTGAACGCCGCCGCCGTGAACCTGATGGCGAACGCGGCCCTGTCGCTGCGCGGCAACGCCGCCGTCGCGATCAGCTCCCTGGCCACCGTGGCGATCCAGGCCCCCCAGGTGCCGGTCCTTGGCAACCTGATGATGGGCGGCCTGACCGTGATGGTGATCCCGGCATGAGCGGGTGCGAGGTCTTCCCCGAGGGGCGGGTGCGGAGCTGATGGCGGAGCAGTTCGTGGGCTCGGGGTGGTCCTTCCCGCTCCGGATCGGCCCCACCGGCGGTATCGCCCTGGTCAGCGGCGAGAAGGAGGTCGAGGAGGCCATTCGTCTCGTGCTGTCCACGGCCCCCGGCGAACGCCCGATGCGCCCGGAGTTCGGCTGCGCCATCCACGACCTGGTCTTCGCGCCGGTCAACGAGCAGACCGCAGGCCGGATCCAGCACGAGGTGTACGCCAGCCTGGACCGCTGGGAGCCGCGGATCGAGGTCGAGGACGTCGAGGTCACCACCGGCGCCGACCCGAGCGTGCTGATGATCGACGTCCGTTACTCGATCCGCGGCACCAACAACCCGCGCAGCCTGGTGTTCCCCTTCTACGTCATCCCCTCCCACGACGAGCCGGACCTGCCGCCCGCCTCCCCGGACTCCTCCGAAAGCGACCGCTGATCCCGATGGCCCTGCCCTCCCCGAACCTCGACGACCGGCGTTTCCAGCAGTTCGTCGACGACGCCAAGCGTTACATCCAGCAGCGCGCCCCGGAGTGGACCGACCACAACGTCTCCGACCCCGGCATCACGCTGGTGGAGACGGTCGCGCACATGGCCGACCAGATCGTGTACCGGCTGAACCGGGTCCCGGAGAAGAACCACCTGGCCTTCCTGGACCTGGTCGGCATCACGCTGTTCCCGCCGTCCGCGGCCCGCACGGACGTGACGTTCTGGCTGTCGGCGGCCCAGGAGGAAGCGGTCGCGGTGCCGGTCGGCACGGAGGTGGCGACCCGCCGTACCGAGACCCAGGAGGCGGTGGTCTTCGCGACCGAGCGCCATCTGAGCGTCGTGCCGAGCGAGTTGCGCCACCTGATGAGGCAGCAGCGCGGCTCGGCCGTCGTCGACCTCACCCACGAACTCAGCGAGGGCAAGGACCTGTTGTGCTTCACCGAGGCCCCGAACCCCGGTGACTGCATGCTGCTCGGCCTGTCCGCGGCGGTCCCGCACTGCGCGGTCGCGTTCGACCTGGACAGCCGGGTCGACGGTGTCGGCGTGGACCCGCGGCAGCCGCCGCTGGTGTGGGAGGCGTGGACGGAGGACGGCTGGCGGGAGTGCGAGGTCGACCAGGACGGCACCGGCGGCCTCAACCGGCCCGGCGAGGTCGTGCTGCACGTCCCCGGCGGCCACGTGCTGTCCCGCAACGGCGGCCGGGAGGCGGGCTGGCTGCGCTGCCGGGTCACCGAACCCCACCCCGGCCAGCCCTTCTACACCACCTCCCCGACGGTCCGGTTCGCCGAGGCCTGCACGGTCGGCGGTACCACCGGCGCGGTGCACGCGGAGACCGTCGAGGACGAGGCGCTCGGCGAGTCCACCGGGCTGCCCGGCCAGCGGCTGCGTCTGGCGCACGCCCCCGTCGTCGGCGACACCCCGCCGCTGCTCCTCCAGACCGCCGAGCACGACGGCGAGGACGGCTGGCTGGACTGGCAGGTGGTCCCGCACTTCGCGGCCTCCGGACCGTACGACCGGCACATCACGCTCGACGCGACCACCGGCGAGATCGCCTTCGGCCCGGCGGTGCGCGAACCGGACGGCTCGCTGCGCCAGTACGGCGCGGTGGCCGCGAAGGGCGCGGTCATCAGGGCCCGCCGCTACCGCACGGGCGGCGGCCGGGACGGCAACGTGGCCCGCGGGGCCGTACAGATCCTGCGCTCCTCCATCCCGTACGTCTCCGAGGTCGTCAACCGGGAGGCGGCGCGTGGGGGAGTGGACGGCGAGACGGTCGCCGAGGCCAAGGTGCGCGCCCCGATCACGCTGCGCGCCCAGGAACGGGCGGTGACCCTGCGGGACTACGAGGAACTGGCCCGCCGCGCCGCCCCGGAGACGGCCCGGATCACCTGCCTGGAGGGCGAGGAGGGCCAGCACGGGGCGTACGCGGTACGGGTGCTGGTGGTGCCGCAGGCCGTCGCGGACCCCGGCGGCCGGCTCCGCTTCGAACAACTCGTGCCCGGTGACGCCCTGTTGGACCGCATCACCCGTCACCTGGACGAACGCCGGCTGATCGGCACCCGGCTGGCCGTCGGCCCGCCCTTCTACCAGGGCGTCACCGTGGTCGCCACCGTGCACGCCTTCCGCGGGGTGGACGTCGAGCGGGTCCGCCGCCAGGCCCACGACGCCCTCTACCGCCACCTCGACCCGCTGACCGGCGGCGCCGACGGCAAGGGCTGGCCGTTCGGGCGCCCGGTGCAGTCCGGCGAGGTCTTCGCGGTGCTGCAACGCGTCCCCGGTGTCGAACTCGTCGACGAGGTCGTCCTGCACCCCGCCGACCCGCTCACCGGCAAGCGCGGCGACCCGACCGACCGTATCGACCTGGACGCCCCGTCCCTGGTCTTCTCCTACGACCACCGGGTCCGGGTGATCGGCGAATGACCGTCAACCACGTGATGGGAGACCCCCGTTGAGAGGCTCCATCGACGGCCTGGGCTCCTCCACCCCCATCGGCCCGATGCTCCCCGCGGTCTTCGCCGACGACGACCTGGCCCTGCGGTTCGTCGCCGGTCTGGACGACGTGATCGCACCGATCCCCAACGTCCTCGACTGCCTGCCCAGTTACTTCGACCCGGCGCTGGCCCCGCTGGACTTCGCGGAGTGGCTCGGCACCTGGGTCGGCGCGGAGACGGACGGCACGGAACCGGGCCCGCTGCTGCGCGCGGCGGTGGCCGCGGCCGCCTACCTGCACCGCATCCGGGGCACCCGGCGTGGTCTGTCCGAGGCGGTCCGGCTGGCGTTCGGCGTGGCACCGGAGATCACCGAGAGCGGCGGTGCGGCCTGGAGCGCCCGCCCGCTCGGCGCGTTCCCCGGCACCCCGCGCCCCCGCCTCCACGTCCACCTCACGCTGCCCGCGCCCACCCCCGCCGACGAGGTCCGCCTGGAGCACCTCGTGGCCGCCGCCCGCCCCGCCCACATGCCCTACACGGTCCAGGTGACCGCGTCTTCCCCGTCCGCCGAAAGGACCCCGCAGCGATGACGACCACCCAGAACTGCACGGAGTGCGGCACGGTCGCCGAACCGGGCCAGTCCTTCTGCGACGCCTGCGGAGGGGTCCTGAGCTGGTCCGCCAACCGGGACACCCCGGCCCCCGAACCGGCCACGGCCCCGAACGCCCCCTCCCCCGGCTGGGACGCCTTCACCCGCCGCGACGGCGCCTCAGGCCTCCCCCAACGAGAACTCCGCACAACAATCACGACAGCCCCCCACGACACCACCCCAGCAGAAGCCACACCAACACCCCATCACGGCGGCTCCGATGCGGCCACGTCAGCGCCCCGTCAGCCGGACGGCGAGGTCTCGGGAGCGGCCACGTCAGCGCCCGGTCAGTCCTACGGCGACGCCTCGGGAGCGGCCGCGTCAGCGCCCCGTCAGTCCTACGGCGGGTCTTCGGATGTGGCCGCGCCGGCGCCCCGTCAGACGGACGGCGAGGTCTCGGGAGCGGCCACTACAGCGCCCCGTCAGGGGCGCGGGGAACTGCGCGACCAGCCACAGCTCACCCGCACGGACTCCACGGTCCCCGACGCCCCCACCGTCCCCACACCCCGTGCCGCCGACGAGCCAGCACAGACAGCACAGACCGCACAGCCCTCCCACCAACCGCCCGAACCGCCCGCCGCAGGCGACGGCGACGACGCCCACGAACGCGCCCGCCGTCTCCTCATCCCCGTGCGGGACACCGAACCGGCGGCCCCCGCACCCCCCACCGTCACCCCCGTCCTCCCCGGCCGCCCCACCCCCCAGCGCCCCGCCTCCGTCCGCGCCCCCGGCGAGGACCTCGGCGCCCACGGCGGCACCCCCTGCCCCTGGTGCGCCACCCCCAACCGCCCCGACCGCCACTTCTGCACCCGCTGCGCCATGCCCATGGCCGGCCACCCCGACACCGCCCCGTCGGCCCCCCGCCCCTGGTGGCGCCGCATCTTCGACTTCCGCAACCGCGAGACGCCCTGGGCCGGCGACCGCCCCCGCCTGCGCCGCACCTTCGACCGCGTCCTCACCTGGATCGGCGTGGCCCTCCTCCTCACCGTCGTCACGGTCCTGGCGGTCAACACGCCGAAGGCGATCAGCGCCACCCGCGACCACTTCGCCAAGCGCACCCAGGTCCCCCCGGACCGCTACCTCGCCTCCCGCTCGTACGCGGGTCACAAGCCCGACCTGGCCTTCGACAAGCTGAACAACACCTGGTGGGGACCGGGCGTGACCGGGGCCGGCCGCGGCGAGTGGATCGAGGCCCGCTTCGACGAGCCCACCCGCCTGCTGAACGTCGTCTTCACCTCCGGCGAGTCGACCCACTTCGACCAGCTCAGGAAGTCGGCGCTGCCGCACCGCCTGAAGGCGACGATCAAGACGTCCGACGGCAGGACCGAGGAACGGGAGCTGATCCTCGACCAGACGGCCGGCGGCCAGACCCGCGGCTTCCGCGCAGCGAACGTCGTCTCGGTCCGCTTCACGATCGACTCGTCGTACCAGGCGTCCGCCAAGACCCAGGTGGCCATCGCCGAGATCGAGTTCTTCGGACCGTCGAACGCGGGCTCGTCCTGACGGTCCGGGGACGGCGTCCGCTGGGCCGGGAGGTCAGGCCAGGCCGGCCGCGATGGCGCGGCGCACGGCGTCGGCCCGGTCCCGGATGCCGGCCTTGGCGAACAGGTTGTTGATGTGCGTCTTGACGGTCGCCTCGCTCACGAAGAGCTTCTCGGCGATCGACCGGTTGGGCAGGCCCTGGCCGATCAGGGTGAGCACTTCGCGTTCACGGGGCGTGAGATCCGCCGGCAGCCGCGGTCCGGACGCCGCCGGCCTGGCGCGGACGGTGGCCAGCAGCCGGTCCTGGACCTCGCGGTCCAGGACGGACTGGCCCGCGGCGGCGGCGCGGATCGCGCGGACGATGTCCTGGCGTCCGGCGTTCTTCGTCAGATAGCCGCGGGCGCCCGCGCCGAGGGCCGCCAGGATCGAGTCGTCGTCGGCGAACGTGGTGAGCACGACGACGGCCACCTCGGGGTGTTCGTCGCTCAGCCTGCGGGTGGTCTCGATGCCGTCCAGCACGGGCATGCGCAGGTCCATCAGCACGACGTCCACCGGACCGGCGGCGACCGCGTCCAGTACGCCGTCGCCGTCCGCGGCCGCCGCGACGACGTCGATGTCCTCGGCCAGGTCCAGCACCGCGGCGAGGGGTTCGCGGACGGCGGCCTGGTCGTCGGCGACGACCACGCGCAACGGCCGGGAGCTCTCGGTGGGTTCACTCATCGCGGGATCACTGCCTCCACTCGCCAGCCGCCCTGGTCCGGTCCCTCGGTGACCGGTCCCGCGGTGAGGGTGCCGCCCAGCAGGGCGACGCGTTCGCGCATTCCGATCAGCCCCATGCCGCTGCCGGCCCCCGGTGTCACCGTACGGGTGGCGGGCCGGTTGCGGATCGTCAGCGCCGTCGAGGAAGCCGTGAGGGCCAGTTCCACCCGCACCTCACCGCCCGGGGCGTGCCGCGCGGCGTTGGTCAGGGACTCCTGGGCGATCCGCAGCAGATTCTGGGTCACCCGGGCCGGTATCTCCACGGGGGTGCCGTGGACGGTCAGGGCGTCGCGGTGGCCGGACGACTCGAGCATCGCGGTGAGGGTCTCCACCAGCGGCAGCGCGTCCTCGCGGAGTGCGTGGACGGTCCACTGGGCCTGCTTCAGGCTCTCCTTGACGAGACTGTGGGCCTTGTCGTTGACCGCCCTGACCTTCTCCAGGTCGCCGGTGTCGAGCAGCGCGTCGGCCAGTTCCAGCTGCATGTTGATCCCGGCCAGCGAGTGTGCCAGGACGTCGTGCACGTCCCGGGCGATCCGGGCGCGTTCGGTGAGCACGGCGGCCTGCGCCTCGGCCCGGGCGGCACGCTCCGCGCTCTCGGCGGCCGACAGCGCGGCGGCCACGGCCTGGTGCTGGACGCGGTTGAGTATCCCGATCAGGACCGGTGCGCCGGTGGTGAGACCGACGGCCCAGGGCAGCAGGTGGTGACCGGGTCCGACATGGAAGTACAGGACGCCTCCGCAGAGCAGGCCGCAGGCCAGCGCCAGGACGAGGGCCTGTCTGGCCGGCAGCCGGTACCCGATGTGACCGGAGAGGAAGAAGGCGAAGAGGTAACCCGTTCCGCCGCGGCCGGCGCCGATCAGCGCGGCCGCCGCGAGGATGCCCAGCGACAGCCAGACGACGGCGGCACGCGGCGGGATCCTGCCCGGGGGCAGGCCCCGGGCCAGCAGCGCGGCACAGTTCAGGACGTACAGGACCGCGACCAGCAGCCCCTGCCCGCTGACGCCCATCGGCCGGATCGTCAGGGCCCCGCTGACGATGACCGTCAGGGTCAGCGCCCACTGCACCCGGGGGTCCCGGCCCGGGATCGGCCGGAGCGCGGCCGACGGGGGCGGGACCTCTCCGGGGGAGGAGGCGGTCTCGGCGGTGGGCACGGCCCGACGATAACTCACGGCCGGACCGCGACACGGTGCGCGGCAGGGGCGGGCTGCCCGGCGGTCAGCATCCGGCCGCGGACGAAGATCGTGGCCAGCCGCGTGACGACCTCGGTGAGCGCCATCAGGACGAAGGCCGCCACCCATGCCTGGTCGCTGGTGATGTGGTGGGCGAGGCTGAACCGGGCGACGTCGTCGGCCCCGCCGTGCTCGGTCCACAGCTGGAAGCCCATCCGGGCACCCATGCCGAGCACCCACAGGACCGCGGAGACCGCGCCCGCCTTGATCAGGATGTGCTCGCCCGCGGCCCTGACCCGGGTGTAGACGCCGCCGGCGATGCCGAGTACGGCGCCTGCGCCCATGAGGGCTCCGACGAGCACCAGGTCGTTGCCCCCGGTGGGAACGGCGTCCAGGTACGTGTGGGCCACGTAGGCCACGATCCCCAGCGGGATCAGGAAGGTCCTGAGGTCCAGCCGGCCTTCCCGCAACTGCCGGAAGACGACGAGGATGAGAGCGATGTCGGTGATCCACTCGGTCGTTGTCATGCCCCCAAGCGTGCTGTCACAGAGGCCCGCGACGCCTGGACCCAAGGGTGGAAACCGGGGTGGAGAAACACGCCGGCGCCGGCCCGGGAGACAGCGCCTGGCCCTCGCCTAGCCCTTCATCAGCGCGCGGTACACGGCCGTGGACCTGGGGTTGCTGCGGCAGCCCCAGACACCGTGCGGGCAGTAGTCGGTGAGGGACTGGTACACCGGCCGGGCACGCGCGAACCAGTCCAGCATGCCCCGCAGATAGGCCGGGTCGTCCCCGTTCTCGTACAGCCCCCACTCCGGGTACGAGACGGGTTTGCCGTGGGCGCGGGCGAAGTCGACCTGGTCGCGCAGCCCGTACGGCTCGTCGGCCTGCTCCTGGAAGGACAGGCCGCGCGGCGAGTCGTAGGCGTCCATCCCGATGACGTCGACGTACCGGTCGCCGGGGTAGCACCGGGTCCACGGGACCGCGTCCAGCCCGCGGTTGGGCGCGAAGTCGAAGCGGAACCGGGCGCCCGGCACCGACCGCATCGCCGTGATGATCCGCACCCAGTACGCCTTCCAGGCCGCCGGGTCCGGACCGCAGCGGTGGCTGTACGTCACCCCGTTCATCTCCCAGCCGAGGACGACGACGGTGTCCGGCGCGCCGACCGTCACCAGCCGCCGGGCCAGCGTCCGGAAGTGGCCGTCGTACGCCCCGGACGCCCCGAGCCGCAGCCGGCGGCGCACCTCGGTGTCCGGCAGGTGCTCCTCGGTGCCCTCCAGCATCGGCACGTTGAGGACGAGCAGCCGGTCCGGCTCGGCACGCCGCCAGCGCGCCCACAGCCGGACGAAGCCGGGGGCGCCCTCGATGTTCCGCCACACGTCACCGGGCAGGTAGGTGTGCCCGACCCGCGGCTCGTCGTGCCCCAGCCACGCGCCCAGCGCACTCACCCGCCGCACCCCTTCGGCGCCGTAACCGACGTACGCCCCGAAGGGGCCGGGCGCGGCGGGGCGCGGGGTCTCCGGACGGGAGGCGGGGAGCAGGAAGAGGGCGACCAGCGCGGTGACGAGGACGAACCTCAGACGAGCCATGGGGTGCAGTCTGTCGGTTCCGGGGTGACGGCGCGGTCGCCGCGGAGATCTTCGAACTTTGTACGAGGCACGCACCGGATCCGGACCAGGTCCCGGTCCGCCGCGGCTTCCCCGGAGAGCCGCACGCCGTGCCGGCGCAGCCAGGGCAGCGGTGCCACGTCCGAGCCCAGGTACGGGGTCGTGCGGACCTCGAAGTGCAGGTGCGGGCCGTCCGCGTTGCCGGTGGCGCCGGCGGCGCCGATCCGCTGGCCCGCCGACACCTCCTGGCCGGGGCGGACGTTGATGACGGAGAGGTGGGCGTACTGGGTGTAGTAGCCGTCGGGGTGTCGTATGACGACCTGGTTGCCGAATCCGTCGCCGCAGCCCGCGGCCACCACCCGGCCGGGCCCGACCGCGTACACCGGGGTGCCGGTGCCGACCGCGAAGTCCTGGCCGGTGTGCCGCAGCCGCCAGTGCGGGCCCTGGGCCGCGTACCCGGCGGAGAGCCGGTAGTGGACCGTCGGCGCGGTCCAGCCCGCGGTGTCACCGCCGGCCGGCGGGCCGCTGGGGCTGCCGAAGGCGCAGGCCCCGGTGCCGGTGCCGGCCTTCGCCGGTGTGACGAGGAACGCGCCGGTCAGCAGGAGGACGAGCGCGGCGGTGAGCAGTCGAAGATCGTCCGTTCGCATCTTCGGATCCTCGGACGAGCGGGCCGCCGCCCACCGGCGTCACACGCCCGGCGCCGCGACTTTCGCCCGTTCGGATCGGGGCGCGGTGACTCTCGGGCCGGTCTGAACGGACGCCCACCGTCCGCCCGTACCTCCGGGCACGTCAGCGTTCGACCGCAGATCGGAGTCCCCCGTGAACGCATCCGCAGCCATCGGCGTGACCGGCCTGGGCGTGATGGGCCGCAATCTGGCCCGGAATCTCGCCCGGCACGGCTACCCGGTCGCCGTCCACAACCGCACGCCGGCCCGTACCCGCGCGCTGCTCGACGAGTACGGCGACGAAGGCACGTTCGTCGGCGCCGAGAACGCCGCGGAGTTCGTGGCCGCCCTGGAACGCCCCCGCCGTCTCATGATCATGGTGCAGGCGGGTGCCGCCACCGACGCCGTCATCGACGAGTTCGTCCCGCTCCTGGAGCCCGGTGACATCGTCATCGACGGCGGCAACGCCCACTTCGCGGACACCCGCCGCCGCGAGGCCGCCCTGCGCGCGAAGGGGCTGCACTTCGTGGGTGTCGGTGTCTCCGGCGGCGAGGAGGGCGCGCTCAACGGGCCGTCGATCATGCCGGGCGGCTCCACGGAGTCGTACGCCGTCCTCGGGCCGATGTTCGAGGACATCAGCGCGAAGGTGGACGGCGAACCGTGCGCCACGCACGTCGGAGCCGACGGCGCCGGGCACTTCGTGAAGATGGTCCACAACGGCATCGAGTACGCCGACATGCAGCTCATCGCCGAGGCCTACGACCTGCTGCGCCAGGTCGGCGGATACGCGCCGGCCGAGATCGCGGACATCTTCCGGGAGTGGAACGGCGGCCGGCTCGGCTCCTACCTCGTCGAGATCACGGCCGACGTCCTCGCCCACGTCGACGTGGCCACCGGCGCGCCCTTCGTCGACGTCGTCGCCGACGCGGCCGGGCAGAAGGGCACCGGGCGCTGGACCGTGCAGACCGCGCTGGACCTCGCCTCGCCGGTCACCGCGATCGCCCAGGCGACGTTCGCCCGCGCCGCGTCCGGGCGCAGTGAACTGCGCGCCGCGTACGCCGGGTTGCCGGGCGGCACCACGCCGCCGCTCAGCGCGACCGAGGCCGACCGGTTCGCCTCCCGCGTCGAACACGCCCTGTACGCGTCCAAGGTCATCGCCTACGACCAGGGCTGTACGATGATCCAGGACGCGGCCGCCGAGTACGGCTGGAAGATCGACCTGGGTGCGGTGGCGCGGATCTGGCGGGGCGGCTGCATCATCCGGGCGTCCTTCCTGGACCGGATCCGCGCGGCCTACCGGGCGGACCCCGACCTCGTCAGCCTGCTCGCGGAGGGGGAGTTCGCGAAGGAGATCGCGGACGCGCAGGTGCCGTGGCGGGAGACCGTCGCGTCCGCGGCCCGCCGGGGCATCCCGGTCCCCGCGTTCTCGGCGGCCCTGGCCCACTACGACACCCTGCGCGCGCCCCGCCTCCCGGCGGCGCTCCTCCAGGGGCAGCGGGACTACTTCGGTGCGCACGCCTACCGGCGGACGGACCGGGAGGGGACCTTCCACACCCTCTGGGCGACACCGCACCGCCCCGAAACAGAGGCCTGAACACAACACCCCGCCAGGGGCAGCGCCCCGTCAGGGGCGCGGGGAACTGCGCGATCAGCCACGACGGACCGCCGCGGGACATCCGGTGCTCAGCCGTCCGCGGCGCCGTCGTGGCTTGTCGCGCAGTTCCCCGCGCCCCTTACGGGGCTACGGTGCTCTCAGCGCTTCGGCCGGCGGCACCCTCAGTGCTCTTCTCGTCGGCAGTTCCACCGTCGCGTACGACGTGACGAGCACCGTCAGCGCGGCGGCGGGCAACAGCCACACCGGCCCCGCCGGCCACGGCCGGTGCAGGAAGCCCTGGCCCAGCAGCACCAGCGGCAGCGCCGACAGCACCACCCCCGAGACCAGCGCGGCCAGCGCGATCACCCCCGCCTCCCGGCGCATCATCGCGAGGACCTGGCCCGGCGTCGTACCGACCAGCCGCAGCGCGGCGATCTCCGTGCGGCGCTGGACCGTCGCCGCGACCAGCCGGTTGGCGATGCTGAGCAGCAGATAGCCGAGCAGGACGACGATGACGGCGAGGTTGATCCAGACCTCGGGCGGGGTGTCCGCGCCGGCCTCGGGCGTCGCGTCCGACAGGGCGAGGCCGGGGCGGGCGGCGGCCAGCGCGGTCAGCGCGCGTCCGGCGCGGGCCGTGCCGTCCGTGCGGACCAGCACGCTGTCGTCGAGGTCCGTCGTGGTGTGCCCGGCGGCCAGGTCGTGGGAGAGGACGACGGGGCCGAAGCCGAGTCCGCGGTCGTAGACGGCGACCACCAGGGCGGTGACCGGCGCCCCGTCGCCCAGGAACAGCCGGACGCGGTCCCCGGGTCCGGCGTCGCGCGGCCCCGCCACCTCGCTGCTGACGGCGATCGTGGCGCCGGTGAGGGCCGACAGGCTGCCCCGTGTCACCCCGGGGTCCAGGACGTCCTTCGCGGCCGGCGTCAGGACCAGCGCGGAGGCGGACTCGGTCTCGGTGTCGCCGAACATGCGGTACGGCCAGACCACGGTGGTCGTTCCGACGGGGGCCGCGGCCTCGACACCGGGCAGGTGCCGTACGGCGGCCGGTGTGCCGGTGGGCAGTCCGCCCAGCGCCGGCGCGGTCAGCCGGTACTGGGCCGGCGTCCCGGTCCGGGTGTCGTCCGCGGTCGCGGCGAGCACCGTGGTCTGCGCGAGGGTGTACGTCAGCACGAACACCACCGCCATGGCGAGCGGGCTGACCACCCCGGTGACGCGCTGCGCGTACGCCCGTACGTTGGACAGGGCCAGCCAGGTCGGCGCGGACACCCCGGGCCGCAGCCGTCGTACGACCGCCTCGCCCGCCGTCCGCACCAGCGCGGGGCCGGCCAGCGCCAGGCCGATCGCGGCGACGATGCCCGCGATGGAGGTGGCGGAGGCGCCGAGCAGGGTGCGTTGCAGCAGCGGAGGGACGGACAGGGCGCAGGAGGCGGCCATGAGGAGGAGGCCCGCGACCGTGCGGGCCCGGGACGGGGTGCGGGGTTCGCTGCGGGACTCGGCGACCGCCTCGGTGGCCGGCATCCGCGAGGTGCGCCAGGCCGCGCAGCGGGCGGCGAGGCCGACGACGGCGAGCAGCAGGACGACCGTGGCCAGGGCCGGGAGGGGGCCGACGGTGAGGGGGAGTTCGGCGGGCAGCACGGCCCGGTGGACGAGCAGGGTCCGGAAACGGCCGGCCAGCAGGTAGCCGAGGGCGACGCCGGGGACCAGGGCGACGGTGGCCACGGCCGTCGACTGGGCCGCGGCCAGCCGCCGGATCTGCCGCGGGGTCGCCCCGACCGCCCGCATCAGCGCCAGGTCCCGGCGTTGCCCGGCGATCGCGACACCCAGGGCGCCGGCCGTGACGAACCCGGTGATCAGCAGGACGATCCCGGCGAGCGAACCGGCGAGCAGCACGAGCAGCGACCGCGCGGACCCGACACCGGGGGCGACGGCGGTACCCCGGTCGGCCCCGGTGAGCACCTTGAGTCCGCTCCCGGCGACCGCCGCCCGGACCTCCGCGGCGACCCGCTCCCCGGCTCCGGGGGCGACACGGAGGCCGACGAGGTCGACGGTGCCGGCCCGGGGGGAGACGGTGGTCGTCTCCCCCACCCTGTTCGCCAACTGGCTCGCCCTTGTGTCCGTGACGTAGATCCCCGCGTCCGGGGCGTGGACCAGGGCCGTGATCCGGTAGGGCGCGGGCGGGCGGCCGTTCGCGGTGATGTGGACGTGGTCGCCGACGGACAGGCCGGTCGACGCGTCCACCGCCGCCTCGGCCGGGGCCGTCGGGGCCCGGCCCTCGATCCGAGGGTCGCTGAGCAGGCGCGTAGAGGACCAGCCGTGCCCGGCCGTCGCCGGGTCCTGGTCGGCGACCGGGACCAGTCGGCCGTGCGGGTCGGTCACGGCGGCCGGGAAACCGAGGTCGCCGACGGCCGCCGTGACACCGGGCAGCCTCGCCAGGCGACCGGTGAGCGCGGCGGGCACCGAGGCCCGTTCGGGCAGGGCGATCGGCAGGTCGCCGGGGACGTGGTACTCCTGGTCGGCCGCGACCACCACGTCCGCGCCGCCGAGCCGTCCGGGCGGCAGCCGGGACCGCAGCCCGGACTCCGCCAGCACACCCGTCGCGGTGACCAGGGCGGCGGCGCCGAGGACCGCGCAGGCCACGGCGAGCAGCGCGGTGATCCGGTGGGCGGCCATCCGCAGGGCGAAGTGCAGCACGGCGCTCACCTGTCTCCCAACGCGGCCAGCCGGGCGGCGAGTTGCGGCGCCGTGGGGTGGTCGAGGGACTCCACCACCCGGCCGTCGGCCATCACCAGCGCCGTGTGGGCGCGGGCCGCGGCGGCGGGGTCGTGGGTGACCATCACGACCGTCTGGCCGAGCTCGTCGACGAGGTCGCGGAGCAGGCCGAGGACCTGGTGGGCGCTGCGCAGGTCGAGCGCGCCGGTCGGCTCGTCGGCGAAGACGACCGCGGGCCGGGCCGCCAACGCCCGTACGAGCGCCACCCGTTGCTGCTGGCCGCCGGACAGCTCGGCGGGCCGGTGGTGCAGCCGGTCGGCCAGCCCGACCCGTTCGACCAGGCCCCGGATCCAGTCCCGGTCGGGGCGGCGGCCGGCTAGCCGCAGCGGCAGCGTGATGTTGTCCTCGACGGAGAGGGACGGGATCAGGTTGTAGGCCTGGAAGACGAACCCGACGCGCTCCCGCCGGAGTTCGGTGCGCCTGGTCTCGTTCAGCCCGGCGATCTCCCGGCCGTCGACGCGGACACTGCCCGAGCTCGGCGAGTCCAGGCCGGCCGCGCAGTGCATCAGCGTGCTCTTGCCGGAGCCGGACGGCCCCATCACGGCGAGGAAGGTGCCGTGTTCGACGGTGAGCGACACGTCGTCCAGGGCCCGTACCCCACCCGCGTACGTCTTCCCGACGCCGGTCAGCGCGATGGCCGGGGCGCGCCGGGCGGTGTCCACGGCGGTCGCGTGCGCCGGCTGCCTCATCGCCGGCCCCGCAGCCGACGCGCCAGCAGGAGGCCCGCGCCGAGCAGGGTCACCGCACCGCACGCCACGTTCAGCCAGGGGGGACCACCGGTGTACGAGGCCACCAGGTTGGCGCCCGCGCTCAGGACCACGAGGGACCACAGCAGGACGCGGGTCAGGTCCGGACCGGCGCCCGGTTCCCCCACGGGGGGCGGGGTGGTGATGCGGTAGGGGTCGGTGCTGGCCACGGGAACCTCCGCTGGGGGCTGACGTCCTTCGTCACGGCCCCGACGCTACGGACCGCGACCGGCCCCGGCCGATCCCGCAGACCGCCGGTTCCGGGGTACAGCAGGCTGTACTTTCCGGGTGCGCGGGACGCGGTGAACCGGCGTACGCCATAAGGTCGTCGACGAGGACCGAAAGGGGTGCGGATGGCCGTCACCGGGGTGCGGGCCGAGGGGATCCGGGGTCTGGCCGCGCGGACGCTGCGGGCCGCGGGCGGCGCCCTCGCGGAGCTCGTCGGCGGGCTCGGTACGGCCGCCCTGGCGTTCGGCCTGCTGCTCCTGCTCGCGGTGACGGCGGTGACCGCACCGCTCGGCGTGGGCCTGCTCCTCGCCCCCTCGGTGGTGCGCGCGCTGCACGCCCTGGCCGGGCGGGAGCGGGAGCGGCTCGGGCGGCGCGGGCCGGAGGTGATCGCCCCGGTCCGGCCGCCGGTCCGGCCGCGGCTCGCGCTCACCGACCCCACCACCCGGCGTGAGCTGCGCTGGCTGCTGCGGCACGGCACGCTCGGGCTGCCACTGGGTCTGCTCGGCGTCCTGCTGCCGCTGTCCGCCGTACGGGACACCACGTTCCCGTTGTACTGGCGGTTCGCCCCGGCGGACCTGACCGCCACCTCCTTCGGCTACGGCACCGCGCACTCCTGGGCGGACGCGTGCGCGGTGTCGATGTTCGGCGTCGGCTCCATCGCCGTCATCCTGGGCCTGACCCCGGCCATGGCCCGGCTCCAGGCGGCCCCCGGACGGCGTCTGCTGGCCGCCGGACCCGACCAGGACCTGTCCCTCCGGGTCGCCGAACTGACCGCCACCCGGGCCGCCGCCCTGGACGCCCACGCCACCGAACTGCGCCGCATCGAGCGGGCGTTGCACGACGGCACGCAGAACCGGCTGGTCTCGGTCACCGTGCTGCTGGGTGCCGCCCGCCGGCAGGTGGCCCGCGATCCGTCCCGTGCCGACGAGATCCTGGAGCGCGCCCAGTCGGCCGCCGAACAGGCGCTGGCCGAACTGCGCACGGTCTCCCGCGGCATCCTGCCGCCGGTCCTCGGTGACCGCGGTCTCGCGGGGGCGCTGTCGGGTCTGGCCGCCGAGTCGCCGGTGCCGTGCCGGATCGACGTGGACGCGCCGGAACGCTGTGCCGCCTCCGTCGAGGCGACCGCCTACTTCGTGGTCGCCGAGGCCCTCACCAACGTCGCCAGGCACAGTGGCGCGGGGCGGGCCGCGGTCACGGTGCGGGTCCGGGGCGGCCGGCTGGCCCTGACCGTCACGGACGACGGCCGGGGCGGCGCCGACGACGGCGGGGGTTCCGGGCTGACCGGGATCCGACGCCGGGTCGCGGCGCACGACGGCACCCTCCGCCTGACCAGTCCGGTGGGCGGACCGACCTGTCTGGAAGTGGAACTGCCCTGTGGAACGTGACGAACCGCTGCGGATCGTGCTGGCCGAGGACGACCCGCTGCTGCGTGAGGGACTGGTCCTGCTGCTGCGGGCCGAGGGCGTGGACGTGGCGGCCGCGGCGGGGACCGCCGAGGGGGTGCTGGACGCGGTCGACGCGCACCGGCCCGACGTCGCCATCCTGGACGTGCGGATGCCGCCCACCCACACCGACGAGGGGATCCGCGCGGCCGTCGAGGCCCGGCGCCGCCACCCCGGTCTCGCCGTGCTCGTGCTGTCCGCGTACGTGGAGCAGAGCTTCGCCACCCAGCTGCTCACCGGCGGGGTCGGCGGGCTCGGCTACCTGCTCAAGGAACGGGTGGGGCGGGTCGAGGAGTTCCTCGACGCGCTGCACCGGGTGGCGTCGGGCGGGACGGCGATCGACCCGGAGGTGGTCGCCCAGCTCTTCACCCGTTCCCGTCAGGACACCCGGTTGGAACGGCTGA
Source organism: Streptomyces arenae (assembly GCF_022343545.1). NCBI lineage: Bacteria > Bacillati > Actinomycetota > Actinomycetes > Kitasatosporales > Streptomycetaceae > Streptomyces > Streptomyces arenae. Next base: position 19,768 of record NZ_JAKQYH010000068.1, read on the forward strand.
GCCCGCGCGAACGGGACGTGCTGGCGCTGATGGCGGAAGGGCTCGGCAACTCCGCGATCGCCGAACGCCTCGTCGTCACGGACGGCGCCGTGCACAAGCACATCCGGTCCATCTTCGCGAAGCTGGACCTGTCCCCGGCCGACCAGGTGGACCGCCGGGTGGCGGCGGTCCTGCACTACCTGGAGGACGCGAGGACCCGGGCCCGCTGACCGCGGGGCCGGGTCAGACGCGGACGCCGAACATGAACGGGCCGCCGATGGTGCTCATCGACTCGTAGCGGACGACCGTGCCGGTGCGCGGGGCGTGCAGGATCTGTCCGTTGCCCGCGTACAGGCCCACGTGGTGCAGGTCGTTGAAGAAGAAGACCAGGTCGCCGACCTGGAGCTGCGAGGTCGAGTAGATCCTGGTGCCGATGGCCGACTGCGACTCGGAGGTACGCGGGATGGAGACGCCGGCCTGCGCGTAGGCCCAGGACGTCAGACCCGAGCAGTCGTACGAGGACGGGCCGGTGGCGCCGTACACGTACGGGGTGCCGATCTTTGTCTTGGCGGCGGCGAAGGCGGCGGCGGCCCTGCCGGTGGCGGAGGTGTCGTTCCCGAGGTCCACGCGCGCGCTGGAAGAACGGCTGGCGCGGTCCTGTTCGGCGGCGAGGGCGGCCTTCTCGGCGGCGGTGAGGCTGTTGAGCAGCTTCTGCGCCTCGGCGAGCTTGGCCTGGACTTCCTTCTTCTTCTGGCCGAGTTCGGTGCGGGTGGCGGCCAGGTCCTTCAGCTTGCCGGTCGCCTCGGCCCGCTCCTGGGCCAGTTCACGCTGCTTGGCCTGGATCTTCTTCAGCGTCTCGACCTGCTGGCCGCTCAGCTGGTCGAGCGTGGACGCCTTGTCCAGGTAGTCGTCCGGGTCGGCGGAGAGGAACAGCTGGAGGGAGGGGTCGAGGCCGCCGCTGCGGTACTGGGCGGTCGCCATGGCGCCGATGCCGTCCCGCAGTTCGTTCAGCTCGTCCTGGCCGCGGGCCACCGAGTCCTGCAGCGCGGATATCTGCTTCTGCAGCTTCTGCTGCTTCTCCTTGGCCCCGTTGAACTTCTCGGTGGCCTGCTCGGCCTCCTCGTAGAGCTTGTCCACACGGGACTTGACCTCGCTCTTGCTCGGCTTCTCACTGGGCGCCGCGTCGGCCGCCTGGGCGGAGAGGGCGACGGCTGCGGCGGCCGCGGAGGTGAGCACGGTGACCCGAGCACGGCTCGGCTGCTTGGGACGACGGTGGGACGCCACGGAGGCGAACTCCTTCCGAGCAGAGGTTCGGGGCAACAGACACTAATGACTCTCTTATGTTCAGTTCAAATCTTCGCCTGAAAATTGTTGGCCAGAACTTGTCGGAACTGGTGGGAGGGTGCCGCCCCCTGATGTCGCGTCGGGTGGTCGGTCCAGAGATTGTAAAGAACCTTGACAGTTAATTGGTCTAGTCCAAATATGGGCGTCCATGAGACGCACCCGTGCCCTGCACGCCCTGGCAGCAACAGCCCTGTCCGCCGCGCTCGTCACCCTCGGGTCCGGCGCCGCGCACGCCGCCCCGCACCCGGCCGCGCGGCCCATGCCCGCGCACGTCGCCGCCCCCTACTTCGAGACCTGGACCGGCCAGAGCCCCGCCGCGCTCGCCGCCGGCTCCGGCAACGACTTCCTCACCCTCGCCTTCCTCCAGACCCCCGCGGCCGGTTCCTGCACGGCCGACTGGAACGGCGACCCCACCCGGCCGGTCGACCGCTCGGTCCTCGGCGCCGACATCACCGCCCTCCAGGCCCGCGGTGGCGGCGCGATCCCGTCCTTCGGCGGCTACAGCGCCGACACCACCGGCACCGAACTCGCCGACAGCTGCACCGACGTGGGCGCCATCGCCGGGGTCTTCGAGAAGCTCGTCACGACGTACGGCATCTCCCGCATCGACCTCGACGTCGAGGCGGACTCCCTCGCGAACACCGCGGGGATCGACCGGCGCAACAAGGCGGTCGCGGAGGCCGAGCGCTGGGCCGAACGCACCGGCCGGCCGCTCCAGTTCTCCTACACCCTGCCGACGACCACCAAGGGCCTGGAAGCCGACGGCCTCGCCGTCCTCCAGAACGCCGTCGCCAACCACGCCCGCGTGGACGTCGTCAACATCATGACCTTCGACTACTACGACGGCGCCGCCCACGACATGGCCACCGACACGAAGACCGCGGCCGAGGGCCTCTACGCCCAGCTCCACGCCCTCCACCCGCACCAGAGCCCCCGGCAGCTGTGGGGCACGGTCGGCGTCACCGAGATGCCCGGCATCGACGACTACGGCCCCGCCGAGACCTTCACCACCCAGAACGGCGCGCGGGTCGCGAGCTGGGCCGCCGGCCGGGGCATCGACACCCTCTCCTTCTGGGCCCTCCAGCGCGACAACGGCACCTGCGTCGGCACCGGCGGCTCCGACTCCTGCTCCGGCATCGCCCAGGACACCTGGTACTTCAGCCACACCTTCGCCCGGTTCGCCGGGCCCCGCCGGTAGCCGCCGGCCGCACCGGGGCTCCGCCCGCCTCCCCGTGGCGCGTGCGCCGGCCCGGGGGTCCACAGGGTGTGGACACCCGGGCCGGGCGGTGGGCGGGGGCGTGCGGTGTGTGCGGTGCGGGGCTACGGGTTGACGACCGTGCCGCCGAACGTGACGTTCAGCTTGCCGCTGGAAGCGAAGGACCAGCCGAGGGTGCCCGCGTAGGAGGAGCAGCGGGAGCCGTTCGTCCCGGTCCAGAACTGGTTGGAACCGTCGGCGTCGCCCACGGTCTTGTCGTTGGAGCCGTCGACGGCGAACCGGCACGAGGTGTTGGTGCGGAACACCGAGGTCCCCTTGTCGAAGGAGAAGTTGCGCTCGGCGTTGTCGATGCCCACGTTGTTCGACACGGTCATCGTGCCGGGGTTGCTGTTGTAGGTGAACCCGTGGTGGCCGTTGCCGTAGGCGATGTCGTGCTGGACGACGTGGTTCACGGCGATGTCGTCGCCGCCGAGCTTGTAGCCGTTGCGGTCGCCGTCCCCGCTCTGACTGCCGTCGCTGAGCGTGCCGTTGCCGTAGGAGAGCGAGTACTCGATGGTGACCGGGCCGATCGCGCCCGTGTCCGTCTTGGTGTACAGGTCCCAGCCGTCGTCGATGTTGTTGTGCGAGACGTCGTACCGGAAGACGTTGCCGGTGCCGGTGGTCAGCTTGGCCGCGAACCCGTCGGCGTCCTCGCCGTCGCTGTCGGCGTTGTCGTGCGACTCGGAGCTCACGATCAGGTTGTTCGCGGGCCACGCGCTGCTGGACGTGCTGGAGGAGATCCGGCCCAGCTGGAGACCGGTGTCACGGTTGTAGGCGGTGACCGTCCGCTCGACGACGTTGTTGCTGCCGCCGACGTAGATCCCGTTGTCGCCCGCGTGCTGGACCGTCAGGCCGTACAGGTGCCAGTAGTTGGCGAAGAGCTGTATGCCACGGTTGGACGAACTCTCGCTCTGCGCGGAGAAGTTGAGCACCGGAGTCTCGCCCGGGTAGGCGGACAGGGTGGTGCGGGCGCCGGACGTGCCGTCGGAGCCGGCCGGGATGGTCACCGTGGATGAGTAGTCGTACGTGCCGCCGCGCAGGTAGATCGTGCCGCCGGCGGCGATCCGGCTGATCGCCGAGGTGAGCGTGGTCGGCGCGGACTGGGTACCGGCCGCGCTGTCGGTGCCGCTCGGCGACACGTACAGCACGGTGGACGCGGCCTGCGCGGGCGCGCCGGACAACGCCACGAGCGTGCCGGCGACCAGGCCGACGGCCGCGATTACTGGTCTCACGTGCATCGTTGTCTCCGTTCGGGTCCGTTCGGGTCCGTTCGGGTGCGTTCGGATGGGTACGAGGACGTGTTGGAAAGCGCTTTCTAAAGGAAGCTAGAAGCGTGTTGTGGGCGCGTCAAGGTTCATGTATGTAAAGAAAATTCAGAGATATGATCAGCGAGGGTGCGTGTCGGCGGTCGCCGGGGGCGGGTGTTACTTCGACGGTGATCGGAATAGGCGTCGTTGGGCCCGCGTTGTGCGTCGTATGACCGAGATCACAAGCGAGATCGACCTGGGCGCCGTCGGTGTGTGGCGCCACTCCCGGACCCGGCCCGAGCTGGCCGCCGAGGTGGAACGGCTGGGCTACGGCACCCTCTGGCTCGGCAACGTGACCGACCCGGACCTGGCCGTGGTGGAGGAACTGCTCGACGCCACGGAACGGCTGGTGGTCGCCACCGGCATCGTGAACATCTGGTCCAACCCGGCCGAGCGGGTCGCCCGGGCGTACCGGCGGATCGCCGAACGCCACGCGGACCGTTTCCTGCTGGGCGTCGGCGCGGGCCACCCGGAGGCGACGAAGGAGTTCGTACGGCCGTACCAGGCCCTCAACGACTACCTGGACGTCCTCGACAAGGAGGGCGTGCCGGTGGCGCGCCGGGCCCTGGCGGCCCTCGGCCCCCGCGTACTGCGCCTGGCCGCCGAGCGCACGGCGGCGGCGCACCCCTATCTCGTCACCCCCGAACACACCCGGCAGGCGCGCGGGATCCTGGGCGCCGGGCCGCTGCTGGCCCCTGAGCAGAAGGTGGTCCTGGAGACGGACCGCACCCGGGCCCGCGCGGTCGGCGACGCCACCCTCGGCATGTACCTGGGCCTGCGGAACTACGTCAGCAACCTGCGCCGCCTCGGCTTCGACGACACCGACTTCGCGGACGGCGGCAGTGACCGGCTCTTCGACGCCCTGATCCTGCACGGTGACCCGGCCCGGTTGGCCGAGGGCCTGCGGGCCCACCTGGACGCGGGCGCCGACCACGTGACCCTGCAACTCCTGCACAGCGACGACACCGACCCCCTCCCGGCGTACCGGGAACTGGCGGCGGCCCTGGGCCTGCCGACCCGCTGACCGGGAGCGGGCCGCCCGCGTCTCCGCTGACGGGGAGCGGGCCGCCCGCGTCCCGGCTGACTGGGGGCGGGCCGCCTGCGTCCCGGCTGACTGGGGGCGGGCCGCCTGCGTCCCGGTTGACTGGGGGCGGGCCATCTGCGTCCCGGTTGACTGGGGGCGGGCCATCTGCGTCCCGGTTGACTGGGGGCGGGCCGCCTGCGTCCCGGTTGACTGGGGGCGGGCCGCCTGCGTCCCGGTTGACTGGGGGCGGGCCATCTGCGTCCCGGTTGACTGGGAGCGGGCCACCTGCGTCCCGGGCTGCTGCGACGGCCGTCTCTCTTGCGGTCGGGGACCGCGGCTCTGGTCGCGGGTCGGGCGCCGGTCAGAGGGTGGTGAGCAGGCCGTTCAGGGGGGCCGGGACGCGGGTGGGGACCAGGGCTTCGGCGAGGACGCGGCCGTAGTGGATCTTGCGTCCCTTCTTCGTGCCGAGGAAGCGCCGCAACTGCTGTTGGGCGGTGCGGCCCCGCTGGGCGGGCTGGTTCAGGAAGGTGCACAGGGGCCGGTGGTCGCCCTCGGCGCGGATGAGTTCGGTGACCCGGGGCGGGCCGAGGGCGCGGATCAGTTCGTCCTCCAGATCGGCGGCGCAGACGAAGACTCCGTCCTGCGGAGCACCGGCCCGCTCCAGCCCCCTGGCGTAGTAGGGCTGTTCGCGTTCGTCGCACAGTCCGGTGAGGCGCAGGCCGAGGCCGGGCGGCCCGAGGAGCCGGGCGAAACGGCCGACGTTCATCGCACCGCCCATCGACAGCACGCAGACTCCCTCGGCGGCCAGGTCCCGTCCGTGCAGCGCGGTCACCGCGCCGACGGCCGCGACGTCACTGGGCCCTTCGAGCAGCACGGCCGCCCGTACGCCGAGCCGGCCCACGAGCTCCCGCGCGGGCCCGTCACTTTCCCCTCGCAACCAGGCACCGACTGCCGCACGGAAGGCGTCCATGTCGGGTACGGGGCCCTGGGGCGTACCGGGCCCCGGGAGCTGGGCCGGGTTTCGTGCCGTGTCCTGGGCCGGGGCCTGTGACGTGTCCTGCGCCATGGGACGAGTCTGCGGTCCGTCCCGACGGGGCCGCCAGGGGATTTCCGCCGGAGCCGGGGGGAGAGCCTTCGGCAGGGTACGACCGGCGGTGTCAGGCGATGCGGGTGCCGGTGCCGCTCACCCGGACGCGGGGGTCGTCCGCGCGCAGGGTGACCGTGAGTTCGCCGGGCCGGCCCAGGTCCTCGCCCTGGTGCAGGGTGAGGACCGCGTCCTCGGGAACCAGGCCGAGCTCACGGGCGTACGCGCCGAACGCGGCGGCGGCCGCCCCGGTCGCCGGGTCCTCGACGACACCGCCGACCGGGAACGGGTCCCGCACGTGGAAGACCTCGGCCGACGCCCGCCACACCAGCTGGACCGTGGTCAGGTCCAGCCGGTGCATCAGGGCTTCGAGGCGCGCGAAGTCGTAGGCGAGGTCCGCGAGTCGGGCGCGGGTGGCCGCCGCGAGCACGAGATGGCGGGCCCCGGCGAACGCGACGCGGGGCGGGAAGGCCGGGTCGAGGTCGGCGGCCGGCCAGCCGAGCGCGGCCAGCGCCTCCGCGAGATCGGCGTCGGCGATCTCCTCGGTGTGCGGCTCGACGCTGGTGAGCGTCGCCCGGACCGTGCCGTCCTCCTGGGTCACCGTCACCGGGACGGTGCCCGCACGGGTCGCGAACACCAGCTCGCCGGGGCCGGTCCGCTCGGCGAGCGCCACGGCGGTCGCGATGGTGGCGTGCCCGCAGAACGACACCTCGGCCTTGGGGCTGAAGTAGCGGATGCGATACGCCCGTTGCCCTCCGCCGGCCAGGTCCTCCGGGGGCGCGGTGAGGAACGCGGACTCCGAGTACCCGAGGTCGGCGGCGATGGCGAGCATGTCGTCGTCGTCCAGGCCGCTCGCGTCCAGCACGACACCGGCGGGGTTGCCGCCGTCGGGGCTGCTGGAGAAGGCGGTGTAGCGCAGGACCTCGGGCCGGGGCGCGTTCGTCGTCATGCGGGCGGCAACACGGGTTGGGGCGGCGGCTATTCCTGGCCGGGGGCGGCGGTGCGGGCGGCCGCGACGGCGGTGATGCCGGTGAGGACGAGGTCGATCCCGGCGAGGAACTGCTCACGGTCGTCGTGCTCGCGCGCCTGGGCCGCGACGGCCCGGGTGAACGGGTAGTCGTCGGGGTCGAGTCGCTCCCATGCCGTCGACACGGCGTCGAGGAACGCGGCACGGTCCACACCGGGTCCGAGGCCGCTGCCGTGCGCGGCGTTCACGGCGTTCTGGCCGGCGGCTCCGAGGACGTAGTGCACCAGGGCCGAGGTGGCGGTGAACCAGCCGTCCTCGGGCACGCCGAGCGCACGGACCTGCCGGCCGACGCTCTCGAAGATGCGCGGTGTCACCGGCCCCCAGGGGCTGCGGGAGAGTTGCGTCGCGAGTTGTGTGGCGAGCCACGGGTGGTCCTCGATGGCGTCGAAGAGACCGAGCGCGACGGAACGGATCCGGTCCTGCGGCGAGACGGTGCCCACCGAGGTCCCGGCGCCGCATTCCGCGGCCGCCGCGTCCTCGCCCGGTTCGGCCGTCGGGTCCTCGCCCGGCGCGACTGCCACGGCCCCCGCTCCTGCTTCCACCGCGGGTCCCGTTCCTGCTTCCACCGCGGCTCCCACTCCTGCTTCCGCCGCGGGCCCCGCTCCCGCCACCGCCGCGGCGACGACCGCGTCCGTCGCCGCGCCGAGCAGCTCGCCCTTGTTCGCCACGTGCCAGTAGATCGCCCCTGGCCCGGTGGCGAGGCGCTCGGTGAGCGCCCGGAACGTCAGCCCGTTCTCGCCGGCCGAGTCGAGCAGTTCGACGGCGGCTTCGACGATGCGCTCGCGGGAGAGCGCCTCTGTGCGCCGCGGTGTCCGGCGGGTGCGCGTTGCCATGGGCCCATCTTGACACGACTGGAGCGCCGTTCCAGCATGGAACACTGTTCCAGAATGGAACGCCGTTCCAAGATTGCTCTCCTGCCCTCCCTGAAGGAGCCCCATGTCCCCCACGCCAGTCACCCCCGCCACCACCACCTCCGTCACCCCCGTCACGATCGTCGGCGCCGGGCTCGGGGGCCTCACTCTCGCCCGGGTCCTGCACCTCCACGGGATCTCCGCCACCGTCTACGAGGCGGAGCCGTCCCCGGCGGCCCGTGCACAGGGCGGAATGCTCGACATCCACGAGCAGAACGGCCAGTCGGCCCTGGCGGCGGCGGGCCTCACCGAGGAGTTCCGCGCCCTCGTCCTGGAGGGCCGCCAGGCGACCCGGGCACTCGCCCCCGACGGGGCCGTCCTGCACGACGAACCCGACGACGGCACCGGCGGCAGGCCCGAGGTGCTGCGCGGCGAACTGCGCCGGATCCTGCTCGAATCGCTCCCGGCCGGCACCGTCCGATGGGGTCACAAGGTCACCGGTGTCCGCGCCCTCGGCGCCGGCCGGCACGAGGTGACCTTCGCCGACGGCGGCACCGTCACCTCGGACCTGCTGGTCGGCGCGGACGGCGCCTGGTCGCGGGTCCGCCCGCTGCTCTCGGCCGCGACGCCCGCGTACTCCGGCATGTCGTTCGTCGAGACCTACCTCCATGACGCCGACACCCGGCACCCCGCCGCGGCGAAGGCGGTCGGCGACGGCTCGATGTTCGCGCTCGCGCCTGGCAAGGGGATCCAGGCCCACCGGGAGACCGGCGGGACGCTCCACACCTACGTGGCGCTGCGCAGGCCCGAGGGCTGGTTCGCGGCGATCGACTTCACCGACCCCGCCGGGGCCGCCGCGCGGATCGCGGCCGAGTTCGACGGCTGGGCCCCGGAGCTGACCGCACTGATCACCGACGGCGACACCGCGCCGGTCCTGCGCCCTCTCCACGCCCTGCCGGACGGACACCGGTGGGACCGGGTGCCCGGCGTGACCCTGCTGGGCGACGCCGCGCACCTCATGATGCCGAACGGCGAGGGCGCGAACCTGGCCATGTACGACGGCGCCGAACTCGCCAAGGCCCTCGCCACGCACCCGCACGACACCGAGGCCGCGCTCGCCGGGTACGAGGAGGCGATGTTCGCCTGCGCCGCCACGGAGGCGGCGGACACCGTCCGCCTCCACGAGCTGATGTTCGGCGACGACACACCACACGGCCTGATCGCCATGGTCACCGCCACCGACCACCACACGTCGTAGCCCGGCCGCACTGGCGACCGCCCGGCCGGCCGTATTGCCGACCGCCGTACGACGGCATCCGCTGAAGCCCTGATCCCGACCGCGGCCCGGCGGAAGCTAGGAGCGCGCTGCTCCGTCCGCGTCCCGCCCCAGCCCGGTGACCAGGAGGCCGACCAGTCGGCGGGCGTCGTAGCGGGGGTCGTTCTCCGCGCCGATGCAGAGGTTGCCGACGCCGCGCATCAGCTCGTACGCCGGCAGGCCGGAGTGGACCTCGCCGGCTTCGGCGGCCGCGTCGAGGAGGTCGGCGCAGACGGGGACCAGCCGGTCCAGGAAGTAGCCGTGGAGGGCGTCGAAGCCGGCCTGGTCGGAGTGGAGTGCGGCGGCCAGGCCGTGCTTGGTGGTCAGGAAGTCCACGAAGAGGTCGATCCACCGGCGCAGCGCGTCGTACGGGGTGGGGGCCGAAACCAGCAGGGCCGGCCCGGCCTCGGCGCACGCCTCCACCTGGTGCCGGTAGACGGCGATGATCAGATCCGCGCGGGTCGGGAAGTGCCGGTAGATCGTCGCCGTGCCGACGCCCGCCCGGGCCGCGATGTCGCGCACCGGGGCCTCCACGCCCGACGCGACGAACGCCGCCGCGGCCGCTTCCAGCAGGGTCACCTCGTTGCGCCGGGCGTCCGCCCGCCGCGGTCTGGCCGACGCCCGCTCCTCGTCCGGCACCCGCTCCTCGTCCTTCGTCAGCTCGCCGTCCTTCGTCATCGCTGTGCTCCCACGTCGTGCTCCGTCCGGGGTCACCCTATCGGGGCGTTGCTAAACGGGACAGTGTTCCGTATCGTCGAAGACGTGAAACGGGACATCGTCCCGTTTGTGCTTGGGTTACGTGAGGGAGAGTCAGCCATGCAGTACCGCACCTTGGGCCGGACCGGCGTACAGGTCAGCGCTCTCGCGCTCGGCGCGATGAACTTCGGCGCGATCGGGCGTACGACGCAGGAGGAGGCGACCGCCATCGTGGACGCCGCACTGGATGCCGGGATCAACCTCGTCGACACGGCCGACATGTACGGCCAGGGGGAGTCGGAGGAGATGGTCGGCAAGGCCATCGCCGGCCGCCGCGAGGACATCGTGCTGGCCACGAAGGCCGGGATGCCGATGGGTGACGAGCGCAATCACCGGGGGAGTTCCCGCCGGTGGCTGGTCACCGAGCTGGAGAACAGCCTGCGCAGGCTCGGCGTCGACCATGTGGACCTCTACCAGATACACCGCTGGGACCCGGCCACCAGTGACGAGGAGACCCTGTCGGCGCTGACCGATCTGCAACGGGCCGGGAAGATCCGCTACTTCGGCTCCTCGACGTTCCCCGCGTACCGGATCGTGCAGGGTCAGTGGGCCGCCCGTGAACACCACCTGAGCCGGTACGTCACCGAGCAGCCCAGCTACTCGCTGCTCCAGCGCGGTGTGGAGACCCACGTGCTGCCCGTGACCGAGGAGTACGGCATGGGGGTGCTGGTGTGGAGCCCGCTGGCCTCGGGCTGGCTGTCGGGCGCGGTGCGCAAGGGCCGGCCGATCACCACCAGCCGGGCCGAGCTCCTGCCCGACCGCTTCGACCTCACCCTCCCCGGCAACCAGGCCCGGCTCGACGCGGTGGAGCGGCTCGCCGGTGTCGCAGAGGAGGCCGGGCTGACCCTGATCCAGCTCGCCCTGGGCTTCGTGACCGCGCACCCCGGCGTCACCAGCGCCCTCGTCGGCCCCCGCACCCTGGACCAGCTGCGCGCCCAGCTCGCCGCCGCCGACACCGTGCTCTCCGCGGACGTCCTGGACGCGGTCGACGCGATCGTCACCCCAGGCACCGACCTGGCCGCCCACGAGAAGTACGACACCCCGCCCGCCCTGCTCAACCCGGCCCTACGCCGCCGCTGACCGGCAACGAAGCGTCACCCGTGGCAGCCGTCTCAGCCCGCGGCAGTCGCCTCAGCCGACGGGCCGATGATGCACGGGGCCGCCCGGCACGTTCTCGGCGCCGAGCAGCTCGGCCGCCTGGTGCTGGGTGTGGTCCGCCGCCTGACGGGCCTCCGCGACGACATCGCCGCGTTCGCGCACCAGGTCCTCGTAGATGGGCAGTTGGACACGTTCGGTGGGGCTCGGTGTCATGGTCGGTCCTCTTCGTCAGGCCCGGTTGAGGCGGGCGGCGATTCCGTGGCCGATCAGCAGATACAAAACCGCGGGAAGTCCATAATTGAGGATGACGCGCAATCCTTCTGTGTCCATCGTGAAAATGTCCTGCGACCACCAGGCAAGCAAATCCGCCATGCTGTGCACGAACTGCACGAATATGTTGGCCCGATTCGCGTCGAGCAGGTACAGCAGGATCCACAGACCCAGCAGCCCGGCCGCGGTGTCGGCGATCGTGCAGATGGTAAGGGCGGCTCGGCGGCCGGTGTCGGGACGGCGTACGGGCCGTCCAGGGCCAGGGCCATAGGGATGATCGGGGGTGGGCGGCTGCTGGTATGCGGGGTATCCGGAGACCGGGTCTGTGTTGCTCACGGCAATTCCGTTCTCTCGACGATTTCGGCTTCTCTCCTACTGCGTACGACCGCCGTATCCGCGTTACACCCCAATTCGCGGCCGCCCTGTTCGATCCTGCTTTCTGGCCGCCTATTCGTGCACTTGCCGCGATGTGCAGCCGTTGTGGCGCATGGGGGCAGGCGCACCGAGCCTGTGCCTCGCTCCTCCGCCCGGCCGGGCTCAGTAACCGTTTCCTGAAGAAGGGCAGATCCCAGGTCCGGGAAGGCCGGAGTGCCCCACCCGGACCTGACACAGGTGCGGCGCTCCGGCTCGCCTAGCCGCAGTCGACGTCGACCAGTCCCCCGCCGAGGACCGGGTCGGTGGCCCGGCCGCTGATCTGCAGCACTCCGGTGCCGTCGGGTCCCCAGCGCAGGGCGTAGGTGCCCGCGTCGAAGGGGCGGTAGCCGTCGTCGACCGTCCAGGAGCCCGCCGTGCCCAGGGCCACGCCGGTACGCCCCACGGCGTAGGCCTCGCCGGTGCCGATCACCAGGAAGGAGGTCTCCCGCACCACGGCCGTGCAGCCTCCCGGCCCCACCGGACGGAGCACGTGGTACCTCGCGCTGGAGACCAGGTCGTCCGCCGCTCCCAGCGTGGTGCCGAGCGCGGCGACCGCGATCAACAGGAGGCCGCCCCACCGGACCCACCCCGCCCATCTGCCCAGGAGCGTCGCGGTGCCGGCCGGGTGGCGGCGGCCGGTCCGGCGGAGGACCCCTCGCAGGGCGAGCGCCGCGGCGAGGAGAACCGCGCTCACCGCCCAGCCCGGCACCACCCGCCCCCCGACGAGCAGCAACGGACTGCTCCAGCCCGCCACGGCGGCGAGAGCCGCACCCGCGAGGCCGACGGCAGGCCCGGCGACGGCCCGCCACCTCGGCGGCCCGCCCTGTGCTGTCAACGCTTCGGTCACGGCGGCTACGACGGTGCCGGCCCCGCCGGAGGTTGCACGGCCCTCTGGGCTCTTGGCGCGGTGCGTCACCTCGCCGTGGCGGGAAGCGGCAGTTCCGCCCAGATCGTCTTGCCGGTCGGGGTCTGGCGGCTGCCCCAGCGTTCCGCGAGCTGGGCGACGAGGAGCAGGCCCCGGCCGCCCTCGTCGTAGACACGGGCCCGGCGCAGATGGGGGGCCGTGCTGCTGCCGTCGGACACCTCGCAGATCAGGGACGCGTCGCGGATCAGACGGAGGGCGATGGGGCCCTCGCCGTAGCGGACCGCGTTGGTGACCAGTTCACTGACGATCAGTTCCGTGGCGAAGGCCGCGTCCGTCAGCCCCCAGGCCTCCAGCTGTTCGCCCGCCATCTTGCGGGCCCCGGCGACCGCCGCCGGATGCTGAGGGAGCTGCCAGGTGCGGACCCGCGCGGCGTCCAGGGCGCGGGTGCGGGCCAGCAGGAGCACGATGTCGTCAGCCGGACGGCCGGTCAGGACCGTGCGCAGCACCTGGTCGCACATGTCCTCCAGGGGCGCGGGCGGCCCGCCGAGCGCTTCGCGCAGCAGGTTCAGGCCGACCTCGATGTCGTGGTCGGCCGTCTCCACCAGGCCGTCGGTGTAGAGGGCCAGCAGGCTGCCCTCGGGCAGCTCCATCTCGACGGACTCGAAGGGCAGACCGCCGAGGCCCAGCGGCGGTCCGGCCGGGAGGTCCAGGAAGCGCACCTGGCCGTCGGGGGTGACGAGCGCGGGCGGCGGATGCCCGGCCCGCGCCATCGCACAGCGGCGGCTCACCGGATCGTAGACGGCGTAGAGACAGGTGGCCCCGACCTCACCAGACGCCGTGGCCCCCGCCCCCGACCCGCCCCCGGCTCCCGGCATCCCCGACCCGACCCCATCCTTCGACGTCCACCCAGCCCCCGTCACCCCCGATCCGGCCTCAGCCCCCGCCCCACCCGACCCGGCGCCCGGCCCCGCCGCACCCGAGGCGCCCCCACATCCGCCTCCGCCCCCGCCCCGACCCCCGCCCCCGCCCGGCAGTGGCGCCGGGTGGCCGGGGAAGGCCGGGGCGCTCTCCTCGGGGTCGAGGCGGATGACCAGGTCGTCCAGCTGGGTGAGGAGTTCGTCGGGGGCGAGGTCCACGTCCGCCAGGGTCCGTACCGCCGTGCACAGCCGGCCCATCGTCGCGGACGCGCCGATGCCGTGGCCGACCACGTCACCGACGACCAGGGCGACCCGGGCGCCGGACAGCGGGATCACGTCGAACCAGTCACCGCCGACGTCCGCGCCGGAACCGGTCGGCAGATAGCGGTACGCCACCTCGGTGGCCGCCAGCCCCGGCGGCGGGCCGGGCAGCAGACTCCGCTGGAGGGCCAGGGCGGTGCGGCGCTCGCGGGTGTAGCGGCGGGCGTTGTCCACGCTCACCGCGGCCCGCGCGACGATCTCCTCCGCGAGCCGCTGGTCGTCCTCGGTGAAGGACTCGGGCGTCCGGTGCCGCAGGAAGTGGGCCAGACCCAGGGTGACGCCCCGGGCGCGCAGCGGCACCATCAGCACCGAGTGGATCATGTGCCGGGCGACGGTCTCGGCACGGGCCCGGGAGGAGGTGATCCACTCCTGCATCCCGGGGTCGCCGGGGCTGTTCCGGCTGGTCCGGCCCGCGGTCAGGGCCCACATCGGGGGTGTGTCCACCGGGTAGTGGACCAAGTCACCGGGGGCGACCACCGACTCCGGGCAGCCCGGCAGGACCGACCGGTGCGCCGCCCGGCACACGGTCACCGGCCGGCCCGGCGGCAGCGGTTCCGGCTCCTCGCCCAGGGCGACGGACTCCAGCAGGTCGACGGTGACGTAGTCGGCGAACTGGCCGACGGCCACCTCCGCAAGTTCGTCGGCGGTCCTGACCACGTCCAGGGTGCTGCCGATGCGCATGCTGGCGTCGTTGAGGACGGCGAGATGGCGGCGGGCCCAGTACTGCTCGGTGGTGTCGAAGACGACCGCGGACAGGCCCTGCACGGCGCCGCCCTCGTCCTTCAGCGGGCAGAAGAACATCGACCAGGAGTGCTCGCGGGTCTCACCGGGCGCCTGGCCGTGCTGCTCGTGGAAGACCGTACGGCCGGTGCGCAGCACCTCCCGCTGGAGCCGGTCGTACTCGTCGAAGGGCGGCCCGGGTTCGATCTCGGGCAGGGTGAGGCCGCGCATCTCCTCGACGGGCAGGCCCATGATCCGGGTCATGACCTCGTTGGCGGCGACGAGCCGGGCCTCCCGGTCGTAGATCGCCACCGGCATCGGCAGCTGGGTGAGCGTGAGGTCCCACAGGGCCGTCGCCCCCGGCTGCCCGCGTCCGGACACGGCCGCGGGCGTCGCGCCGGTGACCAGCCAGAGCGGCCGGCCGGGCCCGGCGGCCAGCGGGGTGCCCTGGAGGTGTGCGACGACCCGGTCGCCGCCGCGGTGCCGCAGGGCGACCTCGGTGGACCAGCGGTGCCCGGCGGCGAGGTGGCGGCGCGCGGACGGCGGCAGACGGCCGGCGAGCAGGGACCGGGCGGGGCGGCCGACGACCTCGGCGGGTTCGTACCCGAGCAGCTGCCGGGCACCGGCGCTCCACACGAGCACGGCCCCACCGGCGTCGACGACGACCGCCAGGTCCTCCGGTACGCGTCCGTCCATGGTGCCTCCGGATCTCCGGCTCCCCGGGTACCCGCTCCCAGGATCCCGCCCCGCTTCCTCCCGCTCAACCGACACCGCCCCGGCACCCCGTCGGTCCGCCGCCCCGGCGGCCGCGGGGAACCGCCGGTTCGAAGGGGCGGTCGGTTTCGACGGGGCCGCCGGTCAGGACGTCGCCGCGGGTGTCTGCTTGATGGCGTCCACGACCGTGCGTTCCAGGATGGCGCTGGTGAAGACGACGGTGCCGGGTGTGATCAGGGCGTCGGTGCCGCTGTTCCTGCGCACCTGCACCGAGCGTTCGCCGAGGAAGACATGGCTCTTCCTGTCGAAGATCCACTCCTCGCGCTGTCCGCTGGTCTCGTCGAGCCGGGCCACCGCCACCCCGTGCCGGCCCGCCGCGTCCGTCGCGTCGTCGACCACGACGACTCCGGGGATCTTCGCGGCGGCCTTGAACAGCGCCGGGTACAGGGCCGCCGGCGGGTAGCTCTCGCCGAGCAGGTCACCGATGGTCGTGAACGCCTCCTGGTCGGGGGAGTTCCCCTGCCCCTTCGTCTCCCGGTAGATCTTGGCCAGCAGCTTGTCGGGGTCGGTGGTGAGCTTGGTGAGGTAGTCGTACGACGGGCCGTTCAGGGTCGGCTCGCGGGTGTTGCCCTGTTCGTCCGGGAGGGACAGGGTCTCGCCCTCGGGGCTCTGGTTGACGGCGGGATCGATCAGCCAGCCCTTGGTGCCGTCCGCGGACATCCAGGTCTGCCGGGTGTGCAGCGGGTGGCCGGCCAGGGAGGACGTGTCGCCGACCTGCCTGATGTAGCTGTCGGCCGTCTTGGACTTGATGTAGATGTACTGGCCGGGCTCGACGGCGGGGCGGGACGTCGAGGTCGCGGCGGCCGCCAGGGAGATCTGGTCGAGCAGCTGCGGTACGCCCTTGCTGCTGGCCGCGCCGATGGTGGTGGTGAGGGCCGGGCCGGCGTCCTGTACGCCGTTGCCGCCGTTGCCGGACAGGACCACTCCGGCGACGACCGCCGTCGCGAGCGCGGCCGCCGTCAGCGGCAGGACGACCGCCAGGCGCGGAAATCGGCGGCGCGGCTCCGGTGCGGGGTCCGTGGTCCGCTCGGCCTGCCGCATGTCGTGGATCTGGGCCATCAGTCGCTCCTTGTGGAACTGGTGGCGGCCCGGTGGCAGGTCCCGCGCGGTGGCGGAGAGCAGCTCGGCGCTGCCGTCCCCCTCGGCCGGGTGGTTCCGGGAGGTGTTCGCGGTCATCGTCTTCCTTCCTGTGCGGGCCGGATCACGTGGGTGTGATCACCTCTTGTCTGTCGGGAGCGGCGGCCGCCTTCCCGGATTCCGCGAACTTCTCCGGACGACGGGCCCGCGGGCGGTACGCCGGCCAGCGGGTCCTCGGCCGGCGGCGCCTCGGTGAGGGCGCGCAGTTTCCGGCGGGCGCGGGAGAGCCGGGAGGCCACGGTGCCCACGGGGATGCCGAGCGCCACCGCGGCCGCCTCGTAGTCCAGGCCCTCGCCCAGGCAGAGGGTGACGACCTCGCGCTCGGGTCTTCGGAGTTTCCCGAGTGCGGTGAGGGCGGCGGCGAGGCGGTGCCGGTCGTCGACGCGGCCGGCGACCTCGTCGGCGTGGTCGGGCACGGACAGCTGGGCCGCCGCGGCGGCGGTGGCGGCGGCCCGGTAGCGGCGGTTGCTGCGGTACTGGTTGCGGGCCGTGTTGGTGGCGATGCCCAGCAGCCACGGCCGTAGCGAACCGCCCTCGGGGTCGACCCGGTCGCGCAGCCGCCACGCCTCCAGGAAGGTGGCGGCCATCACGTCCTCGGCCACCGACCAGTCGGCGGTCAGCCGGAAGGCGTGGTTGTAGACGGCGCGCGAGTAGCTGTCGAACAGTTCCGCGAACGCGCTCGGCTCCCCGGCCCGTACCCGGGTACGCATATGTGTGGTCACGTCACTGAGCTGTCCGGCACACCCCACCGGCTTCCCGTGACCTGCGCCACATTCGACTCCCGTCCCCTCCGTGTTCCGCACAGTGTGCGGCATCGCCGGGCCGGGGCGGCCGCTACGCCCGTTCCCCCGGGGGCGGTCCTGGGCGGGTCAGGGCGTCGGAGACCACCGCGACCAGCAGCACCCGGGCGAGCAGGACCGGGACCGGGCCGAGGCCGCCACCCGCAGCCGTCGGCGCGCCGTGCCCGCGTACGCCGTGAGCCGGCCCCGGTGACCGCCCCTCACGGCCAGAACTCCTCCGGGTCGGCCGGGCGGCGGTTCCGGCCGGAGTGGTCGGCCGCGCCCGTGATGGCGCCCATGATCTGTTCCTGCGAGGTCGTCCCCACCTCGAACACGCCGTTGTTGTGGCCGAGCCGGAGCACGGCGACCCGGTCCGCGACGGCCTTGATGTCCCCCATGTTGTGGCTGATGATCAGCACCCCGGCGCCCCGGTCGCGCAGCTCCTCGACCAGGTCGAGGAGCTGGTTGGTCTGTTCGAGGCCGAGGGAGGCGGTGGGTTCGTCGAGGAGCAGCAGCCGGGGCTCGCTGAGGAACGACCGGGTGATCGCGACGACCTGCCGCTGGCCGCCGGTGAGGGTGGCGAGCGGGGCCCGGACGTCGGGGATGGGGAGGGGCAGGATCCGCAGCACCTCGCGGGCGCGGCGCTCCATCTCGACCTCGTCGAGGATGCCGTGCCGGTGGATCTCCCGGCCGAGGAAGAGATTGCCGACCACGTCGAGGTTCCCGCACATCGCGAGGTCCTGGTAGACGGTCGCGATGCCGAGGGCCCGGGCGTCGTGCGGGCGTTTGATCTGGACGGCGCGGCCCTCCCACTCGATGCCGCCCTTGTCGGGAGTCACGACCCCGGAGATCACCTTGACCAGCGTGGACTTGCCGGCGGCGTTGCCGCCGACCAGGGCGAGCACCTCTCCGGCCCGGATCTCCAGGTCGACGTCCACCAGCGCTTCGACGGCCGCGAACCGCTTGCAGACGCCGTGCAGCGCCAGCAGGGGCTGGACCACGGGGCGACCACCTCCTTCACCGGTGCGGCGGGCTCATCGTGTGAGTCCGGCCTTGGCGCAGGCGGACTGGAGTCTAGGGGTGCATATCTGATCGAAGATGCATATACCGTCCTTTACCAGCGTGTCATCACCGCGTCGGCGAGGCTGCCGTTGGCGGCGAACAGGGCCCGGCCCTGGAGCCGGCCGATCGTCGCGCCGTCGAAGGTGACGTAGCCGGAGACCGGGCCCTGGGCGAGCCGGTCGTGGGCGACGACCGGAATGCCGGCGCGGCGCGCGGACTCGACCGAGGGGCGCAGCGCCTTGGGATCGATCGCGGACAGGACCACGACGTCGACGCCCCGGGTGATCAGGGCGTCGAGCTGCTGCTGGACGTCGGCGCCGAGCACGACCGCCACGCAGGCACGCGCGAGGGCCCCCCGCCGCATGCCCGGAGGCCCGACGCCGAGACCCATGACCGGTTCCTTAGGATGTTTCATCCTGAAGCGCCCGACTGGTCAGGCTCGCCCGACCAGTCAGACTTATCTGACTCGTCCCGTAACAGGAGTCTGACACCGGGCGGTCAGGTCGTCACCCGGCCTCCTCGCGGAGCGCCCGGTCGATCTCGGCCAGCGCGCCGGTCAGCCGGGTGTAGTCGTCGGCGGCGAGCGGCCTGACGAAGAACTCCTCGACGACCCGGGCGTGGACGCCCGCCGCCCGCAGGAACGCCGTGCGCCCCTCGGCGGTCGGCTCCACCAGCGCCACCCGCCGGTCCCCGGGCGACGCCATCCGGCTGACGGGCGGCCGCTCAGCCCGCCGTGCGCAGCAGGAGCACGGCGAGGTCGTCGGTGTGGCCGCCGGCCGGCCACGCGCGGTGCACGAGGGAGTCGATGAGGCGCTCCAGGTCGTGGACGTCGGCGTGCGTGAGGTGGTCGGCGAGGTCCGCGGTGGCCTGCTGGACGTCGGTCCTGGGGCGTTCGACGAGGCCGTCGGTGTAGAGGGCGAGCACGGCGCCCGGCGGGAGCGCCTCGCGGGTGAGGGGGTAGCGGGCGCCGGTGTCGACGCCCAGCGGCGGGCCTGGGTCCAGACGCAGCGGGCGGGCGGGCCCGGCGGCCGGGCGCAGCAGCGGCGGGACATGACCGGCGCCGGCCAGGACGACCTCGTGGCGGGCGAGGTCGAGGTGTGCGTACAGGCAGGTCACCAGGAGGTCGGAGTCCAGGTCGGACAGCAGCCGGTTGGTGCGGGCGAGCACCTGGTCCGGGGCGGCGCCCGCGGTGGCGTGGGCGTGGATGGCGGTACGGACCTGGCCCATCAGGGCGGCCGCGGCCATGCTGTGGCCCTCCACGTCACCGATGACGGCCGCGACCCCGGTGCCGTCCAGGCGCAGCAGGTCGTAGAAGTCGCCGCCGACCTCGATGCCGTGCGCGGCCGGCAGATAGCGGGCGGCGACCTCCAGGCCGGGCAGGGCGGGCAGGGCGCGGGGCAGCAGTGCCTGCTGGAGCTGGTGGACGAGGTGGTGCTGGGTGTCGTAGAGGCGGGCCCGGTCCAGTGCCTGGGCCAGCAGACGGGCCAGCGGGGTGAGGACGGCACGTTCGTCGGCGGTGAAGGTGTGCGGGCGGTCGTAGGAGAGGATGCAGCAGCCCACCGCACGGCCCGAGACGACCAGGGGCAGGAAGGCCCACGCCTGTTTCCCGCTGATCAGCGGCGCCCGGGGGTAGCTGTGGGCCAGCTCGGCCGCGCTGCCGAAGAACGCGGGGGTGCCACTGGCGAGGACCTGGCCGGCGGGGGTGAGACCGGTGTCGATCGGCAGCGCGTCGAGGCGGTCGACGACGTCGGCGGGGTAGCCGTGCGTCCCGGTGATCCTGAGGCGGCCCGCCTCGACGGTGCTGAGCACCAGCCCCTGGGCGCCGAACGCCGGCAGGATCTGGTCGGCGATCAGCGCGACGAGATCCGCCGTGGTCACCGTCTCGGTGAGCGCGGCCGCCTGGTGGACCAGCTGGTAGAGCCGTCCGGGCGCGGCCGGCGCCGGCTCCGCGCGGCCGGCCCGGGCGGGCCCCGCGCGCCCGGACGCCGGGCCCGACGGCTCCGGCCCGGTGCCGCCCGACGCCGGGTCCGACGGCTCCGGCCCGGTGCCGCCCGACGCCGGGTCCGACGGCTCCGGCTCGGCGATGATGCGCACGCTGATGCCGCTGTCGTCCGGGTGCAGCTGGAAGGTCAGCCACTGGTCCGGCGGGCGCCGCGCACTGAAGGAGACCGGCGTCCGGCTGACCACCGCCATGCGGTACCGCTCCTCGTACCTGAGGTCGTCGAGCCACGGCAGCGACTGCCAGGGCCGGGTGCCCAGGAGCCGCTGCGCGTCCCGGCCGAGCAGCCGCGCGGCCGTGCCGGACATGAAGGTGATGCGGCCCTCCAGGTCGAGGGCGAGGGCGCCGTCCGGGAGCCGGTCCAGGTAGTCGACGGCGGCCAGCGCGGTCTGGGCGGGATGGCCGGGGGAGCCCACGGGGACGACCCGCGGCTCCTCGAAGAGGGTCGGCGGCACCGGCGAGTCGTCCAGGAGCCGGGCCAGCCGGCGGGCGCTCGCGGTGATGTGCTGGCGTTCACGGGCGGTGGCCCGGTCCGGGTGATCGGCGGGCCACATCAGCACCACCCCGCCCCACCGGCGGCGCACCCCACGCACCGGGACCGCGGCCAGCGCGAAGGGGTACGGCAGGACGGCCGCCGCACGCGGATAACGGCGAGCCATCTCGTCCTGGCCGCCGACCCAGACCAGCCGGTCCTCCTCGATGGCGTCGGCGACCGGGACGGGGGCGGTCAGCGCGAGACGCTGCCAGGGCGCGGAGAAGTCGAGGGGCAGCCCGCACAGCGCGACCAGGCGCAGCAGGGCCGCGGGTTCCTCGATGAGGTAGGCGCCGCCGATCGCCGCGCCGGTCCGGCGCACCATGTCGGCCAGCGCCGCGCCCAGGGCGTCGTCGACCGAGAGGTCACCCCTGGGGCGGGCACTGGGCCGCATGACGTCGTCCTCGGGTCGTGAGCGGCGGGCGGCACACGCCGTACCGGTCCGTCCCCGCCCGCCACGGCGGCGCACACCACCCAGTCACGACAATATGCGCATACCCCCGCCCGGCAACCCCGCCGCGGCCCGGCCCGGCCCGGTGCGGGCCGCGGCGGCGGGTCAGCTCTTGGGCCCCGCGGACTGCACCACCTCGAACGACCACAGCGACGAACCGGAAGCCGCGGGCTTCGGCCGCTCACCCTCCGCACCGCCCTGGTGCGCGGTCTTCATCGGCCCCTCCATCCACGCCTGGAAGGCCTCCTCGTCCCGCCACCGCGTGTACACGAGATACTGATCGGTCCCCTCGACGGGGCACAGGATGTGTGGATGTACCTTACGGACCATGAGCGAAGATGACTTGGTCTCTCGCGCACAGTGGGGGAACTTAGAGAACCAGAACTGGGCCGTTCTCGTCCGTCTCTCCACAGACGAGGACGACGACGAGCCCGCCGGCGAACCGTCCGGGAGCTGCGGCCAACGACGCGGCCCCATGACCGGCCGCGACATCAAGAGCACCAAGGAGCAGGAGCGCGACGGCCGGGACTACATAGCCCGCCACGGCGGCACCTGCGTGCACATCTACTACGAGCCGGACACCTCGGCATGGCGCAAGAAGCGTGTCCGCCTCCCTGACGGCCGAGTGGCCTACCGAGTCATCCGCCCCGTGTTCGAAGGCGCGCTGGAAGACCTCAAGTCCGGCCGAGCACCCGACGGCCGGCGTCTAGACGGCCTGATCGTCTACGACATCGACCGCCTGACACGCGACAACCGGCACCTTGAAGACGCCATCGATGTGGTGGAGCGTCACCGCCGGCCCATCATCGACATCAACGGCAGCCTTGACCTCCTCACGGAGAACGGGCGCGCCACGGCGCGCGTGGTCGTGGCGATGAGCAACAAGCAGTCCGCCGACACGGCGAGGCGCGTACGGCGTAAGCACAGGGCGTTGGAACGCGAGGGAATCCCGACAGGGGGAACGCGGCCGTTCGGCTGGCTGGACGACAAGCGGACCCTGCACCCGACCGAATCAAAGCTCCTGCGGGAAGCGGCACTTGGCATCCTCGGTGGTGCTCCGGTACGTGCCTACCCAGTCCGCTGGAACGAGACCGGGGTGACGACGCCGCGCGGAAGCACGTGGAACCCCACCAAGCTCAAGATGGTGCTGCGTAATCCGCGTATCTGTGGAATCCGTTCACGCAAGGTACGCGCCCTCAACCCCGACACGGGAACCGAGAACGAACGCTGGGAGATCGTCTACGGGGACGACGGCGAACCGGTCCGTGGGCAGTGGGAGAGGATCATCTCCGTCGAGCAGTGGGAAGCCCTGCTCGAAGGCATCGGCGAGAACATGCAGCCCGGCAACGGGCACAACTCCCGCAAGTACCTGTTGACCGGAACTCTGCGTTGCGACAAGGACGAGTGCGGTGCTCTCCATCGAGCGATGAAGGCGCCGAAGAGCGCCAACAAGCCCGAAGGGTTCTTCTACTACGCATGCCCGGACAAGGGGCAGGGCGGGTGCGGGGCCGGAACAAAGATCCCCGGTCCCGAGGCCGACCAGGCGGTGACAGAACTTGTGATCGCCAAGTACGAGGAGGAAGCGGCAGCACGGCAGGCTGAGCCCGCGCCGCGGGAGTGGGACGGCGACGAGAGGCTTGCGCGTGTCCGTGAGGACATCGAGGAGACCAAGGAAGCCCGCCAACAACGCTTGCTCACCAAGGAACGCTACTTCGCCATGCTCCAGGAGCTCACCGCGCAGGAACGTCGGCTGACGCGGGACCGTAACCGGTGGATCAAGCAGCAGAGTGCCGCGAATGGAAAGCCTGTGGACCTGCGCGCGGAGTGGGAGGGGCTCACTCTCCCGGAACAGCGGGCGTACGTGGAGCAGACCCTCACAGCGGTGCTGGTCAGCCCGGCAATCGGCCGCCGCAAGCCGGTCCACACGAGGTTGACCCCGCTCTTCCGGACGGAGGAGGACGCCTAAAGGGCGTGCCGTTTGGATCACGTGGCTTTGAGCCTCGGTGCGTTGTCGCCGGGTCCCACCGCATGAAGCGAATGGCACGCCCTAAAGGGTGTCTCTCAAGAGCATGAACGCATGATCGGGTGCCGCGCCCGTCTCCGTCGATCTGGTTTTGCCCGTCACGTCGGCACAAGCCTCGCGGATCGGCACCAAACGGCGCGCCTATTGCCGCCGAGGCGGATTGGGATCCCAGCCGGCGGCGAATGACCAAGTGACGTTCGACTTCGAAGTGAAATTCAACGAGGCTTCAGGGTGATCCTTACTCATTTGAATCTCATTCAACGTCGGAATGATCTCTCCCTTTTCGCAGGTAAGCGGAAAGGAGACGCCCGCTGGTTTCACCTGGACAGTGAGCACACCCGAACCCTGGCAATTTATCGCGATCGCCAGAACCTTTCCAGATTCGATTCCCCCGGGGATCGCATAAACGGCACTGCCCTTGACCTTGACGTCACTGACCATGACCGCGATGCCTCGAGAGGCGATTTGCGGCACTCTCGCGACTGAGGGGGCGTTGGGATCACTGGTTGCGCCGAGCGCCTGTGTTGCTGGTGACGTGAGTGCGGCGCGAGTGGGGTGGGCAGTTGAAGAGTTTCGAGCGTGGTCACTGGAGCCACACCCCGCTATCCCCAAGGCCGCGACTACTAGGCCGCCTGCCCAGCGGACGCGCTTCCCAACGGTCTTCATCAGGCGCTTGTCTCCCAGACGTACCAGCCGACGTAATCGGGACTGTAGCTCGTGACGGTGTTCTTGGTTGACGTCTGGCAGTTGCTGTAGATTATGTAACTTTTCCCCGTGTTCCGCAGGCGATAAACACCGTACTCAGCATGAGTGGTCTTGTTGACAGGGGTTGGGATGGAGATCGTGTTACCCAATTTGGCCGTCATGGAAGTCGACACGCTAACGCTGAAATGAGAGTTGATCAGGCCGATCATGGCTTCGGTAGTCACCACGAGCCCGGTGCTGACCTTCACGCCCACGGTGCCCGATACTTCAGCGGTGAAAGTCGATTTGGCCGTGTGACTTCCATGATTCGTGTTGGCCTGGGGTGCACCGACCCTCTTGTGATAATCCTTGCCCTTGGATATCGGTGTATAGACGCGCGACGGATCGCAGTACTCACTGCCGGGATGATTCCCAGATCCTGTGTCGCCGCTACCGGGCACATCAGGTTCAACATCTACCTGATCCGCTGGGACATCGACGAGATCCGTGTCGGCCGGATCCGTCTCCTGTGGCGGCTCGGTATTGACGACGGGATCGGCATCCGCGGCTTTCAGAGGAGTGTCGTCAGCAGCCGCGACATTTCCCCCTGCACCCAGCACAACAAGCAGTGCCGCCGCACAAATACTAGCTGCACGCCTTGAAGTGAGACCCATATTCTTTTTTCCCTTCACCTTCTCTCCCCCCGCGGGAGATGGCATGTACAGACCATACATGGCGAGAGGGTCAATGGGTCAAGCGGTAAAACCGATCTTCGAGAACCGTCGGTTTTCAGGCCATCGGAAAGCAATAAACTACCCAAGCGTTGGAAAAGTTCAGTGTGTTCTGCTTCCACGCTCAGACCCGGTTCACCGGGATGGTGTCCGCATGGCTGGCGAGTGACGGGTGAAGTCATGACTCGCGCGAGGCAACCGCATGAGAAGGGCACCGGAGCATGCAGGGATTCCGGGGCTGGCTCGCCCTAGTCCTCCAGTACGTAATGATCTCGCAAAGATCATTGACGGCAGACAGCGGCCACTGTGGCATCGAGGCGACGAGGAGGAGATGTTGAACACCACTATTCGCCACGGCGCCGTTCTCGCCGCCATCGCTGGCGTCCTCAGCGCGCTCGCCGGCCACGGTGCCGCGGCTGCCGCTCAGCCCAAGGTCGCCGTCACCGGGTACACCTGCCGGAACGGAGCGGTATCGGTCTCGGACGCTGCCGGATCGGCTGTACCCACCGCACGGAAGCCCGGCGTTCCGCTCTACGCCACGCTCCGGCTCCACAACACCGAGAACACAGCGCTCGCCAAGGCCTCATATGTCTTCGCCATCGGCAACCTCATGAAGAACCGGGGCCCCGCTCCCCATGTTCGCTGGCGCGTCGGCAAGGGCGCCTGGCACGCGGTGGCGCTGCACTGGAACAGCAAGACCAACGGCACGCTGCCCCTGTGGAACTCCCCGGCTTTGGCCGTGGGCACCATCCCCTCGCGCGGCACCGTCACCACGGAGATCTCCGTGTCCTTCCCCAAGAAGTCCATCAAGGCTGTCGATTACGACTTCCTCGACGTGCACAGCGGTAGTTGCGGCAACACTCGCCTGGACTGGTACACCGGCAACGGCTTCTCCTACTGGCCGTGGAAGGGGACCCCAGGCAAGCCCGCCTAGGCCTCCGGCGAGGACGGAGTAGGAGCCAGGCGGCGGGTAGTGACGTCCAGCCGAAGCGTGACGTTCACCCGCCGCCACTTCCGCTCGGACCAGCGGGGCGCATTGCGCGCGTGCGCCCGTGCCCATTCTCGTAACTCTTGATTCGGGTCGTTCACCAGGCGGCACCCCCGTCGGCGATACGCACCTCAGTAAGTGCAATCTCCCGGTTGAGGACGATGTCGGAGGCGAGGCCAGCCGCTATCAGCGCAGCGCCCGGGGTGTGGCCGGAGCCGACGTAGCGCCATTGCCGATCAACGATGGCGTTGGGGGTGTCGGCGTGGCCCATGTGGTGGGCGCGTTCGGCGCGGAGTGCTGCGTAGGTGGTGGAGTAGGCGCGAGATTTGGTGAGGATGTGGCCCCGGTAACCGAGGGTGTGAGTCCACTCCCGGAGGCGGAGGGGCGCGTACTCGGGGAGGCCGCCGAGACGCCAGCAGGCCCGCATGAGGGTGCGGACGTTGTCCGCTCACGGGTGCAGACTCGATGTCCGCCTGATCGGTGACAGGGTGGTCGAGGCCGGCGCCTGTCTCGTTGACTCCCTTGGTGACGTATTTGGCGACGTACGCGGCAACGGCGTCATCGTCGGGGCCGTCACCGTTCGTGCGCAGGGGCCGGGCGTCGACCTGGGCGCCCCAGCACAGTGCCAGCTCACCCACGGCCAGGCTGTACGGCGGTGAGGACCAGGACACGACCGGCGGAGGCGCGCACGGCGTCGGCAGGAGTGGAGGACCCAAGTACGACGGGTCGTCAATGCGGTCACGCCATGACCGGCCCGAGCAGCCCTTGGGGTGAAGCCGTGGCAACGCGGCCGGGCAACTTCGCCAGCCCGAGTCCGACAGGCGATCCTTCACAGGCGGCTGACGAAGGTGCAGCGGTCATGTCAGCAATGCACCCTCAGGTCTCTGGAGCTGGCTCCAGCAACGGGACTGGGGGTGATGGGTCCAAGATTCGCAAGTTTGAAGCCGCAGTTACTGTCCTTGTGGGGAGTATCGGTGGGTTCGCCGCCGGTACGGGGCGACGGATCATGGACCATGTCTCGTATTTTGAGGCAATCTACACAGGCCGCCTAGCAGCAGCCGGTTTGTGCAGCTTTATCATCGTGATGGTGAAGTACATCCGGGGGCAGTCCTGACCGGGTAGCACTACAGGAGGGGCCTTGGCATCTGGCCGAGGCCCCTTTCCTTTATTTCCGTTACCAAGCCGAAGAGACGTTTATACGGGTTACGGGCGTACACCGCAGACCCACGTATCGACGCCTCGCCAATCCTGACCTCACGATCCGGACAGCGGCTCTGACAGGGGTTCACCCGTAAACCGCTTTCCCTGGTTCGAGGACGTCACCTCGGGAAGCCGGATTGGCGAAAACTGGGTGGAGTTCAAACTCGGCGGTTTGCTGATCAAGCGTTCTTGGGCTCAGCCTGCTGAACGACCTCGAAGGACCACAGCGTCGAACCTGACGCGGCTGGCTTCGGCTTCTTTCCCCCTTCCTCGCCACCGCCCTGGTGCGCTGCCTTCATGGGCCCCTCCATCCACGCCTGGAAGGACCCCTCATCGCGCCACCGCGTATAGACGAGGTAGTTTTCGGTGCCTTCGACCGGCCGGAGAAGTTCGAACCACTCGAAGCCGTCGGAGCTCTCCACGGCATGCGCCCGCGAGGCGAACCGCTTCTCCAACGTCTCCCGCTGCTCAGCCGGCACGGTCAGCACATTGATCTTGACTACGCTCATGCCCCCATCCTGCCGCAGCCAAGATCAGCAGACCGTGAACGACGACGACGGCGCTGCCGCAGCCCGCGTGGTCGTGTTCAAGTGGCGGGCCGCTGAGATTCGGGATGACGGGGTGAAGGGGATGGCGGCGTCGAGCGGAACGGGATGGCGGCGGCGAACGCGAGCCTCACGGACCACCGGTTGCTTCCGCGCCGTGGTCGGCCGTTGCGCGTCACCGACCGTCCCCGATCCGCGCCGGCCCCGTGTCGGCCCCGCGTGACCGGCCCTGACCGGCGCTGATCGACTCTGGGGGTTCCCCTTAGGGGATGTCACAGGTCTGCGGCAATGGCCGGTTCCGGCGGCCGAGCCCACACGCGACTCTCCCGAACCGGGTACGTTCGAGGACGTGGCTGGATTCAGGATCGGACGCGGCGGCCGGGACACCCGTGCCCCGCAAGCGCGACCGCAACAACCCGCGTACGGGCAGCAGGCGCCGCCCCAGGGCTACGGGGGGCAGCCGGGGCCGTCGTACGGACACCCGTCGGCCCCGCAGCCCCAGCGGCCCCCGCAGCAGTCGTACCCGCAGCACGGTGGCGGGTCCGGCTGGCCGCAGGCGCGCGGCGGCTACCCGGGCCAGGGCGGCGGCGACGGCCCGGAGTACTTCGGCGACGACAACGGGTACGGCGGCTACGGCGGCGGCCAGGGCGCCGGTTCCCACGACCCGTACGCGGCGAACCAGCCGGGCCACACCCAGGCCTTCTCGGTCGACGAGGCCGAGGGCTACACGCGGGGCGCGACCTACCACGCCGGTTCGGCCGCGCAGGCCGGTCCGATCGGGCCGCGGCTGCACTGGAAGGACTTGCTGAAGGGGATCGTGCTGGCCCCGAACCAGACGTTCCTCCAGATGCGGGACTACACGATGTGGGCCCCCGCCCTCATCGTCACCTTCCTCTACGGCCTGCTCGCGGTCTTCGGCTTCGACGGCGCCCGCGAGGACGCGATAAACGCCACGCTGTCCAACGCGATCCCGATCGTGCTGGTGACGGCGGTGGCGCTGGTGCTGTCGTCCTTCGTCCTCGGTGTGGTGACCCACACCCTGGCCCGTCAGCTGGGCGGCGACGGCGCCTGGCAGCCGACGGTCGGCCTGTCCATGCTGATCATGTCGATCACGGACGCCCCGCGCCTGCTGTTCGCCATGTTCTTCGGCGGCAACGCGGGCTTCGTGCAGTTGCTCGGCTGGGCCACCTGGGTCGCCGCGGGCGCCCTGCTCACGCTGATGGTGTCCAAGTCCCACGACCTGCCGTGGCCGAAGGCCCTGGGCGCGTCGGCGATCCAGCTGATCGCACTGCTGTCGATCGTGAAGCTGGGCACGTTCTAGCAGCCGTCACGGATACGGCAAGGGCCCCCGGCGAGGTAGCCGGGGGCCCTTTCGTGTGCTCCTCCCCGGCCCGGCCGGAAACGCGGAAGCCGCAGGTCAGACCGCTTCCGTGTTCTCCCGGGGTGCCTCACCCGACTTGTGTACGGGAGGCAGCACACTCCATGGGAAGTTGATCCAGTCGTCGGTCCGCTTCCACACGTACTCGCACTTCACGAGGGAGTGGGACTTCTCGTAGATGACGGCGGACCGGACCTCGGCGACCGTGTCGAGGCAGAAGTCCCGGACGAGCTTCAGCGTCTTGCCGGTGTCGGCGACGTCGTCGGTGATCAGGACCTTCTTGTCGCTGAAGTCGATGACGTTGGGGACGGGCGCGAGCATGACCGGCATGTCGAGGGTCGTCCCCACCCCGGTGTAGAACTCGACGTTGACCAGGTGCAGGTTCTTGCAGTCGAGGGCGTAGGCGAGCCCGCCGGCGACGAAGACCCCGCCGCGGGCGATGCTCAGGACTATGTCGGGCTCGAACCCGTCGTCGGCGATGGTCTGCGCGAGCTCGCGCACGGCGACCCCGAACTGCTCGTAGCTCAGGTTCTCCCGTACGGGACCACTGCTGCTCATGTCCGGTCCCTCACACCTGCGTCCGATGGAAGTTGAGGTAGGAGCGGGAGGCGGTGGGCCCGCGCTGCCCCTGGTAACGGGAGCCGTAGCGCTCACTGCCGTAGGAGTGCTCGGCGGGGGAGGAGAGCCGGAACATGCACAGCTGCCCGATCTTCATGCCCGGCCAGAGCTTGATGGGGAGGGTGGCGAGGTTGGACAGCTCGAGGGTGACGTGCCCGCTGAACCCCGGGTCGATGAACCCGGCGGTGGAGTGGGTGACGAGTCCGAGCCGCCCCAGCGAGGACTTTCCCTCCAGCCGGGACGCGAGGTCGTCGGGGAGGCTGATGACCTCGTACGTCGAGGCCAGCACGAACTCGCCGGGGTGGAGGATGAAGGGCTCGTCGCCCTCGGGCTCCACGAGCCGGGTGAGGTCCGGCTGTTCCACGGAGGGGTCGATGTGCGGGTACCGGTGGTTCTCGAACACCCGGAAGAACCGGTCCAGCCGGACGTCGATGCTCGACGGCTGAACCATGGATTCGTCGTAGGGATCGATCCGTACCCGCCCGGCGTCGATCTCGGCCCGGATGTCCTTGTCTGAGAGAAGCACGCCCCGAGGATACGCAAGGCGCGCGGACCCGTGAAAACCACCACGAGTCCACGCGCCCCGGTTGTCGCGGCTTCCCCAGTGCCGCTACTGCCTTTCGAGCGTTTCCAGCGCGACCGGTACGGCGCTACGCAGCCGGGCGCACTTGGGGCACCGGACGAGCCGACCGGGGCCGAGCCGCTCGGCCTGCTGCATCGGGAACGAAGTGGTGCTGAACACGTGCCCTTCGGCACAGCGGACGACGGTGCGTTCCATCAAGTCCCTTGATTCCCTTCCCCAGGAGCCGCGTCGGGCCAACTGCCGTGACGACGGAAAGCCACATTACGGGATCAAAGGGATGGCTCTCCAGGCGGCACTCCGACCCTGCGCGGAGCCTCTCCCACGCCTCCACCGTACGCCCCAACTCCGTTCCCCCGCAGCGCCATCCCATGCCCCGAAACACCAACGGACCCCGTGGTCCGAGCACCGGGGGTCCGTCATGAGGTACAGTGAGCGAGCGTTCAGACACCGACTCCGCTCGGTCTCTACGCGGGTGTAGTTTAATGGTAGAACATCAGCTTCCCAAGCTGAGAGCGCGAGTTCGATTCTCGTCACCCGCTCCACGAAGAAGGCCCAGGTCGGGGATCTGGGCCTTTTGGCTGCGCTCGGTGATCAGTTGTCGGTTGGCCAGGACGTTGATTGTCTGGAGCAACGGCGTCCTCTTCTGGCACGACGGTGGGCTCCCGACGTGCCTTGCGAGCCCACTGAGTCGAGTCTGGTTGCATCTTCGTGCCGTCGGTCGTCTCGTGCGGTGTGCGTTCTTCGCCTCGGCGGGTCAGGTTGATATCGAACTGCGGTGGGTCATGTGATCCCGGGAAGTTGCGTCCGGCGCCTTGAACCGTGGCCCGATCGGAGCCCGCCGCGAGGTCACGGGGCCCGAGCGGTGTCAGGCTCGGTCAGCCGATGTAGCCCTCGAGGTCAGCGACGATGTCGAGGGAGCCGTTGGCGTTGTGGATGTGTAGGGAGCCGTTGGCGTCGAGGGGGATCACAGCCAGGACCGGCCTGGTCTCGCCGGGGCTCAGGTTGTCGTTGGATGTGTTCGGGAGGGTGCCGGCGCCGTAGACGGCCAGGTGGGTGGCGGTGGTCGGGGCGACGCCGGTGAGGTTGACCAGTACGGCGGTCGCGTCTGCCGGGACGCCGCCGATACCGGCGACCTTCACGGTGAGGGTGCGGTTCGCGCCGAGCGGCCCGACCGGGGCACCCGTGCCGTTGCGGGTGTCGAGGAAGCGGGTGGGATCGGCCGGTACGAAGGGGCTGCCCCAGGGGGAGGTGCCGTCGACGACGGAGTTGGTGTAGAGGCCCTGGAGGTCGGCGATCAGGTGGACGTGTCCGCCGCTGTTGTAGAGCTTGACCTTGCCGCCGGTGCACACCTTCGTCACGACCAGGTTGGAAACGGTCTGCCCGGCACGGTAGTTGAGGTTCGACGTGCTGGGGCGGCTGCCGCAGTAGACGGTGACCACGCCGCTGCCGGTGCCTCCGGTCACGGTGACGTCGAGGACGGCGCCGACGGTGCCCGAGCCCCGTCCCTCCTTCGGCAGGGTGACGGTCGTCGTGCTGCCGGACGCGACCTTGCCCTTGGCGGTGCCGGTGCCGTAGCGCGTGTCCAGGACCCGTGTCGGGGTGACGGGAGCGAGGTTGCTCATGCGGTTGTCGCTGGAGCCGGCCCTGGTCGTGAAGTAACCCTGTACGTCGGCGATGAGGTCGACGTGGCCGTGCGCGTTGTACAGGTCGACATAGCCGCCCGCGCCCACCCGGACCGTGACCAGGTTCGGGTTGGTCCGCCCGGCGGTGAAGTCGAGGTCGGACGCGGTCGGGCGCCTTGTGCCGTCCGGATACACCGTGACGTAACTGCTGGCAGTCGCGCCGGTGTCGGTGACGTTCAGGGTGACCGCGGTCACCCCGGAAGCCGGGATGCCGCCCACGCCGAGGACCTTGAGGCGGACCACGCCGCCGGGGCCGACCCGCCGCTTGCCGGTGCCGGTGCCGGTGCCGTTGCGGGTGTCCAGGACGCGGCTAGGGCTGGTGGCGACGTAGGACGGGCCGACGGTGGTCAGGGTGGTGTCGGTGGTGGTGCGTCCGCCGGAGTCGGTGAGCCGCTGGGTGACGGTGTAGGTGCCCGCGGCGGCGTACGTGTGCCGTACCACGCCCTTGGAGCCCGTCACGGAGACCGCCTTCGAGCCGTCGCCGAAGGTGATCAGGTCACTGGTGATCGGGTAGCCGCTGAAGCCGGCGGCGGTGAAGGCGCAGCCGGCGGTGTCCGGCAGGGAGGGGGCGATCCGGATGGAGGCGCTCCGGCAGTCGAGGCTCCCGGTCAGCGCCGGCAGCGGACGCACGGGGAAGTAGGAGCTGAGCTCGGTGCCCATCGTGGTGCCGTCCGGCCGGTACACCGTGACGGTGGCGTAGATCTTGGTGCTCGTGGTGGGCTGCGTGTACGTGTGGGCGACCGAACGCGTGGTGGACGTGGCCGTGGTGCCGTCCCCGAAGTCGAAGGTGTAGCGATAGCCGTCGAGGGAGTCCGACCACGGGTTGACGAAGCCGACGGTGAAGGTGACGGGGACGCCGACGTAGGCGTTCTCGTACGTGCCGCCCGCAATCCCGAGGCTCAGCGGGTCCTGTACCTCGGTCGCGCCCCGGTCGTAGTCGCCGGCGCCCGTGCCGGTGTCGGCGACCAGGGGATCGTCGACCCGTTGCGCGCCGTGGAGGTCGGTGGCGAGTTCACCGGGCGCGTCGGCGTCCGCGGAATCGATCAGCGGCGTGCTCTGCGTGGACAGCGTCACGTCCGTCTGGTCCAGGTCGTGGGCTCCCTGACCGGTACCGGTCAGGAACGCCTGGCTGGTCCCGTACGCGGTGCCGGCCCAGTCGTAGTCGGTTCCGGCCGACCGGGGGTTGACGGCGTTGTAGTCCGCGGTGACCTGCGGTGCCGAGGTGGTGTCCACCGTTAGCTCGGCGGGGGTGCCGGTGTCCGGGCAGGATGCCGTCGTGTCGGGGCGTACGACGGTGTTCTCCACGGACCCGGAGGTGCCGTCGGTCAGGCTGATGCCGTTGCCGCAGGTCGTCACGATGGTGTCGCCGGCCAGCCGGATGCCCGTGGTGCCGGTGGCCGATATGCCTCCGCCGAGCGACGTGGTGTCGTCGGCGAGCGTGATGTCCTGTGCTCCGGCCGCACTCGCGAAGGCCGGACCACCGGACTCGGGGGCGATCTGCAGTCGGGTGAGTGCGATGCCGGAGGAGGAACCGTCGACGGCGATCGTCCCGCCGGTACCGGTGGCCGCCTGGGCCGTGCTGACCGAACCCGTGTCATAGGAGATGTGCTGGGACAGGGAGAACACCAGCGTGCTCGGCCCGCTCGACGAGAGGCTGAACCCTGACACGTCGACGTACCGGGCGCCGGAGAAGGTCATCGCCGGTGTCGAGGTCCCGGCCAGAACGCGGGCGGTGGCTGCCGGATTGTCGCCGGGAGTCGTGACGAAGGTGACGGGTGCCTCGGAGGTGCCGGCCGACCCGATGGTCACAGGGGCGTACCGGGTCTTGTTCCGTGCCACGTGGACGGTGTCCCCGGGGCCCGCGGAGTCCGCGGCCGGCTGGATCTGGCAGAAGGGCTCCGCCTGTGAGCCGGGTCCGGTGTCGCTGCAACCGGCGGCGTCGTCGTCGACGTACAGGGCTGTGCCGGCGGTGGCGTGGGCGACGCCGGTACCGAGACCGCCGAACAGTACGGAGAGGACGGCAGCGGATCTCACCAGCAGTCGCCTGCGGCTCATGGACGCGCTCCCCCTGGGCCGTAGGGGACGTCGAACGCCGACCCGCACAGCCGTTCAGATCCAGTCACCTGTCAGCTGGAGTTGGCGGAACGATACGGCAGGTCGGGCGGGCCAGATCACGGAAATACGAACGTCCCACTGTCGACTACGCCCTTGAGGGAAAGACTTGATCACCAGAAGGGCATGGCACGGCAGACGCTTGAGCCTTCCATTACCTCGCACTCTCTCCTCGGACAAGGAAGTCGGCCGCCCGGCTTGGCCCCAGCGGCTCGCTGAGGGCGCAGGACTCGGTGACTGTGCAGGCGTAGCCATGGGCGGACTTCCGCCGGTCCTGGGCAGGACGAGCGCGGCTGTTCGAGCGGGTGAGCGGGCGCGGGGGCTTCTTCCCAAGCTGAGAGCGCGAGTTCGATTCTCGTCACCCGTTCCATGACAAACCCCCGGGTCGATGACCTGGAGGTTGCTTGTCGCCCAGACCGGTGCACGGTGTGCGCGCCACAACCGGCCGGCCGGCGTGCGGCGTTGTGCTCGTGTTTCTTCGGACGCCCCGCCGATGCCGTGGTGATCAAATCGTTGCTGCGCCGCGTACAACCGCGAACAGCGGTCTCCTGTCCCACAGTTAGCCGCTGGGGATGAACCTCTGGCCGGTGCGACCACGCGCTCGGTCCAGACTGCAGGGGGAAGGACGGGGTCGAAGATGAGGAAGATGATGTGGAGCGCGGTGGTGGCCGGTGGAGCGGCGATCGTGTTCACAGGGGTGGCTGCGGTGCCGGCCGGGGCGGCGGAGGGCGGGGTCTCGTTCAGCCGGGTCACGGTGAACGGCGGGAAGCCGATCGTGATCGGCGTCAAGGAGGAGGTCGAGGTGAGGGCGGCCTTCCGGATGACGACGACGCTCAGATACGACCACGGGCCGACAGTGCTCCCCTACCGAGGGAAGCTCGACTCGGGGGACAGGCTGTACAGCGCCGTCATCACCAGCGACTGCGAGGTCGTGGACAAGGCGAAGGGGATCTGCGACTTCGACGAATGGCTGTACATCGACCCGCGGCACGTCGACTTCGGGAACGAGGACGCCGGCACCTGGAAAACCGCCGGTCGGGTCTTTCTCCCCGGTGACGCCCAGGACACCGACGACCTGAACCTCCCGTTGCAGGTCAAGCGGGCCACACGCGTCACCGTCGACGCCTCGCCGGAGCCGGTCGCGGTAGGGAAGGCGATCACCGTGACCGGACGGGTCACACGGGCGAACTGGAACACCCACACGTACCAGGGGTACGCGGGCCGCACGGTGAGCCTGCAGTTCAAGGCGGCGGGCGCTTCCTCGTACACGACGGTCAAGAAGGTGACGTCGAGTAGTACGGGGGCGCTCAGGACCACGGTGAAGGCCACCAAGCCGGGGACGTGGCGGTGGACGTACTACGGGAACTCCACCTCTGGGGCGAAGTCGTCGACCGGGGACTACGTCGCCGTGCGGTAGGCGACGTGCGCGGACCGCCCTCCCCCGCAGAAGCGTCACCACCGTGCGTGGCGCAGAACCCTGAGAGCGCTGCTCAGGCAGGCTGGCCAGGCATCGCTCTCAGCAACGGGAGCTCTGGCCAGGCGTACCGGATCCGTGCCAGGTCGTGCCGAGAGGACCGGGCGTGCGGGGAGTCTGTGCATGCGAGAGCCGTGCGCCTGACGGCGCCTTGGCTCAGACCTTCTCGGAACTCACACGTGGATGCCCGGCAGTGAGCAGCCTGATGTCTTCTACATCGGAGGTCAGGATGGTCACTCGGCCGGGATGTTGCAAGGCGGTCGCGCACAGCATGGCGTCGATTGCGTACTTGTGGCCGTGCAGTCCCGCTGCACGCAGCAAGGCGGCGGCGGAGTGCGCGACGGCCTGGGTCACCGGCTCGACACCAAGGCGGGACAGCGTCCACTTCAGTGCGGCTTCGTTGATCTTCGGGTGGATCACCTCGACCAGCACCGCTGCCGAGGTGATCACGGGGAGGTCCGCGTCGCGAGCCGCCGTCAGCCACTCGTGGATCTCCCGATCACGCTGTACGGCCTTCGCCAGCCCCTCGCTGTCCAGGACCAGGACACCGCTCACGCGGCCGCTCCGGCATCTGAAGCACCGCCGGTCAGCCGGGCACGCTTGGCCGCTACGGCTTCGGGGTCGGCCGGGCCATGCATCCTGTCGAAGTCCGCGATCAGCTCGTCCAGGTTGTCCCGCTCGATCTGCCGCTGGGCCGCCTTCTCCAGGTACGCCGAGACGCCCCGCTTGCCGACCCGCTCGCGGATCGCCTGCAGGGTTCCGGCGGTCAGTGTGACGGAGATGCCACTGGTGGGGCCGTCGCCGGGTGGGAAGTCAACGTAGTCATCAGCCACACCCCGAGTATGCCATTGAAAATGGCATAGCGGGTGGCAAGCGCACTGCGAGGCTCTGATCGGATGACGGAGGGCCTGGTGCCAGAGGCTCGCGGGCAGTGTGCAGCCGCAACGCTCCTCGACAGCAGGCCTCGGTCCCGGGTGGACCGGGCCCCGTCGTCCCCCACGGTGGCGCCGGCCTCCCCCCTTCAGGACTCCGTGCCCTCCGCGTGCCCGTAAGAGCGGAAACCCACGGTCAGTGACAGTGCAATCCGCCGCACGCGAACAGTCCGAGGTCTGGGTATCTGTGCTGGTCAGGGGTGTGGAGTCGGCGCAAGCGTCGTCGCTTCCCAAGCTGAGAGCGCGAGTTCGATTCTCGTCACCCGCTCTTCTTGAAGCCCCAGGCCAGTGGCCTGGGGCTTGTGCATGGGCGAGGGTCTGTCCGCGGGATCCGGCCGCTGGGCGCAGGGGGATTGGGCACCAGAAGGGCACGTGTTCTCGGCGGTCCCGGCAGACTCGTCGAACCCTGACGCCGAGCGGTGTCCCTGATCCGCGGTTCCGCTGCATCAACCAGATCGATCACCTCTGTGAGCCCTCAGCCTCTCCGTCCCTTTGACGAGACGGTGGCGTTCGCGGACGCCGCAGCACTGTGCGCTGCCCAACTCTTGCCCGGCTGAGAGGACTTCGACTGCTCGGGCGATTGACGGCCTCCTTCATGCCCGCCTGGGCCCCCGCAGGCGTAGCCGTACCCCCAGCTGCTTCCCGAAGGGCCTCGCCGTCGGCAGGTGTGGTCACCTGTGGGCGGCGCGGTTCATCTCGACGACGGCCTCCAGGGTGGGATCGGCACCTAGAGCGGCGAAGCGCTCCCCCATGCTTTCCCGGACCGCCGCGTCCTTGACGCGGTCGGCCGAGGCCAGGGCCGCCGGCAGCTCCTCCAGGGTCAGTTCCGTGCAGTAGGCGGGGCCCATCGGCTGCTGACGCCAGGAGTCGGCCAGTGCTCCCGCGTCGTAGGGGTCGAATCCGGTGTCGTCCACCAGACGCATGGCCACACGCTTCGCCTCCTCGGAATCACCGGCGACCGGGATGGCGATGCGGCCCGGCGTGCCCGCCGGGACACCCTTCGTCCGCTGGGTCTCGGCCAGGGCGGCGTTCCATGCCTTGACCACGGGGCGCCCGAGCAGCCCGGCGGTGTACATGCTCTCTACGGCGCCGCCCTCCACTGCCTCGATCCGTCCGCTGAGGTGCGGGTAGTAGTTGGAGGTGTCGATGACCACCGTCTCTGCGGGGACGGAGGCGAACAGATCGGCCAGCTGTCCCGCCACCCCGAAGGGAATGGCCAGGATGACGGCGTCCCTGTCCTTGACGGCGTCTTCGAGAGCCACGGCGTGGGCGCCGGTCTCCAGCACGCCGGGCGCGACGGCACCGGGCCCGCGGGCGTCGGCCACCTGGACGTCGTGGCCGGCTTCGCTGAGCTTGCGAGCGAGGTTGCCGCCGATCGCTCCGGCACCGATAACGGAAATTCTCATGATTTGTCCTTCCAATAGGCACACCACTCCCAGGGCGGCGCGATGTGATCACTGCGGGGATGCGGAATGTGAAGCAAAGGCGCGGGTCATCGCCCGGCAGGGGCTTACGCCTCGGTGTTCTGCTCGCGGTAGCCGGCGGCGATGAGTGCGCGAACGCGGTCCAGCGACTCCTCCTCCGCGGCGCCGGCACCCTTGAGCCAGGCGACGGAGATGGCCGCGAGGAACAGGTCGTAGCCCTTCACCGAAGCGCGTACGTACCCCGTCCGCTGAGCGGCCCGCACGTACTCCTCGGTGGCGGAGATGACGGTGTCACAGGGGAGCGTGAGCGGGTTGTCCGGATCCTGCGCCCTGGCCGCGGCCATGAGCGGCTCCGGCAGTCCGCTGAACGCGCTGAAGTACTCCTCCAACGCGCGCAGCCACTGGGCCAGCGCCTTGGCGGCGTCGCCGAGGCGCGCGATCTCCTCCTGACGCGCCACGAGTTCTTCGGAGCGCGTCTGCAGCACGGCAGCCAGCAGCGCTTCCCGGGTGGGGAAGTGCCGGTACAGGGTGCCGGGCCCGACACCCGCCTCCTTGGCCACCGCCTCCAGGGACGTACCGACCCCGTACTTCAGGAAGTGGCGCTGGGCCGCTTCGAGGAGGGCGGCACGGTTGCGCTGGACATCCGCACGGGGCCTGCGCCCCTGCTGTCCAGTGGCGTCCATACGCCCTCCCGACTCACGCGATCCTGCGGTCCCGATAAAACGGAGGCCGCCTCCGAAGTGGTTCCACAGTAAAACGGAGGCAGCATCCGGTCAAGCTGGAGGTGCCACCGGCAGGACGCCTCGGGACGGCCGGGCGGGGTCGCGGCAGACCTGCTGTCGGGCCGCTCGGGTAGTGACGGTTCTCGTCGGCATCGCACAGGCGGGCCACCCGGTCGGTCGAGGGGCCGTCGAGCGCCGGCCGGGCGACGGGGCCGAGGTGGCGTCTCACTCGTCGAAGCGGATGAGATCTCCTACGGTCCACGCACTGACGTCCTTGATCGCGACGCGGTACATACCGCCCGTCTCCGGGATCCCGCGGCTGCCCTGCAGGATCCGGGCGAGATGGAAGTGCAGGTGCGTGGGTGCCTCGCCGCGGCCGGCCCGGTTCCCGCCCGGGCCGCGTGCGAAGACGTCCGAGAACGCGCCGAGGCGGTCCGAGGCGTGCAGAACCTCCGCCACCCGTTCCCTCCACACGGCCTCGGGGGCCAGCCGGCCAGTGATGACGGCGCCACCGACGACCACGGTCAGCGACATCTGATTGCTTTGCTCGGACTCCACCGCGGCGGAGATGGCGACGAGCAGCTCATCAGGGTTGTTCGACATGCAGCAGAGCTTATGCGGCCCCGCGGTCCCGAACCGCCCGCGGGGCCGAAGTGGCCGCGCGACCGGCAGGAGGGCGGCTTCGTCATGCGGTGAGGGTCACGCGTGGCAGGGTTCCTCCTCTTCCAGACGAGTGAAACCTTCTCTTGCCGGAGTAGATTTTTGTTCCCAGCGTGGGTATGGTTCTTCTCGTAGAGACGGTCGAACGAGACCCGCCAGACACGAACTGGCGGGTGGCTGAATACGAAGTACGCAGGTCAGTGCGGCTCTCGAGCCTCGAAGCCACGTGTTCCCAGATCGGTGACGGGACTGCGAGCCGCACTGGGTGGCTCGCACGTCGAGGAGCCGCCAACAGCAGTACCCGTTCATGTAGTTGTTGGTCCCGAGAGGAACGGAGGAGTAGACGCCATCAGGATCGCCCGGCCCGAGAAACCATCGGCCCGGGTACCGCAAGACCCCGGAATGGATGGTGGTCCCCGGTCAAGCAGCTGCGATCCCCCGCTCCGCCCTGTCGGGCCGGGTAGCGGAAACAGAAGGTCGGCCCAGCAGTAGGGCCGACAGATGGTGTTCAATTTCCTTCGGGGCCCTGGTGCCGGTACGGCGCCAGGGCCCCTCGACGCGTTGCACAGCGAGGTGACATGACATCGGACAACCCCCTGAATGATCGTCTGGACGACGACGACTACCCGGCGTACACGATGGGCCGGGCAGCCGAGATGCTCGGCGCCACCCCGGCCTTCCTCCGAGCCCTCGGTGAGGCCCGTCTGATCACTCCGCTCCGCTCGGAGGGTGGACATCGCCGGTACTCCCGCTACCAACTGCGGATTGCCGCGCGCGCCCGGGAGCTCGTCGACAAGGGGACTCCGATCGAGGCCGCGTGCCGCATCGTCATCCTTGAGGACCAGCTCGAGGAAGCGCAGCGCATCAACGCCGAATACCGTCGTGCCGCCGGCGAACCGGCGGACCGTGCCGGCTCCGGCTCCGTCTGAACACACGGGCGCGTGGTCGTGTCCGCGACGCCGTCCGGTCGACGGAGTCAGCGGCGCCAAGCGCGGAGCCCGTTCATGTCGAGGTCGACATCCCGGCGGCGGAGGCCGGCCAGTTCTTCCGGCCGCATCGGACCGTAGGCGCCCGCGGCAGGCCATGAGCCGCCGCCGCATCCCCACGGCGTCGGCGAGCGCGTCGATCAGGGCGACGGTGGCGATACGCCGTTCAGCGGCCTTTTTCTTCCCGCTCCTTCCCAACGGCCCTGATCCGGCCGGGGTTTCGGGCGATCGGCTCTTGTCCGCCTGCCCTGTGCGCTATGGCGGTCAGCGGGATCCGCGAGCAGGGGCGGTGGGCGATTCCCGGAACGACGGGAAAAGAGGCGGCGCCCCCTGGCCTCTGTCGGGCCAAGGGGCGTCGGCATTACAGGTCGACCCTTTTATTGTGGTCACACACAATCAGGACGTTTCTGCCGCGTTGTAGCTTCCGGCAGATGCGTCGCAGGGAATACCCGAAACTTCCTCGATCAGGCCGACGAGGTGGCGGTGTGGCAGAAACGGTCGCCCTCCGCCGCGTTGTTCAGGCACACCTTGAGCGTGACCTTCGTTCCCTCGGCCAGGTTCCAGCTGTCCGGAGAATAGGTACAGTCCCCGTTCGACTTGGCATACAGAGTGGTCGAGCCGCCCGACCAGGACACCGTGCCCTTGGCGGCATAGCCGTCAGCCTGGTTGTCACACACGACCCACTTGTCCTGAGTACCCGAATAGGCACCCCACCAGTCCAGGTCGCCGCCAGGGTTGTCGTCCGTCGTGTAAAGCAGGTAGGCGGACCCCGCCGCGTAGGCGCTGCTCCCCGTGAGGGCGAGCGCCATCGCACCGGTGGCCACTCCGGCGACCGTGAAGGCCTTACGAAGACTGAGCATGACTTACTCCTTTTGATTCGGTCTCTGTATGAGCACCTGGTGCCGCCTGCACCGCCCCGCGCCCCATATCGTTGATGGCGCAACTTCTTTGGGAAAACGGCCGTCGCAACAGGCCAAGACAGAGACGTGGCGTATACCACGAGGGGGCTCCCGTTGTCGCCCCCTTTGCGATGAGAGCACGGTAAGTGAATAACAAATAAGACCTAATACTCCAGCTGTAGATCGCGATCTTCATGTCTGGGCGGCTTGTCGCTGATAGTGGCTGGCCTGGGATCGAGCCTGGTGACGGCGTCGCCAGTGGGACCAGTCGAGCCGGTGGGCCGTTCCGTGGACGGGCCGGACGACGAGCACGATGAACAGGCGCTGGATCTCGTTGCAGGTGAGCGGTATCAGTCCGTCCGGCTTCGGGTGGCGGGCGTGTTCGTCAGCGCGGACGACGGTGAGGAAGGCATGGGCGAGCATCGCGAGGGTGACCCAGCGGTGCCAGGACGTCCAACGTCTGACCTGGTGTTCGTCCAGCCCAGTTAGGCCCTTGCCGGAGTGAAAGGTCTCCTCGATGGTCCATCTGCGTCCGGCGACGCGCACGAGGGTGGACAGCGGTGCCGGGGCGGCTGAGTAGCAGCGGTAGAAGGCGAGTTCGCCGGTGCGTCGGTTGCGCCGGACGAGCAACTGGTGGTGGCCAGGGCGGTCGTCGGCGAGGTCGGCCAGGGCCCAATCGTAGAAGCGGTGCCCCTTGGCCCCGGCGCCGGCGGAGAGTTTCTGCCAGGCTCTCCGCGGCAACTTCTTGATGAGGGCGTCGGCGCGGAACGTGCCCGCGTGGGTGGTGATCTGGTGGTCACGGGCGACGGCGAGTACGTAGCCGACCTGCCGTTTCTCCAGGGCAGTGCGCAGATGCGGGTTGGCTCCGTAGACCTCGTCGCCGACCACCCAGGATGCGGGGACGCCGACGTCCAGCGCGCGGGTGATCATACGGACTGCGAGGGCGGGTTTCGTGGCGAAGCTGACGTCGTCGGGTATTCCGGCGGCCCGGCAGCGGGCTGTGTCCTCGGTCCACGAACGCGGGACATATAGCTCCCGGTCTATCGCCGCGTGCCCGAGCGGAGTCGAGTAGGCAAGGTAGACGGCGACCTGGGAGTTCTCGATGCGCCCGGCAGTGCCGGTGTACTGGCGCTGCACCCCCACAGTGCCCATGCCTT
The DNA here is from genome assembly GCF_022343545.1 of Streptomyces arenae. NCBI lineage: Bacteria > Bacillati > Actinomycetota > Actinomycetes > Kitasatosporales > Streptomycetaceae > Streptomyces > Streptomyces arenae. Next base: position 61,847 of record NZ_JAKQYH010000068.1, read on the forward strand.
TCTTCAGGTCGCCGGTCTCGTCCACGACCAGCACCGCATCCTCGTGGTGCAGGTGCTCGACGACGAAGCCGCGGATGTCATCGCGTACCGCGTCGGCATCCCACTTGGCCCTCGACAGCAGGTGTTGCAGACCGTACGGGTTCGCGTCCCCGACCTGCTCTGCGAGTGTCCAGCAGTTCTTGCGCGGCAGGTCCGACAACAGTCCGAGCACGAACGCCCGTGCCCGGCGCCGGGGTTCCACCCGGACGAACCGTCCCGCAATACGGCCCATCAGGGCCTCGAACGCTTTCTGCCAGCGGGCAGGATCTATGCTGTGACCTGCGGCCACCGCCTGATCTTCTGTCTTCACACACCGATGATCACCGGTGGCCGCACCCGTTCCCTGACCGGCCCGACCATCAAGATCATGGTCTGGGCCCGAGCACCAGCTCTGGAGTTGAATCGGCTGATGGACATGTCCTCCCGAGAGATCCGCATGCCCCTCAGCGAGGTCGTCGCGGTACTGCAGGACCTGAACGAGTTCGTCGTTTCCCTCGACCGGCTCGGATCCCGGCAGGCATCCGGAACCGCCGACGAGTACACCGTCGGCACATTCATCGCCGACTGGGATGTCGCCCGGCGATTGGCCCGTGCCCGACGCGTCATCAGCGTCGCGCTGGATGCACAACTGAGCGGAGAAGACAACGCCGAGATCGACGCATTGTGCGACCAAGGCCGCTTCTACGGCACGGACAGCACCACCAGCCCCTCCACTGACCAGTCCAGCTGAGACAGCAAAGGCATCGGACCGGACCAATCGAGACCGGGATCAGTTCGGCCCAGGACCTGATACCCGACCAGCAAGATCACGATCTACAGCCGGAGTACTAAGGTCAAAACAAGATGATCATGCAGTGAGAATACCGTATATAAACGGGCAAAACTGAAAATTCCAGGGCCGACAGCGTGGCGGAACTTGCGTCAGGCGGTTCGGTGTCACCGGAAGGCAGGAAGTGGGAAGAGAGGGTGCGGACATGGCGGGCGGTAGTTCTGAGATGGGCTCGGACGAGCGCCGGGCCGGCGCTTCCGTCGTGGCCGAGGCCCTGCGCATCACCGGCCGGGAGCGGCGGCCCGTGTTCGGCTCCGCGGTCATGGCCGGCGCCGCGGCGCTGCTCGTCGGAGGGGGGACCGTGGCAGCCGGGTTCGCCGCGTCCTGGGGTCTCTTCCTGGCGGCCAGGAGAGACGCCGAGTTCTCCATCGCGAACGAGGACTCCTACGTCGCCTACGCCGACCAGTGGAACAGCCTCGTCAAGGTGGCGTTCGGCGTGTACCCGCTGCTGCTTCTCGTGGCCATGGTCCTGGTCGCCTGGCTGTTCACCGCCCAGGCGGTGATCGCGGCGTACGCGCGGGAACGCGTGGCGTCGGGCGCCGACGCCGCCACGGCCCCCGGTGCTCTCACTCTCCGCGCGCTGTGGTGCCGCTCCCGTCCGCACCTCGGGGCCGCCCTCCGGGTCCAGTTGCTGACCCTGCTGTGCGTCCTCGTCCCGGGGCTGGCGGGCCTGCTCGTCCTGGCCGCCATCCAACTGGAGCTGGTGCCCGGGGTGGTGTGGCCCACGTACCACGATCCCGCGACGGTGCAGTTCGTCCTGGTGGGCCGGATCCTGCCCGTCGTGATCTGGACGCTCGGGTTCGTCCTCCTGACCCGCTTCTCACTGGCCACCGCCGTACGGGTGGCGGACAGTTGCTCGGCGACGGCGGCGATGCGCCGTTCCTGGACGCTGACCCGTACGGCACGGCTGCGCACCACCGGGGTCTGCCTGCTGGGTACGGTCGCGGTCGTCGCCGCCTTCATGGTGCTGAAGTGGCTCGGGACGTACGTGGCGCACTGGGCGGGGCTGCTCATGCTGGCCACCACCGACGACAACGTGTGGGTGACCGGGGTCCTCGTGATCATCACCCCGGTCGCGGTGGCGCTCCTGCTCCTGCCCTTGGCGCTGGCGCCGGTCGGCGTGCTGCTCGCCTGCCTGCGCGAACGGCTCGACGACGGCGCGGGAGAGGTGGGAGAGGCCAGGGCGCCGTCCGGCGCCCTGGCCGGGTAGGCCTCGGTGAGGGGTGCGGGTACCCGCTGCCTGCCTGCACGAGGAGCGGTACCAACCGTGGGCCCCGCTAGGGGAGTTCGTCAGTGCACGGAGTCGGCGGCGGCGACGATGGCACGGTCGACCGCTCCCGGGCTGATCGAAGGAACGTCGTGGCCCGAGCGGGTGTAGATGACGTGGGCGCCCACTCGGTTCGCCTCGAACTTCTGGGCGGCCGTCGGCACGGCGTGGTCCTCGGTCGAGATGACCGCCCACTTCGGCGTGTTCGCCGGCGGATTCACCGTCGCCTTGTCGGTGAACGCAGAAAGCGCGACCGGCTCCTGAGTCACCGAGGCGACCTGGATGTCCGACTTCGACAGCCCGTTTCCGTAGACCGTCCCGAACTTGTCGGCCTTGAGGTACACGTCGGTGTCACCGCCGGGCAGGGGAACCGTGCGGAAGTTCTCCGGGACGAGCTGCGACCCGGGGAACTGCCCGATCAGTGAGCCGGCGGTCTCTCCGGCCTTCGGGATGAGGGCCGCCACGTACACGAGGGCCTTGACCTTCGGCGTCTTCGCGGCGACCTGGCTGACGACCTCGCCCGCGTAGGAGTGGCCGACCAGCACGACGGGCCCCTTGACGGACTTCACCTGTGCCTCGACGTAGGCGCTGTCGAAGGCCAGGCCGCGCAGCGGGGTGTCGATCGCGAGGACCGGGTAGCCGTGGCGTCGCAGGTAGCCGATCTCGCTGTGCCAGCTGGAGGAGTCGGCGAACGCCCCGTGGACCAGGACCACCGTCGGCTTCGCGCGGTGCGCCGCCCGCGAGGCGACGGCGTGGTCGTTCTCCGTGGTCGTGACGGCGCTCGCGGTCGTCACGGCCAGCGAGGCCACGACCGCGCCACTCACAAGCCCGGCGGCGGCCAGCGCTTTGATTCGAGCGGTGGACTTCATGTGGTGGTGTTCCTCTCGGGTTGTCGAACATAAAAGGCAGAGGAAACGGCGTCATTCGCAGGGACACGGAAACCGTATGTGCTGCGGCCGGCGGCGCTTCGCAGAATCGACTATGGCGGCCGTGTCGGTGGAAGGCCAATGCCAATCCTGCTTCTTTCCATGTCGAGTCGGCATGAGCCAGTGGACTCTTACAGTTCTTCGATTTCCAGCGCCGAAATTCTGATGCCTAAAACGGTGAGAGCCGCCGGCAATGGAGCGGCGTGGGCACTGCGCGGGGTACGAACGGGCACGGTCGCCACGGAGCGGCCGTTTTCGTGACCGGACGCCGACCATGTGAGGACGGTGACACGTCGCCAGCATGCCGAAATCTGATCTCGCAGGGGCAAACCCCTGCCCAGCGGCCAGAACTGGCAGGCGCGCGGCGACGGGACGGTCTACAGCGCCGTCAACCAGCGGTGGAGCATCCCCACCTGATCACCTGATCCTTCAGGGGCGGCTTGCCGAAGGCGTGCTCAGGCATCTGGTAAGCTGCCCTGTGGAGGGACCCGGTGGAGTCTCCGGCGGGGGCCGACCTCGTTCGGACCAGGCAGGGTCACGCCCCATGTCACCGAACGCGACGAGGCTGCCCCATGTCCGTCCCCCGCGCCACCCCCTGCCGTCCAGGCGTCCAGAAGCGCGGCCCGCACCGACTCCTCCGACTCCTCCGGTTCCGATGCTTCGCCTGATGCCGCCGCTCGCTCGTCCATGTTCAGCTCTCCGTTCGCCTTCTCCCGGAATCCTCGACGAGGCCCAGGAACGTCGTGCGTCCCCACTGGGTCGTGCAGTTCACCGCCAGTCCGTACCGCGCGAGGCGCTCGTCGAGCCGTACGACCCTGCCCTGCAGTGCTCGGCGGCTCATCGGCTCCCCGGCTGTGCCGAGCAGGAGGCACAGATCGTGGCAGCACCATGGCCGAGCGGCGGAACAGAGGATGTCGAACAGCACCCGCTGTGAGTGCTGCTGTGCGCGGACAGCGCGAAACGGTGGTGAATCCGCGGGCCGCCGCCGCGGTGCGCGCCGCATGTCCAGCCATCGGCGCTCGGCGGTGATTCTGCCGGCGAGTTCCCTGGGCGGCGTGTCGCGGCGGAGGACGTTGGCGGCACCCGCCAGCAGAAGCCGTACGGAGTCCGTGTGATCCGGTACGAGTACGACCACGGAGGAGAGGTTGCTGAGCGCGCGCACGCGTTGCTCCAGACCGCCGCTCCACTGCGAACCGGGTACGTCCAGGACGGTGAGGCGAGGGCCGGCCTCGTGCAACAGGGCGCCGTAAGCCCGCTCGGAGCCCCAGGTGTGCGTCTGGGCGGGCAGCACCTGCTGACTGCGCAGGGCGCGGAGCAGCGACGCCGTCCGCTCGCGCTGAAGCGTGAGCACGATGTCTACCGCATAGGTGACGTCCTCCTGTTCCACGAGACCGACGGGGCCTTGGCCGATGCTGAGGTCAGTCATGTTCGGTGTTCGTCCTCCGGGGTGGCAGCGCCCGGACCTGGGCTCTGAGGCGTTGGCGAAGGCCGGCGCTCACGGACATCAGCGGGTCGCCGGACGACAGAGGCAGACCTGACCCGCCCGCCGATTCTCGGTCGGGTCCAGCCGATACCGCCCATACCGACCAGGGCCGTGCCGATGCCGGATGGGCATGCCCCCAGCTTGCCGACGCGTCATCCATCGCACCTGCCGCACCGAAGTGTCCGTTCGGGCCCTGCCGAGGTCCCGTTGGTACCCGATGCGCTACGGCAGCCGTGAGGCACGTCACCCGGAGCCCTACGGTGGTCCCCGTCGGCCTCCCCCGGTCCCCCTCGGCGGGAGGCCGCGCTGATGCCGTCGAGCCGCCTGCGGCATCAAAGCCGTGCAGGGCACGGCTCCACCGGTGCGTACCGCGCTCCGCGGGCGACCGTGGCGCGTCGCGGGAATGACGGCGCCGGGGCGATGGCCCCGGAACGCGCCGACAGGTCAAGCGACGTACGCCCTGCGGGTGCCGCTCGCGTGTCCCACTCCGCCCCTCCCGTACAGAGAGCCGAACAAGGATGCTCGAAGAGCTTCATGCCAAGTCCGAGGCACGGGCCAGACCGCCCAGCGGGTGGGCCGACCACGCGGTCATCCGCCGGAGGTCGGCTGTCTTCTTGTCCGTCGTCCTCACCACGTTCCTCGTCGCCTCCAGTGCGCCCACTCCGCTCTACCGCGTCTACCGGGAGAGTTGGCACCTTTCCTCCGGCACGGTCACCGTGGTCTACGGCGTGTACTGCCTGAGCGTCCTGGTCGCGCTCCTGACCGTCGGCGCGCTCTCCGACCATGTCGGCCGGCGGCCGGTCATCGGCGCCGCGCTCGCCCTCGAAGCACTGTCCATGCTGCTTTTCCTGCAGGCCGGCGGCGTGACCTCGCTGATCCTCGCCCGGACGCTCCAGGGGCTGGCCACAGGTGCCGCGACGAGTGCACTGGGTGCTGCCCTGCTCGACGTGACCAGGCGGTGGGGGCCCCTGTTCGTCAGCATCGCTCCGCTCATCGGCATGGCGCTGGGGACGATCGGCACCAGCCTGCTCATGGACCTGATACCAAATCACCTCGGGAGTGTGTACACGCTGTTGTTCGGCGCGCTGGCGGCGCAGACGCTGGGTCTGGCCTTCCTTCCGGAGTCGAGGTCGCCGAGGCCCGGAGCCTGGCTTTCCCTGCGGCCACGGATCCGCGCTCCCCGGTCCAGTCGCCGGGCCCTCCTCGTCACCGCCCCCGTGTTCGTGGCCGTCTGGGCACTGGGCGGTTTCTACCTGTCCCTCGGGCCCGATCTGGTCCAGGGCGTCACGGGATCGGCGTCGTCGACCGCCGATGGCCTGATCGTGTCCCTGCTGACCGTCAGCGCCGTACCCGCGGTGCTGTTGACCCGGCATGCCGACGCGGGCCGAACGGCCCTGGGCGGTTCCCTGCTTCTGACGACGGGAGTGGCCGTCACGCTGCTGGCCGCGCACCGCGACTCCGCCACGGCCCTGTACGTGGGGACCGCGGTGGCCGGTGCGGGATTCGGCCCCGCGTTCCAGGGCGGCGTCCGTCTGGTGACGGCGAACGTCCTCCCGACGGAACGGGCGGGCCTGATGGCCGCCATCTACACCATCACTTATACGTCGATGTGCGTTCCGGTGCTCGTCACTGGTCTGCTCGTCGGCGAATACGGTCTCCTGCACTGCACCTTGTTCTTCGGTATTTTCGTCATGGCGCTCTCACTGGCGCCGTTCGCGGGTCGGGGGAAATTCTCCGCCCCTATGTCAAGTAGAGGTACGGCATAGTGAAGATCAACAACGTACGCAAGCGTGTCCCCGCGCTGCTGGCATTTGTGGCGGCCACTCTTGTCACGGTGACGAGCACGTCCGTCACCGCGCAGGCCGCCGACACGGAAAACACGGCACCCGCCGATTTCGTGGCGCTCCACGACGTGGCCCCCGCGATTCTGCAGGAAATCCGCTACGCCACGCCCCACAACTTCATCGGCACGCCGATAAACGGCTATGACGAACCGCTGTGCATCGTCACCGCCCCGACGGCACAGGCCCTGGCGAAGGCCGAGCGCCACTTCCTGGCGCAGGGCTACACGCTGAAGGTGTACGACTGCTACCGGCCGCAGCGTGCGGTGGACCAGTTCGTCGACTGGGCCGAGGACCTGACCGACGTGAAGATGAAGGACGAGTTCTACCCGCAGGTGGACAAGGCCGACCTCTTCGCCGACGGGTACATCGCGGCGAAGTCGGGGCACAGCCGGGGCAGCACGATCGACCTCACGCTCGTGAAGCTGCCGGCCCACCCGACGCGCCCCTACGTTCCGGGGGAAAAGCTTGAGCCCTGCTATGGGCCGGCGGCGCAGAGGTTCCCGGACAACTCGATCGACATGGGCACCGGATACGACTGCTTCGACACGCTCGCGCACACGCTCGACCCGCGCATCGTGGGAGTCCAGCACAGCAACAGACTGCTGCTCAAGAACGAGCTGGAGTCCCTCGGATTCGTGAATCTCGCCGAGGAATGGTGGCACTTCACCTTCGCCGCCGAGCCCTACCCGGACACCTACTTCGACTTCCCCGTCTCCCGGTCCTCGCTGACCGGCTGACCGCACAGCGAAGGAAGCAGAGACCATGACCGAACAGCCCACCTCCCCTCCGGGATCGCGCCGCAGGCCGCTGGTGCTGCTTCTCTTCGGTGGCCGGAGCTCGGAGCACGGCATCTCCGTCGTGACCGCGGGAGCCGTGCTGCGAGCCATCGACCGGACGAAGTACGACGTCCTGCCGGTCGGCATCACCCAGGACGGCCGCTGGGTCCTGACGGCGGACGATCCCGGACGCATGGCGATGGCCGACCGGCGGCAGCCTACGGTCGAGCAGCTCACGGATACGGGCCGGGGCACCGTCACCGTATCCGTGGACCCGACCGACCGGACCGCCGTGCGCGGCGAACGCGGTACGGAGCCCAAGGTCCTCGGCGAGGTGGACGTGGTCTTTCCCGTCCTGCACGGACCGTACGGCGAGGACGGCACGGTGCAGGGCCTGCTGGAGCTGTCCGGCATCCCCTACGTCGGAGCGGGCATCCTCGCCTCGGCGGTCGGTCAGGACAAGGAGTACATGAAGAGGGTGTTCAGCTCGTTCGGCCTGTCGGTCGGGCCGTACCTGGTGATCAGGCCCCGCGAGTGGCAGTCCGACGCGGCCGGTGCCCGGGCGAGGATCCACCGCTTCGCCGACGGGTACGGCTGGCCGCTGTTCGTGAAACCGGCACGCGCCGGCTCGTCGATCGGTATCACCAGGGTCGAGGGGCCGCCCGGGCTGGAGGACGCGATCGCGGAGGCGCACCGGCATGACGCGAAGATCATCGTGGAGGCCCTCGTGCAGGGCCGCGAGATCGAGTGCGGCGTGCTGGAGTTCCCCGAGGGACCGCGGGCCAGCGTGCCGGCCGAGATCCCGGCGCCCGGCACGGGCGCGTACTACGACTTCACGGCGAAGTACCTCGAATCCACCCCCGGAGTGGTCCCCGCGGCGCTGACCGACAGCCAGACCAGCGAGGTGCGCCGACTTGCCCTCAAGGCGTTCGACGCGGCTTCCTGCGAGGGGCTGGTCCGTGCGGACTTCTTCCTCACCGCGGAGGGGCAATTCGTGATCAACGAGATCAACACCATGCCCGGCTTCACCCCCGTCTCGATGTACCCGCAGATGTGGCAGGCCAGTGGCATCGGGTACGGGGAACTGGTGGACCGCCTGCTCCAGGCGGCGCTGCGGCGGACCACCGGGCTCAGGTGACCCGAGCCTGACCGCTCCGCCCCGGAACACCTCGGCTCCACGCCGCGAAATGAGGCGGCCGGCTATAAAGAACCGGGGGATTTGTCGATTGCCGCGCCGAGGCGGAGTGGAATTATTTCACGGCGGTGCCGATTTTCGGCTCCTCGCCGCGGTTCGCCGGTGGCAGGAGCGGAAGGAGAGCCCTTCGGCCGGGCGGGGCTGCGTGCAGGGCAGGGCAGCCATCCGCCGATGGCGGGCTGCTTTGTGCCAGTCAATCATGGTCATGGATGCCTGGTGACGCCAATGCCGATTCGCGCAGAAGCCATGCCGATTGGGCATCATCAAAGCCCAAGGTGCTATTTCGGATCGCAGTTCGACAGGAAAAGCGGCGTGGTTAACATGGCGTCATGGATATCGACCTCCGGCGTCTCCGCTATTTCGTGACGGTTGCCGAAGAGCTCAGTTTTGTGCGTGGTGCCGAACGACTGAAGATGACGCAGCCCGCACTGAGCCGACAGATCCGTGCCCTTGAAGACGATCTCGGAGCTTCGCTGCTTCAGCGCGGCCCGCTGGGTACGGCGCTCACTCGGGCCGGCGGTCAACTGCTGGAGGACGCAAGGCCGTTGCTCGCGGCATCGCTGGCCCTGCAGCGGCGAGTCCGGCTCGCCAGCCGGGAGGGGCACCATTTCACCATCGGTTTCATGCCGGGTGTCATAGTCACGCCAATCGTCAGACAGTTCCGGGCGCTGGCGCCGGAGGTCAATGTGCAGGTGCTGCACACGGCACCCACCGACCAGGTCGACTATCTGCTGGACGGACGCGTCGATGTCTGCTTCGTCCGGCTGCCGTTGCCGGTCGACACCTTCGAGGTCGTCCCTCTGTTCCCCGAGCCGCGGGTCGCGGCTCTCTCCGACGAACATCCGCTGGCACAGGCGCGGACAGTCCACATCACGGAGCTGACGCCGTACCGCTTGCTCCAGGACTCCGCTGACGTACCGGAGTGGCGCGGCACCGACTTCGACGCGGCAGCGGCGCGCAACCGTCCGGAAGCCGAACGGCCCACCTCGATCGAGGAGAGCCTGGAAGCCGTCGCGTCCGGCACCGGGTTCATCGTCGTCCCGGCCGGCCTCGCCGATTTCTACCGTCGCCCCGACATCCGTTACGTACAGCTCACAGGGGTCGCTCCGCGCATGGTGGCGCTGGCGTACGCCAAGAACCGGAAGATGCCGTCCATCGACCAGTTCGCCAAGATCGTGATTGCGGCGCTCGGTTCGGCATAAAAGCACGCGCGTGGGTGAGCGGAACCGCCCTGTCCTGTCGCCATGTCCGATCGGCATGACGATTCGGGTGATCGGCATTGGCGCGACGGGCCGTGGCCCGCAAAGCTCATTGGCAGAAGGAAATTGAGCTGAACAGAAGAGGTTTTGACGATGTGGCGTCGCGGCTTATTCGTGCCGGGGACGAGCACCCACCCGGGGCTCACGCTGCCGGGCCGCGCTTCCAGGCACCTGTAGGCGGGACAGAAATGACTGCCTATGACTATGTGGTCGTCGGTGGCGGAACGGCCGGCTGCGTTCTGGCGGCGCGTCTGTCCGAGGACGCGGCGGCGGAGGTGCTGCTCGTGGAGACCGGCTCGGCGCTCGGGCCGCCGGCCATGCACCTTCCGGTCGGGTTCCCGCTCACCCCGGCCAAGGAGATCCTCTGGTCACGCTGGACGACACCGCAGCGAGGGACGCTGTCGCGCAGGCACCACTGGCCCAGCGGAAGGGTTCTCGGAGGGTCGAGTTCGATCAACGCGATGATGCACGTCCGCGGGCACCGTGCCGTGTACGACGGGTGGGCGGACGACGGTGCGAAGGGCTGGAGCCACGCCGAGCTGCTGCCGTACTTTCGCCGGACGGAGACGGCGATGGGCCGCAACGCCGCCCTGCGCGGCGTCATCGGGCCGGTGTGGGCGGCGCCGACGACCCAGCTCGACGACGGGTCGTTCACCTTCCTCGACGCGCTCACCGAGGCCGGTCACGATCTCACCGACGACATCAACGGTGAACGGCAGCACGGCGCCTTCTGGTGCGACCTGGCGGGGGCGGGTGGCCGTAGGCAGAGCGCCGCGGACGCCTATCTCGTCCCGGTGCTCGACCGGCCCAATCTGCACCTGGCCACGGAGGCGGACGTCAGCCGCCTGGTGATCGAGCACGGACGCTGCACCGGCGTGGATTACACGTCCTTCGGCACAGTGGAACGTGCCAAGGCGCGCGGCGAGGTGATAGTGGCGGCCGGGACGGTGGGCTCCGCCCAGCTGTTGCTGCTCTCTGGTATAGGTCCCGCGGCACACCTGCGTGACGTCGGGATTCCGGTGCTGGCCGATCTCCCCGGAGTCGGCGCCAACCTGCACGATCACCTGCAGTGCCCGGTGGTCTTCGAGGCAGGGCGGCAACTGACCACCAGCCATGGTTTCAGTACGGTCGGTGCCCTGGTGCACACCGGCGCGACAGCCGTGCCGGACGTTCAGCTGATGCTGCTCGACGCTCCCGCGGACATCGCGGACGCCGGGACGCCCGAGTGCGGACACACGGTCGCCTTCGCCCACACGGCGCCCGCGAGCCGGGGAACGGTGCGCCTCAGGAGCTCGAACCCGGGCCGGCTGCCGTTGATCGATCCGAACTACCTCGCCGACAGCGCCGACGTGTCCGCCATGCTCGCGGCCCTCGGCATGGCGCGAGAAGTCGGCCGCATGCCCGCCTGGGGCCAGTGGGGTGCTCGGGAGACCGCTCCGGGAAAGGCAGACGACCTCGTCACCTATCTCCGCGGGAACGCAGCGAGCTTCCACAACCCCGTCGGCACGTGCCGCATCGGCATGGACGACCTCGCTGTCGTCGACCCGGACCTGAGAGTGCACGGCATCGACGGTCTGCGTGTCGCGGACGCGTCGGTGATGCCGTCCATCCCCAACACAGGAGTCAACGCGACTGTCCTGGCCGTCGCCGAACGGGCTGCCGACACCATCCGACGCGATGCACGACGGCCCCTGAACCCGAAGGAGCGGTAACCGTGAAGTTCTTGTGGCGCCTGGTGGACGAAACCCTCGTCGGTGCGGTGATCTACGCACTCACGTGCAGGCTGCCCCGCAGCTCGCCCCGTAGGGACGGCACGCGTGCGACGCGGCGCGGTCCCGTGTGAGCCGTCCCGGATTCGCTGACCTCCCGGCCGCGTCCAGAGCAGACAAGTGGGCTGATGCCGAAGCGGCATGCGGGCCCACCGGATAGGCATTGGCGACGAACGACCGCCCCGGGTCAGGATGTTCGACGTGACCCGCACCTGAGTGCGGCGATCGTCGCGCCGGAGTGCTGAACGAACACCCCGCCACGAGCGGCGCCGGGCCGATGGAGACGGCCGGTACCGCGGCGGCTTCCCCGGGTCGCGGAACCGCACCCCTCATGTGCTGTGCACACCACATCCGCCGAGCCGGCAGGGCTTTGCCGTGCCCTGTCCCGCTCTGCTCTCACGGAAGGCCGATCGATGTCCCACCACCAGGATTCAGCTGCCGCGAAACAGGACCCCCGCCTGGACATCAGCGATGTCTACCTGTTCAAGGGCCGGACCGGCACGGTCTTCGTCATGAACACCAACCCGGTGTCGGCCGACAAGGGCTTCCACCCCGAGGCGCTGTACGAGTTCCACATCGACACCGACGACGACGCGGTGCAGGACCTGACGTTCCGGTTCAGGTTCCTCGCCACCGAAGCGGACGGCCGGCAGGGCTGGGTGCTCGACCGGCTCACCGGTGCCGAGGCCGCCGACCGCGACGCCTCGGGAACCCTCGTGGCAACCGGCAGGACGCAGGAGATCGTCACCACGCCGGACGGCGTCAACGTCTTCGTCGGCCGGGCCGGGGACCCGTTCTACCTCGACGGCACCGTCGTCACGGCGGTCCTGACCGCGCTCCGGGACGGCACGGCGGTGGACCTCTCCGCGTTCGACCCGCAGCGGGCCTCGAACCTGTTCGCCGGCACCAACGTCACCGCCGTCGTCCTCGAAGTACCGGACGACCTCATCGGACCGGGGACGATCGGCGTCTGGGCTACCACCGCCCTGGACGACCACCACGGCGGCTGGCTGCAGATCAACCGGTGCGCGACACCGCTCGTCAGCACGCTGTTCGACGTCACCGAGGCCGGCTTCGACGACTACAACGCCACTGATCCACGCGATGACCTGGCCAACTACGGAGACCTCGTGCGCCGGAAGGTCGCGGGTCTCGTGGCCGCCAACGACACGCACGCCGACCCGCTGGGCTACGGCGCCGCGACGCGGGACGTCATCTTCCCGGACGTTCTGCGCTACCAGGTCGGGACCGAAGCCGACTTCGGCGCGAAGGCGCGCAACGGCAGAGGGCTCACCGAGTCCGCTCCCGAGGCGATGTTCGAGATCGTGCTGAACGCCCCCGTCCCCATGGGCCTGGACGCCGGCCACGCCACCGGGACGCTGCGCGCCGTGTTCCCGTACCTGAGCGCACCGGCCTGACGCCAGCGGGACGGCGGTCCCACCCTCACGTCCTCAGGTCCGCGCGGCGAAGCCCGCTCCGTACCCGCCCCTTCCGGAACCAGGAGATTCCACCATGTCCCGCCGAATCCTGATCGCCTGCGCGAGCTTCGGTTACCTGTTCATCGCGCTGTTCTTCGCCGCCCTGCTGATCGCCCACTGGATACCGCCGATGGCGCCGAGCTGGTCGGCGGAGCGGGTGGCGGCCTTCTACACGGACCACGCCGACTCGATCCGGGCCGGCCTCGTGGTCATGCTCGTCGGCGCCGTGACGACGGCACCCTTCGTCGCGGCGCTGTCGAGCCTGATCCGGCGGATCGACCCGCGGCTGGAGCCGCTGGCCGGCATACAACTCGTCTGTGGTGCCGCGAACGTGGCCGCGATCTTCGTACCGGTCCTGATCTTCACCGCGACGGCCTACCGGCCGGACCGCTCGCCCGACATCACGATGGCGCTCAACGACACCGCCTGGATCACCCTGGTCATGAACGCCTTCCCGGCGATCGGGCAGGCCACCGCGGTCGGAGTGGCGATCCTGGCCGACAGGCGCAGCACGCCGCTCCTGCCGCGCTGGGCCGCGTACCTGAACTTCTGGATGGCCTTCCTCTTCCTGCCCAGCATCCTGTTGACCTTCTTCAAGACCGGCCCCTTCGCCTGGAACGGCATCCTCTCGTTCTGGGTCGCGGCCGGCGCCTTCGGCGCCTGGTTCCTCGTCATGACGTCCCTGATGGTGCGGGCCGCGAAGCGGGTGGACGACGACCGGGTCCCGGCCGTCCTGGAACCCGCGGTATGACCGCCACCGTGGCCCGGACCGCGCACCCGGCGCCCCAGCGCCACCGCCACATTCCTGGCGAGGCGGGCCTCTGGGTCTTCCTCCTCGGCGACATGATCATGTTCTCGGTGTTCTTCGGCTTCATCGCGGTACTGCACGGCCGGTATCCGAGGATGTTCCGGGCTTCCCAGCAGGCCCTTCATCCGGACCTGGGACTCCTGAACACACTGCTCCTGCTGATCGCTTCAGCGCTGGTGGCTCGCGGGCTGCGGCAGCTGCGAGCCGGCGGGCCCGCACGGACCCTGCCGTGGGCGCTTCTGTGCGCGTTCGGGTTCGCCGCCGTCAAGAGTTCCGAATACGCGCTCGTGATCCACGGCGGACACACACCGGGCAGCAATGACTTCTTCATGTACTACTTCGTGTTCACCGGCATCCACCTGGCCCACCTGGCGATCGGAATGGGCGCGCTGACGTTCCTCATCGTCCTGTCCCGTCGGCCGGCGTTGAGCCGGGGCCAATTGCTGGCCGCCGAGGGAGCGGCCGCGTACTGGCACATGGTGGACCTGCTCTGGCTCGTCCTCTTTCCGCTCTTCTACCTGGTGGCGTGACGCATGTGGGTCTTTCCGGTACTCGTCCTGGCCACGCTGTCGAGCTGGCTGCTGGGCATCGAAGGCAGCACGTCGACCCTGGTCGGTTGCGCGGTCCTGGCGATCGCGCTGGTCAAGGTACGCCTGGTCGGGCTGCACTTCATGGAGCTGCGCGACGCACCGGCGGCCCTCCGCGGCGCCTTCGAGGTCTACGTCGGGGCCACGGGCGTCACTCTGCTCACGCTCTACCTGTTCCTCTGAATTCAGTCCAGGAAGTCCGTCAATGCCGATCCGGTATGGGCGGCGACAATATCGGCATTAGCGATATGGGGCGACTTCCTCGATAATTTTCCCAGCGACTCCCTTATGGGCGGGAGTCCACGAGCAGTGGAGGTGGAAAATGAAGAAGCAGCACTCCTGGTGAATTCATCGGCCGCTCCGGTACTTGTTCGGGTCCGGAGCGGCCGTATATTCCGCGCAATGTCCGCCATCGCGAGAAACAGGATCCATCACCTTGCGGGCCTCCCGTCCTTCGGTGCCGGCGCCGCTGCGCCGTGCCGCGTTCAGAAAGCTCTGGTCCGCCACCACGCTGGCCGCCCTGGGCGATGCCATCTCCTCGGTGGCCCTGCCGCTGGCCGCGATCGAGATCCTTGGCGCCGACGCCGTCCACAGTGCCGTCCTGTCGGCCGTGATCTGGCTCCCGAGCCTGTTCCTGGCCATACCGGCCGGTTCCTTCGCCGACCGGACGGGACACCACCGGGGACTCCTGGCCGGCGCCAATCTCCTGCGAGTCGCGGCGCTGAGCAGCGTGCCGGTCGCAACGGCCTTCGGTCTGCTCTCTCTCATCCAGCTGGCCGTCGTCCTGGCCGTCATCGGCCTGTGCTCGGTGCTGTCGAACGTCAGCGAGAGCGGTCTGTTCGCCACCACCCTGCCGCCCGAGCTCTACGTGGCCGGGCAGGCGGCCTCCTACACGGGCCGGACCGCCGCGATCCTGGCCGGACCTGCCATCGGTGGCCTCCTGGTCCAACTCGCCGGTGTACCCGCGGCGATCGGCGTGGACGCGGCCACCGCCGTCACGGCCGCCCTGTTCCTCCTCCGCCTGCGCCCGCTGGAGCACCGCCGGGAACCCGGCCCCCCGGAGAGCCGCGACCGTCGCCCGGGCCTGGCCTTCATCCGACGGAATCCGCTGATCAGGACGGCTCTCGCGGTCACCGCCACCGGCAACTTCTTCAACATGCTCTTCTTGTCGGTGCTCGTCTGGTACTACGTCCACCAACTGTCCCTTACCAGTGCCCAGATCGGCTTCGTGTTCACCGTGCAGGCCGTCGGCGGACTCGCCGGCGCGGCCCTGGCCTCCCGGCTCGCCCGGCGCATCGGCCTGGGGCGGATGCTCCTGGCCGGCTGCGTGCTGTCGCACGCTCCGCTCCTCGTGATCCCCGCCGTCGGCGCCACCGGAAGCCTCGTCCTCGCCCTGGTCCTGGCCTCGACCCTGCTGGGCGGCGTCGGCGAATCCGTCCAGGACATCTCCGTCGGCTCGGTGTTCGCGCTGGTGGTGCCTCCTCACCTCCGCTCGGCGACCCGGGGCGCGTACCAGACCGTGAGTTTCGGCCTCCGCCCGCTGGGCTCGGTCACCGGCGCCCTCATCGCCGCGACAGCGGGCATCCCCGTGGCGCTGTGGGCCGGCGCGATCGGCGGAACCCTCGCCTGCCTCTGGCTCCTTCCCTCACGCCTGCTGTCGTTCCGCGGTCAGGACGACCCGTCCGAACAGCCGGAAAGCGCCACCGCCCTCGCCTCATGAGGCAGAGCGGCGGCCCGCTGGGCCGGCTCATATGAGCTTGTTGCGGATGGCGTACGAGACGGCGTGGACGCGGTTGCGCAGTCCGAGGCGGTTGATGACTCCGTAGAGGATCTTCTTGATGTTGCGTTCGGAGTAGCACATCGTGTCGGCTATCTCGGCGAGGTCCAGCCCCTGCGCGACCAGCCTGAGCACGTCGATCTCCCGTGTGTTCAGGCCGGACGGCGTCAGGCCCTTCGGCAGCAGCACGTTGCGGTGGAGGCGGTCCGCCTGGTCGAGCAGTTCGCCCTGTACGGCGGACGGCAGCAGCGCTTCACCGGCGGCGACCGCCAGCACGGCACGGATCAGGGACTGCGGCCGCGCCTCGGCCTGCCAGAGCACGGCCCGGATCCCGCTGTGGGCCGCCACCGTCAGGTCGGCGTACCAGCCGTCGCTGACCACGAGCACGATCCGGGCCGGAGGCGGCATGGGCAGACCGCGCAGGGCCTCCAACGTGGAGTTGTCCGCGGTCCGGATCGCGGCCACCACGACGTCCGCCTCGCTCACCGTCGTGAGCGCCACTCCCGGTCCACGGCTCAGCCCGGCCGCCAGCCCGGCGTGGGTCACCGGGTCCGCGGCGTCCACGGCCACCGGCACCGAGGCCGTGGGAACCCGGCGCCGTGTCGGCACCAGCCCTGCCGGGGCTTCCGTCGGACGGGTTCTCATCGCTGCTCGCTTTCTGAGTAGGTGCCTGTTCGGCCGGTGCCGTCGGGCGCGGTCGACAGCGAGTGGTTCAGCGCGGATCGCGATCCGGCCGGTCGGGAGGAGACCCGCGCCCACCTGACCGCCAGCCACACCAGCGTGCGGTCGCCGTGTCTTTGCAGGTCGAGGCCGATGAGTTTCTCGATCTGCTTGACCCGGTACAGCAGGGTGTTGCGGTGCAGGTGCAGGGCGGCCGAGGTGGAGGCGCTGTCGAACTGCTTCTCGGCCAGGCAGGTGAGAGTCGCCGTGAGTTCGTCGTGGCCCCCGTCCGCCAGTGGGCCGAAGACCCGGCGGGCCGCCGCGTCGGCGAGTTCGGGCGAGCGAGCGAGAAGCAACTCGGGCAGGAACTCCTCGGTCCGGACCTGCCCGTGCCGCCGGGACCGCGATGCGACAACGACCAGCAGACGCAGGGTGTCGACGGCGGTCCGAAGGCCGGTCCGCCCGGTCGCCGGGCCCTGGGCCAGCAGCAGGCGTCGGCCGGCCATGAACCCGGACCAGTCGAACGCGGACCCGGTGACTCCGGAGACCTGGACGTCCTCGACGAAGGCCAGGGCTCCGGCGGTACGCAGGCGGGCCGCCAGATCGGCGCGCTCGGCAGGGACGGACCCGTCGAGCAGCACGACGAAGGGCATGTACGGGGGTGTCAGGTCGAAGCCGAGCCGAGCGGCACGCTCCTGGTCCTCCACCGTGACGGGCAGGTCGGCGCGGATGCGGTCGAAGAGAGTGCGCGCTCGGCGCTCGCCCTGTGCGGACGGCAGGTCGGCCTGGTCCGCGTACGCCCGCGTGAACACCCGGGTGACCAGGTCGAGGTGGCTGTCGAGGTACCGCCGTACCTGGTCGGTCCAGCCCGCCAGGTGTCCGCGGTCCTCCTCGGTGACCAGGCCGAGCACGGCGTCCCAGAAGACGCTCGCGGCCCGGAGATGGAGGAGCAGGCCGCCGTCCAACGGCTGTCCGGCGGCGGCGCACTCCCGCGCCTGCTCGTACATCTCGGACAGGACGTACGAATCCGGCGGTGTGCCCCTCACGATCCAGTGCAGGAGCAGGTCGACGTGCCGGCGCAGCGGGACACGGAGAGCGGAGGACCCGAAGTCGCGTGCAGGGCACCCGTGTTCGGGCGTACGGCGAAGCGCGGGTTCCATGCGCTGCACGACGGCGTCGGGGTCGATGCGTTCGAGGGCGGCGCGCAGGGCCGCGGTCGCGGCGGCAGCGCGCTCGGATCTGCCGGTCATGACGGACAGACACGAACCGGGGAGCGGACCGACCGCCGTGCCGTCCCGTCGTACGCCGTGGCGCCCGGGGTGTGTCCGGTGGACGGCGTGGCCCTGTCCCCGTGCCGGCGCAGTCCCATGGTGACTCCTCTCGTGGGGCACATCGGCCTCGCGGGCCGGACGTGGGGCGGATGGCCGATGCGCGCGTGCTCGTACGAGTGGCTTGCTCGTACGAGTGGACGGTCGTGTGACCGTGTCCGCGTTCGACGCGCGCGGGGTCCCGACG
The DNA here is from genome assembly GCF_022343545.1 of Streptomyces arenae. Taxonomy (NCBI): domain Bacteria; kingdom Bacillati; phylum Actinomycetota; class Actinomycetes; order Kitasatosporales; family Streptomycetaceae; genus Streptomyces; species Streptomyces arenae. The sequence continues at coordinate 80,059 of NZ_JAKQYH010000068.1, forward strand.
CCTCGCGGCCGCTCCCGGCCGACGGCGTGCGTGCCCCCTGCCCACGACGGTGGCCGGCCGCCTCGCAGGCCGGGCGGGCGACTCAACTGCTGTGACAGCAGGGGACGTTGTGATCCCGTCTTCGGTCCGTCCCATGGTGGACCGGTCGAGGGGGACCGCGCCAATGCCTATCTGTTCGATTCTGAAGCCGCTTCGGCATATGCCGTGATGGGCGCGGCTACGATGAGCCGCATGGATCTCGACATACGCCGGGTGCGCTACTTCGTGGCCGTGGCCGAGGAGTGCAGCTTCGTGCGGGCGGCGAGCCGCCTCTACATGACGCAGCCGGCGCTCAGCCGTCAGATCCGTGCGCTGGAGGAGGATCTGGGCGTGGTCCTGTTCCTGCGTGACCGGCAGGGCACCGTACTCACGCGGGCGGGACACCAGTTACTGGAGGACGCCCGGCCCATGCTGGCGATGGCGCAGGCGGTGCAGCAGCGGGTGCGGACGGCGAACCGGGAGGTGAACCAGTTCACCATCGGCTTCATGCCGGGTGTCATCGTCACGCCCATCGTGCGGGAGTTCGCCCGGATGGCGCCGCAACTGGACATCGAGGTCGTCCACACCTCGATCACCGACCAGGTCGACTTCCTGCTCGACGGGCGGGTCGACGTCTGTTACGTCCGACTGCCCCTGCCCGAGGGCATGTTCGAGGTGGTCCCGCTCTTCCCGGAGCCCCGTGTGGTGGCGCTGTCCAGTGAGCATCCGCTCGCGGAACTCAAAGCGGTGCACGTCGAGGACCTGCGGGACATGACCTTGCTGCAGGATCCGCGGGACGTACCGGAATGGCGTGGACGTCTCCCGCTGGACCCGGTGGCACCGCCGGGGGACGCGGGACGGTTCCCGGCGACGATCGAGGAATGCCTCCAGACCGTCGCCCTCGGCTCCGGGTGTCACGTCATGCCGGCCGGGATGGCCGGCTTCTACCGCCGTGACGACGTGGTCTACCTGACGCTGGAGGGCGTGGCACCGCGCATGGTCGCCCTGGCCTACTCCAAGCACCGGACCATGCCGGAACTGCTCCAGTTCGCCGAGCTCTCGCGCCGCATGCTAGGCCCGGGTCCGGACTGACGCACGGCCGTTCCGCGGCTTTGCGGGCCGGACGACGGGAGGGCCGTTGTGCCGGTGCCCAAAAAATCGAGATCGTGCTGGTCCGGCGCACGTTGTGCGTGGCCGCGTCACGCGTCGACACTGACACGCAGGCATCTGCGGTCGTAGACCCCGGCGTGCCGTCTCCCGGTCCGGTCGATCGTCGAACGGCAACTGCGCTGGAGTTCCGCCCTCATGTCAACACTCGTCACCGTCGGACGTCACCGCCTGCAACGCCTTCTGGGCTGCGGAGGGTTCGGCATGGTCTGGCTCACCCATGACGACCTGCTCGACGCCCCGGTCGCGGTGAAGGTCATGGCGGAGAAGTGGGTTCACCGGCCGGACCTACGGGAGCGTTTCCTCGACGAGGCCCGGCTGCTGCGCCAGGCCGCGTCGGACCGCGTGGTGCAGGTGTACGACCTCGGTGAACTGCCGGACGGACGGCCGTACTTCGTCATGACCTACGCCGACGGCGGCACGCTGGCCGACCGGGTGGCCCAGGGACCCCTGACCGTCGACCGGGCGCTGCGGTTCGCGGTGCAGGCCGCTCGGGGCGTGGCCGACCTGCACGCGGTCGGCATCGTGCACCGTGACATCAAGCCGTCCAACATGCTGCTCCAGACGGTGCCGGGCGGCCGTGAGCGGCTGCTGGTGGCCGATCTCGGCTTGGCCAAGAGCCTGGCGCACGCCTCGGGCCTGACGCAGGGCGTGGGATCACCCGGCTACATGGCTCCGGAACAGGTCCCGGAGGACCGGCTGGTCGATGTCGACGAGCGCGCCGACGTCTACGGACTGGGCGTGCTCACCTACGAGTTGCTGACCGGGAGCCTGCCGAGCTCGACGGAACGGCTCGACTGGCCCGGCCCGCCGCGCCCCCAGGTGCCGGCGGCGGTCCGGCGCGTGACGCGGCGTGCCCTCGAACCCGAGCGGGAGGGGCGCTGGGCCGATGCCGCCGAGTTCGCGGACGCACTCGAATCCGCCGGTGCCGCGACCGTCCGCGGCCGCCTGTCCCGAACCGCCACGACCGGCAGGGGCACCGGCGCCCGGCGAGTGGGAGCCGTACTCGCCGGGGCCGCGGTCCTCGTGACCGCGGGGCTGGCCACACGCGCGTCCTTCGTAGCGGACTCCGCCGTCGGCACGAAGCCCGGCACGGGGGCCGGCAGCACAGCGATCGCCCGGCCGTACGCGACCGCCTCGGCCCCGGCATCACCGCCCCGGCGTCGAGCGTCCACCGCGGCGGCTTCCTCGCCGTCAGCCGCACGGACCGCCGCGCCGCGGTCACCGAACCCCTCGGCGGGACGCGGCGCCGGGGCGACGCAGAAGACGACGCAGAAGAAGACGGAGAAGACGATCCCCGCGGGTGAGGCGACGGCCCCGGACCCGGGCGGGACGGCATCGGCCTCGCCCGAATGGACGACGTTGACCGTGCGGCACGACCAGGAGTTGATGCCGGGCGAGTCCTGGCGGACCAACCGGACGACCATGACGATGCAGACCGACGGCAACCTCGTCATCTTCGACGAGGACCACCACCGGCGCTGGTCCTCGGGCACCTCCGGCACCGGATACCGCGCCATCATGCAGGCCGACGGCAACCTCGTCGTCTACGACAAGGACACCTGGGGTGTCTGGAGCTCGGTCACCTCCGGGCACGACGGCGCCTGTCTGTACCTCGGTGCCGACGGTGACGTCAGCGTGGTCTACCAGGGCACCACCCTCTGGTCGGCCGGCACCCAGCACTGACCCGTCGGCGTTCGCGGCGGCGTGATCTTTCTTTGTCACACCTTGATCAGGTGTATCTCCTGGCTTGAACCACCGTGTGCGTGGCGTACCTATGATTGGCGAACTTGGGGGTTTCAAGGGGGAGTTGTCGATGGTGCTGCGAAGATCGCTTGCTTTCGCCGGGGTGGCCGCGCTGGTACCGCTGGTCGCGTCGGCCGCCTCCGCGCAGGCGGCGTCGGGCTCGCTGACGGTCACCACGCTGGGGCGGCACGGCGGGAAGGTCTCGACGACGGTCACCGTCGTCGCCGTGCCGTCCGGTCAGACGTACAGCGTCAAGTCCGGCAAGCGGATCAGCCTGCCGTCGGGGCGGTACCTCGCGATGACCGACATCTGGGAGCACGGCACGGACGGTCTCGGCACCGACACCATCGGCGCTCAGGTCGTACAGGTGTCGGGCAGCAAGTCGGTGACGCTGGACGCGCGTAAGGGCAAGCTGGTCAAGGTGTCGCTGGACACGCCCGCGGACGTGACGGACCCGCCGCGGATCAACGCGCAGGTGTGCGCCGCCACCGTCGGCACCATGCCCTCCGCGTTCAGCGCGGGCGGCTGGAACAACGAGGGCGCTCTCTACGCCATCCCGAACTCCTCCAAGCTGCTGCAGTTCGGGTACCTGGCGCAGTGGTCGGGCGACGACAGCTACGTCGCCGTGAAGAACACCACGGGCATCCCCACCGCGCCCGGCGGGTCGTTCAAGCGGTCGAAGCTGGCGACGATGCGTTTCTCCGTGCGCGCCGGTACGCAGCTGGCCCAGCAGAACGACACCGCGCTCCAGGCGGTGCCGAAGGCCGACGACTGCACGACCGACCTGACGGCGGCGGTCCGCGACGACAGCGCACCGTACAGCGCCACCGTCCATGTGACTCCCGGCACCTGGCAGCCGCGCGACGACGTCATCGCGGACAACGGCGACGACGTCGGCGGCGGTTTCCCCAAGGTGCGGACGTTGACGGCGGGGCAGAGCTTCACCCAGTCCTTCGGACGGGCCGCGTGGAGTCCCCTGCACTACCTGCCCCTGCTCGGGCAGAAGTCCGTCACCTTCCTCCCGGACGCCCTGATCGGCGACCCCGACGTCGGCGGCGTCTGGGCCGACCCGACGAAGGAGACGGTGGTCCTGACCAAGGGAAGCACCACCGTCAAGAAGAAGACCCTGACCGACTGGGGTTCCGGGGACGCCGAGTTCACCGCCGGCATCCGCTCGGCCGGCTGGTACCGCCTGACCGTCGACGCCCACCGTTACCGCCCGGGCATCACGTTCCCCGCCGGCATGCTGTCGCCGCGGACCACCCTCGACTGGCACTTCAAGGTGGCCGACCCGGACAGGGCGATGGTCGCGCCCGTCTTCCTCACCCGCTTCCTGCCGACCGGGCTCAACAGCCACAACCAGGCCGCGCCGAACAGCACCACGACGGTCGACGTCAGCGCCGGGCGCGGCTCCCAGGGCCCCGACACGAAGCTCACCAAGGTGACCGCCAAGTCCGTCCGCGTCTGGTCGTCCCCTGACGGCGGCAAGACCTGGAAGGCGGCGACCGTCAGGCACTCCGGATCGACCTGGCAGGCCTCCGTCCCCAACCCGGCATCCGGCGCCGTGGCCCTGCGCTCCGAGGTGACGGACTCCGCCGGGAACACCTCGGTGGAAACGGTCTACCGCGCGTACGCCATCGGCTGAGCGCGTTGCTCCCGTGACGTCCCGACGGCCCGCGGGTATGCCCCGGCGAGCGCTGTCCCCTCAGACTTTCGATCCCGGGGGAGCCAGGGAGATGGCTGTGTCAGGTGACCAACCCGGTACGTACCGCACGGCCAGCAGGGCCACGTCGTCGTCGTTGTTCGGCGGGCGGGCCCGCGCCAGCAACTCGTCGGTGAAGGACTCCAGGGAGCGACGGGACAAGGCCGCGGCGTGCCGGCGCAGGCGTTCCAGGCCCTCGTCCAGGGTGTGGCCCGGAGACTCGATCAGGCCGTCGGTGTAGAGGAGCAGGGTCGCCCCGGGCGGCACTTCCGCCGTCGCGTCGGGACGGACCTGTTCCGGTGTGACGCCCAGGAGGATCCCGTGGCCGTCGGTCAGAAAGCGGGCCACACCCTCTTGGGTGACCAACAGGGGAGGCGGATGGCCCGCGTTGGTCCAGGACAGCTCGCAGCGGCCGTCGGCGTTCTCACTCATGCGGGCGAAGACCAGCGTGGCCATGGAGACCTCGGCGATGTGCAGCGTCGCCTGGTCGAGCCATTCCACGATCTTGCTCGGCGGCCGCTGCTGGGACACGGCGTAGGCCCGGAGCATGTTGCGCAGCTGGGCCATGCCGGCCGCGGCCTCCAGGTCGTGGCCGACGACGTCCCCCACGGCCAGGGCGGTGGCGCCGTCCGTGAGGGTGAACGCGTCGTACCAGTCGCCGCCGACGTGGGAGGCGTCCGGCGCGGGCAGGTAGCGGGCGGTCATGCTGCGGCCGGGTGTACGCGGGAGCTTCGGCAGCAGATGGCGCTGCATGGTCTCGGCGACCTGGCGCTGGCGCTGGTAGAGGCGGGCGTTCTCCAGCGCGAGGCTGGCGCGTCGGGCGATGTCCTCCAGCAGGGCGGTCTCGGCCGCGGTGAACCGCTCGGGCTGGTCGGCCCGGCCCAGGGTGAGGGCGCCCATCACGCTGTGCAGGCTGCGGAGGGGGACCACGATGGCCGAGTGCATGCCGGTCGCCTCGAACAGGCGCCGCTGCTCCACCGCGATGCCGGAGTCGGGCGGGCCCTGATAGGTCTCGGGACCGGCGAAGGAGGACGCGACGCCGCGCAGCGCGCGGGACAGGGGCATCGGGGACTCCTGCGGTATCGGCGGCATGGGCCCCTGGAGGTCCTCCCGGAAGGCCACGGTGCCGTCCTCGGCGTGGGCGACCGCGAAGCGCCACACCTCGTCCCGCTCGCCGATCAGGTCGATGACGGTCCAGTCGGCGATGCGCGGCACCACGAGGCGGATCAGGCGGCGCAGCGCCTCGTGGATGTCCAGGGTGGAGGTGAGCAGGGTGGTCGTCTCGGCGAGGAGAGCGAGCCGTTCCAGTTCGGAGAGCCGTCCGCCGACCGGCGGACGCCGCGCGGAGGGCCCGGGGCGTCCTGTGGAGTGGAAGAGGAGGAGCGTGGCCGGCCGGCGACTGCCCAGGTCGTAGGGGGTGCCCAGCCATCCCACCGGCAGCAGGGTGCCGTCTCCACGCTCGAACCACTCGTCCTCACCCTGCTGGGTCCGCCCGTCGAGCAGGCTCTCCCGCAGCCGGCACTGGGCCCTCGGCACGGGGTCCCCGTGGCTGGTGCGGTGCAGCAGGTCATGGGCGTCCCGGCCGACCAGATCAGCGGCGGGGCGGGCCAGGAGTTGTTCGCCGCGCGTGTTGACCGCGACGATCAAGCCTTGCTCGTCCGTCAGGTAAGCACCCGTCCCGAGGGCCTCCAGAACTCGGGCAACCGGCCCCTGGGGGCCATCCAGGCCCATCATCCCTGCCTCCCGTCACCGGAGAAACCGCCTGGGCCATCCCTGCGGTCCGAGTACCCCAGGGCACACACGTGACCCTCACGGCACCGGCGAGGACGGGCACCCCGGCCACTCGGCCTGGACCGGCACCCTTCCGCAGGGAGAGGCGAAGGGGTCAGGTCTTGAGGTCGGTCTTGTAGAAGATGGTCGACCGGAACTGGGCGGGGAGGTCGCTGTCGTACTTGCTGGAGAAGCCGAATGCCAGCTGGGGCCCGGTCGGAGAGCGGTAGACCGCGATTCCCTGCGGTTCCCGGCCGGGGAGGAGGGTGTCACCGGCGTGGGTCGGGAAGACCTCCTTGACCGAGCTTCCGACGTCGTTCATGTCGAGCGTGACCAGGTAGGACGGCACGGCCGGATCCGTGGTCTTCTCCGGATGGCCGCCGTAGAGGAGGTAGGCGTACTGACCGTAGGCGGTCACACCCTGGAAGTCGTCCTTGTCGGTGAGGCCGATCTCGCTGTTGCTCGGGAGTGCGCGGGCGGCGAGGCGGGGCGGTTTGTCGTCGACGAAGCCCTTGCTGAGGACGCCGGGGAGGTCGAAGAGCGCGAGGCGCCACGGGCTGGTGGTTCCCATGTACCGCAGGAGGATCCGGTTGTTGTAGGGATCGATGGCCGGTCTCGGGCAGTCGTGGAAGTCGGACAGGAGGATCGGGAACTTCCGGACCGCCGAGTTCGAGTAGCTGAGGTCGCCGCCGTCGACGTACTTGAAACGGGCGATGGTGTGGCTGTTGGGCTTGCTGTCGGGGTCCTCGGGATGCAGATCTCGCCAGTCGCCCGGGACCCACATGTACGGGGATCCGTAGGTGTCCGGCTCGATGGCTATGTTCGAGCCGTGGTCGAAGCCGTGGATGGCCATGGCGCCCAGGATCTGACCGGTCATGTCGGTCCTGGTCACCCAGAGATCGCCGTTCTCGCTGCCGACCTTCGTCTGCACGTAGTAGATGTGGCCGTAGACGTGGTCGAAGGCAAAGGACTGCATCGCCCAGTAGGGCTGGTGGAGCGGGATGTTCACGAAGAACTTCCCGCCGTTCCCGCCGAGATCGAAGCGCTGCGACGCGCCCACGTCAGCGGACGCCGGCTGAGCCGCGAACACGGAAAGGCCGCCGCTCACGGCGGCGGCCGCCATGCCCGTACCGGTCCGGAGGAGTGTGCGACGACTGACGGCGGATGCCCCGCTGTCCTCGGTCTTCTCGCGCAACTGCGTCACCCTCTACTGATCGTTCAGCCGATGTGGTGCTTCGCGATCACGCTAGCCCGCGGAACGGCAGGCGTCCATGAGGTTAATTCCCTTGCGGACAGGCGCGGTTGAGGCAAGGTCCGCGGGGCGGTGGTCGTGTGGTCGTGTGGTCGTGGTGGTGAGTGGGTCCCGCGTGACGGGCGGCGGCTCTAGCGTGGGGGCATGACGGTGACGTGTCAGGTCTGTGGGGGACCGATCGAGGGTGGTGGTGGGCCGGGGCGGGTGGCGTCGTACTGCTCGCAGGCGTGCCGTCAGCGGGCCTACCGGGAGCGGCGGCGGCCTGCCGGCGTGCCCGCGCGGGAGCTGGTCTCCGACATCGGGGAGCGCCTGGCGCGGCTGCGGCTGGAACCCGGGCTCGTGTTCCACGCCGATGTCGAGGCGCTGTCGACCCGGTTCGCGCAGTTGCGGCGCCTCGCGCGCGAAGCCCGCGAAGGACGCGAAGCCCGCGAAGCACGTGAAGGCCGTGAATCGCGTGACGCCCGTGACGTTCGTCAGGACTCCGGGGCGGCGGCCGCTGTCGTCGAGGGTACGGAATTCGTCACGCCTTCCGGTGTGACGAATTCGCGGGAGGACGCCTTCACCGGTCTCGTCGAAGGGCACCGGCGGGAGCTGCGGGTGCACTGCTACCGGCTGCTCGGCTCGTACGACGAGGCAGAGGACCTCACCCAGGAAGCCTTCCTGCGAGCCTGGCGGGCCCGGGAGACGCTGGAGGGCGTCGACAACACGCGCGCCTGGCTGTACAAGATCGCCACCAATCTCTGCCTCGACTTCCTGCGGAAGCACAACCGGCGGCCCGCGCCCTATGAACCGGTGCCGGGCATGGACTCCGGAGCCGGGCCGCCGCCTCCGCGTCTGCCGTGGTTGCAGCCGTTTCCCGACGACCAGTTGCCCGAGACGCCCGCGTCCCAGCCCGCCCCCGACGAACGGGCCGTGGCGGGCGAGACGCTGGAACTGGTCTTCCTGACCGCCATCCAGCATCTCCCGCCGCGCCAGCGGGCCGCGGTGATCCTCCGCGATGTCGCCGGATGGTCGGCGCAGGAGACCGCCGACCTGCTGGACTCCAGCCTGGCCTCGGCGAACAGCGCAGTGCAGCGCGGAAGGTCGGCACTCCGGCAGGCGCTGCCGGGCCGGCGTGAGGACTGGTCGGCCGATCCGCCCAGCGCCGAGGACCTGGCTCTGCTCCAGCGTTACATGGACGCGGCCGCCCGCGCCGACATCGACGCCATGACCGAGCTCGTACGGGAGGACGCGGTGCTCACCATGCCGCCGAACCCGTTCTGGTTCACCTCCCGCGACGCGCTCTTCGCGTTCGTACGGCCGAACCTCGACCCGGCGTCACCGATGTTCGCCGGGCACTGGCGGCACCTGCCCGTGCGCGCCAACGGCCAGCCGGCGGTCGCCGGTTACCTGCAACGTCCGGGGACCAGCGTCTTCAGGGCCCAACTCATCGACGTACTGCGGGTGGAGGAGGGCCGGATCGCCCAGATCACCACCTTCGAACCCCATCTGTTCGCGGCGTTCGGGCTGCCGATGACGCTCTGATGCGCCGTGGGACCAAGGCGGTGAGGGCGGGCTCGCGGCGGGTCCGGCGGGCGCCGATGAGTTTTCCCGGCCGGCGCGTCCTATGGGTGACGGGCGCACACGGCGCCCCGGTCGGAGGAGTCGAAGAACCATGCTGAAGGACAAGGTCGCGATCGTCTACGGCGGAGCGGGTTCCCTCGGTGCGGGAGTCGCGAGGGCGTACACGCAGGCGGGGGCGCGGGTGTTCCTCGTCGGCCGTACGGAGGCCACGCTGCGGAAGGTCGCCGCCGAGACCGGCGCCGAGTACGACGTCCTCGACGCCCGTGCCGAAGACGCCGTCGAGGCCCACGCGACGGCGGTCGTCGAGCGGGCGGGACGGATCGACATCTCGCTCAACCTCGTCCCGCGCGGGGACTTCCAGGGCGTCCCGCTGACCGAGATGTCGGTCGAGGACTACACGCGGCCGGTCGTCCAGGGCATCGCCTGCCAGTTCATCACCGCCCGTGCCGCGGCACGCCGGATGACCGCACAGGGCTCGGGCGTGATCCTCTCCCTGGACAGCGCCTCCGGCAACGGCAGCCCGATGATGGGCGGCACCGCCGCGGCCGACGGCGCGATCGACGCGCTGATCCGCCAGTTCGCCCAGGAGGTCGGCCCGGCGGGCGTACGCGTCTGCGGGATCTGGACCGCCGGTGTCACCGACAGCCTCACCCCCGAGAAGCTCGCCGCCGCCGGTGCGCCGGGCATGGACGAGGCCGCGGTCCAGGGCATCCGCTCCCACCTGGACGGGCTGCGGATGACGAAGCGCTCGCCGCGGATCGCCGACATCGCCGCGCTGGCGACGTTCCTCGCCTCCGACGCCGGAGCCGCCATCACCGGCACCTGGATCAACGCGACCGCCGGCATGTTCCCCAGCTGACAGACCACCCCGGCCATCACGGCTCACCGCCCGATCAACACGGCTCACCGTCCGGTCGTCACCGCCGATGGTGCGGCCATTCGGCTCGCCGTCCGGCCATCACGGCTCGTGCCGCGTCGCCTCGGCCGGTCGTTCGGTAATCACGGCTCATGGTTCGGCTGCCCGCTCACCGTCCCGTCATCACGTCTCGTGGTTCGGACAGCTCGGCTCGCCGTCCACGGAGCCCGCGTGGCGCCGGGCCGGCCGAGCCGGTCCGTGGCTCACGGGTCACGGGTGACGGGCCGCGGGTCAGGGGTCACGAGAGCGTGTCGGGGGTCCAGTGGTGGGTCAGTTTCTTGGTGAGTGGGGCGGGGAGGCCCAGCAGGCGCAGGGCTTCGGGGAGCGTGGCCGCCGCGGTGACCGTGGACACGGCGGCCTGCCCGGCCTGCCGGTACCGGGTCCGGGCCTCGGTGTGGTCGCCGCGTGCCTCGGCGGTCCGGCCCAGGCCGGCCAGCGTACGGACGCGGTTGGCGGCCCCTTTCACCCCGTGCGGGTCGAGGTGTTCCAGCGCCTGGGCGTACAGGTCCTCCGCGGTGGTCCGGTCCCCCTCCGACAGGGCGATGTCACCCAGTCCGCGCAGGGCCGCCGACAGGGCGCCGGTGCCGCCGGCACGGCGGGCGAACCCGGCCGCCCGCGCGTAGTCGGCCTGTGCCGCCGCCGGATCGGCGTCGATCCGCAGGTCCCCCCGGTTGACCAGGAGGTCGGCACAGTCCTCCAGGGCGTCCAGCTCTTCGGCGAGGGTGAGCGCCTCGTCGGTGAGCGCGACCGCCGTGCGCGGCTCCCCCCGGGTGCGCGCGACGCCCGCGAGCGCGTCCAGTACCAGCGCGGCACCCCAACGATCGCCCAGCGCGCGGAACCCACCGGCCGCCGTGCCGAAGGCCCGTTCGGCTTCGGCCAGGTCGCCGTCGCCGAGGGCGCCGAAGCCGGTCACGTACTGGGCGGCGGCCCTGACCCACGGTTCCGCGCTGTCACGCTGCGCGGAGACGAGGGCGAAGGCCCCCTGCGCGTCCCCCTCGCGCGTCGCGTTGTGCGTCATCCACAGCAGCAGGGCGGCAGGGTGCCGTCCCGTCCGGCCGTCCGACCACGCCGCGGTCAGTGCCTCGCCCGCCGCCGCCCGGTGCCGGCGCCACACGTCCCGGCCGGCCGTTCCGGACGCGGCGACCAGCACGCAGACCGCGTACTCCTCGCCCAGCCCGGCCGGAGGCGGGTCGCCCAGGGCGTCGAGGACGGTGCGGGCCGGTGACGCCAGGGTGCCGGCCGCGCCGCGGATCCACAGGTACGCCGAGGCAGCGGCGATCAGTGCCAGGGCCGTTCCGGTCTCCTGCGCCCCGGCCGCCCAGCGCACGGCCGCCGTCAGATCGGGCTGTTCCGCCGTGAGCGCCGGCAGCAGGTCCAGCTGCTCGGCGCGGCGCAGCCCGGGGCCGGCGGTGCGCAGCAGCTCCAGCAGCGTCTCGGCATGGACGCACCGCACCGGCTCCGTCTCACCCGCGGCTTCCAGCTGCTCGGCGCCGTAGGCACGGATCGTCTCCAGCATGCGGAAGCGGCCGCCCGACCACTCCAGCAGCGACTTCTCGGCGAGCGAGTGCAGGGTCTCCTCGTCCGTGTCGCAGACCCGCAGCGCGGACGCCGTACTCGCCCCGCCGACGAACACCGAGAAGCGCCGGGCGGCCCGTTGCTCCCGCTCCGGCAGCAGGTCCCAGCTCCAGCCGACCACCGAGCGCAGCGTCCGGTGCCTGGACTCGGGCGTGCGACTGCCCCGCTCGGTCACACCGAGCCGGTCGTGCAGCCGGGCCGAGAGCTCCGCCGGCGTCAGGGTGCGCAGCCTGGCCGCGGCCAGCTCGATGGCCAGCGGCAGGTTGTCCAGGGCGGCGCAGACACTCCGTACGGTCCCGGGGTCGGCGGTGAACGCCCGGCGCGCGGCTCTGGCCCGGTCGGTGAGGAGTTCCGCGGCAGCGGCGTCGTCGAGCGGTCGTACGGGGTGGAGGTGTTCGCCGATGACGGCGAGCGGTTCGCGGCTCGTCGCCAGCACCCGCAGGCGCGGGCAGGCGGCCAGCAGGTGTGCCGCCAGTACGGCCGTCTCCTCCACCAGGTGCTCGCAGTTGTCCAGCACGAGCAGCAGCTCCCGGCCGGACAGCGCGGTGACCAGGCGGTCCAGCGGTCCCTGGGCACCGGCCGCCAGGTGCAGCCCGCTCTCCCGCAGGCCCAGGGCGACCAGGAGGGCCCCGGGCAGCACGGCGGCGTCCCGGACGGCGGCCAGTGCCACGAAGCAGACCTCCGCGTCGGCCGTCCTCGCCACCTCCGCGGACAACCGCGTCTTGCCGACGCCTCCCGGGCCGGTCAGGGTCACCAGCCGTGCTGTCGCGAGGAGTTGCCGGACCTCGGTCACCTCGTCGGCGCGGCCGACGAACGCGGTGAGCGCGGCCGGCGGGGCGGCGAGGGCGGGGGCCGGGTCGGCGCGCAGCAACTCGGCGTGGAGGGAGGTCAGTTCGGCGGACGGGTCGGCGCCGAGCTCGTCGGCGAGATGGCGCCTGACCTTCTCGAAGACGACCAGTGCCTCGGCCTGGGCGCCGTTCGCGTGCAACGCCCGTATCAGCAACCCGGCGAGCCGTTCGCGCAGTGGATGACGATCGACGAGCTCGCGTAACTCGGCGACGGCGGACCGGTGTTCGCCGAGGCTCAGCTCGGCCTCGAGCCGGTCCTCGAGCACGGTCAGCCGCAGTTCGTCCAGCCGTACGGCGGCCGCGCGGGCCGACGCGCTGTCGGCGAGGTCGGCGAGCGCCGGGCCCCGCCACAGCCGAAGTGCCTGACGCAGCAGCGGCAGGGCCGCTCGGGCGTCACCGTCGGCGAGTGCCGAACGGCCGTCCCGCGCCAGCCGTTCGAACCGTCCGGCGTCCGTGTCCTCGGCGCTGACGGCGATCCGGTAGCCGGTCCCGGTCCGTTCGATCGCCGCGGTGTCACCAAGGGCCGAGCGCAGCCGGGACACCTGCGACTGGATCGCGTGGGCCGACAGCGCGGCGCCTTCCGGTCCGCCGGACGGGATGTCGTCCGCCAGCCGGTCCGTCGGGACGACCTCGCCGGGGGTGACGAGCAGCAGCGCCAGCAGTGCGCGGCGGGCCGGCCCGCCCAGGGGGACCTGCGCACCGTCGTCGTCCCACGCCTGCGTCCCGCCGAGGATTCCGAAGCGCATGCGGGTGATTATCCACGCGCCCGCCTGCCCGCACAGGACGGGCGGCCGGCCGGCGGACGAGGCCCGCAAGGAACGGCTGACCAGGCCGGGGCAGGACCGGAACGGCGCACCGGACGGCCGGAGAACACGGGCACCTGACGGGCGGACGCCGGGGGTGCGGGGTAGTGAGAAGACGGCCCCGCACGGTCGAGCGACGACACCGGACGCCCGGCCACCACGGGCGCCCACCGGGGGCGCTCACCGCGGGCGTTCGGCGCGGGCGTTCGGCGGGCGGGCATTGTGGGCGTTCGGCCACCGCAGGCACCCGGCGGTCGGGCACCGTGGGCGTCCGGCGGTCGGGCACCGTGGGCGTCCGGCGGTCGGGCACCGTGGGCGCCCGGCGGTCGGGCACCGTGGGCGTCCGGCGTTCGGGCACCGCGGGTGCCCGGTGGTCGGGCACCGCGGGCGTCCGGTGGCCGGTCGGCGGGTCTCCGGGCGGTCAGGCGATTGGGCCGAGGTAGGTGCCGCCGGAGACGTCGATGGTGCGGCCGGTGATCCAGCGTCCGCCGGGGCCCGCCAGGAAGCCGATGACGTCGGCGACATCCTCGGGCTCCCCGAGGCGGCCCAGTGCGGTGATCGCCTCCAGCCCGGCGACCACTTCGGGGATCGAGGTGTAGCCGGCGGTCAGATCGGTGCGCACCGCGCCCGGTGCGACCGTGTTCACCGTGATGCCGCGCCGGCCGAGTTCGTTGGCGAGCGACGGCGCCAGCGACTCGACCGCGGCCTTGGTGACGGTGTAGCCGATCTGCGTGGAGACGGCGAACCGGCTGGCGGTGGAACCCACGGTGATGACGCGTCCGCCGTCGTTCAGCAGCGGCAGCGCCCGCTGGATCACGAAGAACGGCGCGGTGACGTTGACCGCCAGCAGCCTGTCCCACTCGTCCGCGCTCACCTGGGAGATCGAACTCGTCGACGAGATGCCCGCGTTGTTGACCAGGATGTCCAGCCCGCGCCCCGCGAGTCCGTCGGTCAGACCCTGGAACAGCCTGTCCACCGCGCCCTCCTCCCCGAACCGGGCCCGGACGGTGAAGGCCCGGCCGCCGGCCTCCTCGATCCGCGTCACGGTCTCCTTGGCCGCGTCGTCGTTGCCGCCGTAGTGGACCGCGACCAGTGCTCCCGCCGCGGCCAGCCGCAGCGCCACCGCCCGGCCGATGCCCCGCGAACCGCCGGTCACCAGTGCCGTCCTGCCTGCCAGTTCAGCCATCGTCCGCTCCTCGCTCGGAGACCGGCCCACTGCGGGCCGGCGATGGCCCCACACTGGCGGCGCCGGCTCACCGCCCGCTCACCGCGCGCTCACCGGGCACGGCAGCGGCACCGTCAGCGTCCCCCCTCCAGAGGCCGCCCAGCAGACGGAGAGCGGATGGCCGGCGGTTCGCCAATGTTTCGCCACCGCGCCCTGCGGTCCCGGGCGGGGCCGACGGCTACTTTGGGGCTGGGGCCGTTCGCAGATTCGGTCGATTTCCGCTTCCATACGCCTTCGGGAAAATCGCCGAAATCTCCAGCGGTGGCTGAATTTCGTGTATCTTCACGACCGTCACACAAATCGCATCATAGCGTATTCGTGCATTTGTGCGCCCCCTGAATCCGGCGGGGCGTCGTTCGTTCGATTTATGTGTGGGCAGGGCGTTCCGCGCACCGCGGTCCGTTCTGCCCTGGGGGGCACGTGAGAACGCAGCAGGGAAATGAGGGGTCCGGCCGTGACGACACCCTGACCGCCGCCGCCCGGGTGGTGGGGGCGCTGGGCGCGCCGGGGGCGGCCGCGACCGAACCGGGGTGCGAGCAGGCGTTTGAACGGGTCGAACAGTTGGTCAGGGAGCAGTTGGCCGAGGTCGGCCGGCATCCGCCCGAGCACTGGCGGGCGGCGCTGCGGAAGGTCCGCGAGGAGGAGCGGCGGCACCTTCCGCCGGCGGGACGGGGGTGGCTCGCCACCGCACTCGCCGGCGGGGAAATGGCGGCGGCGACTTTCCTGGAATTCGGCTGCGAGAAAATAAGGGTCAGCCGGATCACGGGTGACACGGGTGACGCTTTTCCGAGCAGTGACGTCCTTTTCGAAGCGGAGTGGCGCGCCTCTCAGCCCGGTGACGCCTCTCAGCCCGGTGACGCCTCTCCGGCCGGTGGTGCCCCTCAGCCCGGTGGTGCCTCTTCCCCCGGAGCGGGAGACCGAGCGGGCGGCCGAATACGACGCCTTTTCGAGCTGGCGTCCGGGAAACCCACGGCCGAGGAGATCGGCCGGCCGCTGGGCCTGACCCTGGACCGGGCCCTGCGGCGGCTGCCGGAGCCCCCGGACCGCGGGGACACCCCGGTCGTCGTCGCCGTACGCGCGGCCGGCTGGACCTGCCTGGAGCGCGCCGTCGAACGGCTCGCTCCCCGCACCCCCCTGCTGTGGCTGCGTCTCCCGGCCGGATGGCCGGCCGGCGGCCCCGACGACCTGCTCGCCCCGACCCCGCTGCGCCGGACCCTGTGGTTCGCCGCCGCGCACGTGCAGCCGTCCACGGGAGCGGTCCAGGTGGTGCGGCAGCCGCTGTTCCCGGCGGGCAGCACGGCCACCGTGCCGGGCGCGCGGTCCGCCGGGCCGCTCGCCGAGGTGCGGGTGCGGGCCCCGTCCGACGGCGGGGAACAGCCGCGCGCCTGTGCCGTCGTCGTCACGGGAGCCCCCGAGGACGCCCCCGCCGACTGGCAGGCCGTCCGGGCCGACCGGCTGCTGCTCCCGGCGGCGGGACCGGCGACCCTGCGCTACCGGCTCGACGGGCCCGGCCGGGTCCGGCTCCTGTACGACGGCGGGCACCGGCCCGAGTCCACCGCCTGGAGCACGCTCGTCGACAGGCTGCCGCGCCGGCTCGCGCCACCGCTCCCGCTCGACCTCGTCCTGGCCGTGGAGACCGCGGTCCGCCGCCGGCAGGGCGCGGCCCAGCTGGCCACCCGCGTCCGCCGGGCGAAGGCCGTCGTCGAGGCGGTACGGGACGGCAGCCGCCACCCGGAGTCGCTGCGGGTCGCGCTCATCGGCTACCGGGACCACCTGCCGCTGGCCGGCCCCGGCGACACCAGCCCCCTGCACTACCGGACGGGCTTCCACCCCGTCACCGCGGCGCTGCGGATCCTGGACGAGTGGGAGCCCTCCCCGCTGCACCACGACTTCGCCACCGGCCTCGAACACGTCCCGTACGAACTGCGCTCCTGGCAGGACCGGTGGCGCCCCGGCAGCCTGCGCGGCCTGATCGTGGTCGGCTCGCGCCCGCCGCATCCGCACAGCCGCCCACCGCAGGCGGTGCGCAGGCGGGCCCCCGTGCGGGTCTGCCCGGACCGGCTGGACTGGGGGGCCACGCTGAGCCGGCTCCGCCACGAGCAGCGGCTCCACTGTCTGGCCCTGGTGGACGAGCCGGACTGGATGGACGACGACGGCGAACCGCTCGTGGCCCGCTGGGCCCGCCAGGCCTGGGCCCACATCGGCACCCAGGGCTGTTTCGACGCGCACGAGGACCCGCGGCGGGTGGTCACGGGCCTGCTGCCCGACACCCGCTCCGGGACGGACGAGGCCGGACCCTCGGGGCTCGCGCTGGCGGCGGGACGCCCGGAGAGCTGGCTGCCGTGAACGCCGCCGAGGCGCCGAACAAGGCGGTACAGCAGAACAAAACAGAACAAAGTGGATCAAGTTTTGCCAGGCTGAATCAGCCGAACCAGGGGGAGACATGAACGACCAGGACGACGTCACCGAGTCCGGGCCGCGGCAGAGCGGGCGCAGTCGCGCGGACAGTGGCCGCAAGAGCCTCTATGCCGCGTTCGAACAGCGCCCCGCGCTGCCCGGCCCCGTGCCGGCGCCCGCCCCGCCGCCGACGACCTTCCCCGTGCAGGAGGACGCGCGGGCGGCCGACGGCGCGGACCAGGCGGCCCCCTCGCTGCCCCGCACCCGGCCGGGACCGGGCGGGGAGCCGTCGGTGAAGTGGCCCGAGGCGGGCGGGGAGACCGCCGAGCCGCCGCTCGCCGAGGAGACCGAACCGGGCGGGCCCACCATCACGCTGTGGGGCGGCATCGGCAGCGGCAAGTCCACCCTGCTGGCCGCGCTCACCCGGGCGCTGATGGACCCCGTGTACGGCTCGTGGAACGTGTTTCCCGAGGACCACTCGTCCAAGCAGTACCTCAGCGACCTCGCCCACACCTTCTACCGTGAACGCGTCTTCCCCAGCGCCACCCAGGACGAGCAGCTGCCCGTCCGGCTGACGCTGGTCGGGGACGTCGGCGGCACCCCCTACGCGAGCAGGACGGCCGGCAGACGGCGGTGGCGCCGGGGCGGGCAGCCCGCCAGGGACGTGCTCGAGTTCCGGGTCTCCCTGCGGGACATGCCGGGCGAGGCCTTCGACCTGCGCTCCGACATGGGCGCCCTGATGGGGCCGCGGCTCGTCACCGACCTGGCCGACTCACGGGCCATGGTGTACGTCCTCGACGCGGCCCGCGAGTGGCGGGTCAACGGCGCGGACGGGCCCGTGGACGAGGACGAGCGGCAGAGCGCCGACTTCTTCACCGAGGTGCTGGACGGGGTGGCGACCGAGATCGCCATCCGCGGGCAGCGCGACGGGCACCGGCTGCCGCACAGCATCGCGGTCTGCCTGGCCAAGTTCGACGACGACGACGTGTTCCGGTTCGCCTGCGAGCACGGCAACGTACGGCTCAACCCGCGCACCGGCCAGCCCGAGGCCATCGACGCCAAACGGCTCTTCGACGACCTGTGCGACCGCTTCCCGCACGGCAGCCTCGGCGAGATCAGGAACCAGATCGGCCGCTACTTCGTGCCCGAGCGCGTCGGCTACTTCGTGTGCAGCGCCGTCGGCTTCTGGGTCGACCCGGACCGGGGCTTCGACTTCGACAACCCCTCGCTGGTCAACGCCGTCGACGACAAGGTCCGGTTCGTGGCCCCGCCCCGGCCGGTCAACGTCATGGAGCCCTTCCTGTTCCTGCGCGGCCTGTCCCGGCAGCGATGACGTCCCGAGCGAGAGAGGGAGGTCCGCCCATGTCGTCCGACGGCGCCGGGCTGACCGCGGGCTGGGCGGTCTGGGGCAAGCGCCCCCACAGCCCGCAGGGTTTCCAGGTGATGGCGGCCTGGCCGCCGGAGTGGAACAGCTACTACACCAGGGCGGTCCAGCACTGGTCCCCGGGCACCCCCTCGCCCGCCGACCGGCTGCCCTGGGTCACGGTCGGCCCCAGCACGAACCCGGACCACCGGCTGTCCCTCGGGGTCTTCGTCCTCGACCGGACCGAGACCGCCGACGTGCACAGCCGGCCGATCAACCACGTCACCCACTTCTGGGTCCCCTACGAGGAGGCGGCCGGCCACGGCCTCGGCTGGAGCGCGCTGGCCCGCGCCGCGCTGGCCGGCCGGACCGGGCTGTCCCGGATCGCCGCGGGCGGTGAGTCCGGCGCGCTGCACGGCCCCGTACGCCTGCCGCTGTCCGCCGACGAGCACCTGATGAACGGCTTCGACGAGGAGTTCGTCTCCGCCAGCGACCCCCTGCTGCACTGGCACGCGGCGGTCGCCGCCCTGCTGCTGGACGGGCCGGTGGTGGTGACCGGCGCCCCGGACGACGACCCGCTGGAACGGCTGCGGCTGCTCGACAACATCGCGGCGATGCTGCCGTACGCGCTGCGCACCTGTCTGTCGGCCGCCACCGCCACCTCCTCCGGCGCCAACCACCGCATCCGCCTGTCCTGGGGACGCTCCGCCCCCGGCCGGGACTGTGTGCCCTGGGGCGGCGCGGTGGGCGTCGAGCGGTTGTCAGCCGTGGCGCGCCAGTACCACGACCTGCTGATCCACGCCTGGGAGTCCCGGGGCGGCCACACGGTCCTGGACCATCTGGCGCGCTGCACGGCCCTGCCCGAGGGCGCGCACGCGGGCCTGCCGACGGCCCAGCAGGCGCACCGGCTGCTGTGCGCCATGGACCACGAACTCCACGTCGAGGCCGAGGTGTTGCGGGGTGGCCCGGTGGCCGACGACGTGGTCGACGGGTTCCTGCGCGATCCGCGGACCAACCCCAGGACCGGCAGCATGATGGCCCGGGCGAAGCTGTCCGGGACCTCCACCGACCTGTCGTTGCTGCCGCCGTACCTGAGCGATCCCCAGGTGGCGGACTCGCTCCTGAAGCGGCTGCGCGAGGACCTGCGCACCGGGCCTCTCTCCTCCGTGCAGGAGAAGGTCAGCAGCCTGTTGCGGGCCACCCGCGTGGAGGGCACCAACCTCGACGTCGTCGACCGCGCCCTCGCCGTCCTCGTGGACCCTGGCGACGGACCCGGCGAGGACGTCGACGTCACGGCCACCCTGGGTCTGCTGCCGTCGCTGGAGCCGTTCCCGCCCGGCACCATGCCCCTCGCCCGGGGTGCGGTGGCCGCCCGGCCCGAGCTGACCTGGATCCTGCTGGAGGGCGCGGCCGGCACCCCGGAGCCCGCCCGCTCGGTCCGCCGCTGGCTGGAGTGGCTGGGTACCGGCGCCGGCGACGAACTGGCCCTGCTGTACGACCTGTTGCGGCCGGACACCACCGTCTGGCAGCCGCAGTCCGCGCGGTGGGCCGCCAAGCACCCGGACGGGGCCGCGCGGCTGCTGGGCCTCGGCGTCGCCTGTGGACGCGGCGACACCCTGCTGACCTCGTCGTTCTTCGACGATCTGAGTGACGCGCTGGGGCCCGGCGGACCAGGCCGGGTGCTGCGCCTGCGCGGTCCGCGCACCGGGCCGGAGGGGCTGCGGGCCACCCTGGCCGCAGGACCGCGCGCCGCCCTCGGCCTGGCCGCGCGGGCCCGCTGGGACCTGCTGTGCGCGCTGGCCGGCGAGGCGCCGAGCGCGCTGCCGGACGACGCCGGGACGCTGACCAGACCGGAGGTGGACCGCTATGCCGACACGCTGAAACAGCACCTGGACGCACTGTCCCAGCACCGGCGCAGGCCCGCCGCGAAGACCCTGCTGCGATGCCTGCTGCGTTTCGACCCCGCCACCGGGCGCCGCCCGGGAGCGGCGGCGCGGGCCGTGGCCGAACGCCTGGTGCAGGAACCGACGGACGCCGCCCTGCGGGGCATCACCGCCGAGGCCGTCTCCGACCTGCTGGCGGCGCCCGGCTGGCGGGCCCGGGGCGAGGAGGCCGCCTGGCTGGACCGGCTGGCGCAGTGCGTACCGCAGATCGGCGGCACGCTGCGCCTGTACGCCCTGGGCGAGGCGGCCCGGGACGGCGCGCTGAGCGCCGAGGAGTTCGGCAGGCGGCTGCGTTCGGCCCGGTGCGCGGGCGCGACCCGGGCCCAGCTCTGCGGTCCCCTGGCCGCCTGGGCGGACGGCCGGCCGAGCCCCGGGACGGCGGTGCTGGAGCTGCTGGACGCCTACCGGGAGGCCTACCGGCAACAGGGCGACCCGGCCGGCCCGGAGCAACGGGCGCTGCTGGAGAAGGAGTTGTGGGGGCGGCTCGGGGGGCGGCTGTGGACCGCGTACTTCGAGGCGGCCGACGCCCACCTGCTGGACCAGGAGGAGAGCGCCACGGACGCCATCCGCCGCAACGAGCAGCTGCGCGAGGAGGTCAGGCGCCGTCGGCAGGCGCTCAGGGCCCTGCACTTCACCCGCCGCTGAGCGCCCCGCCGGCGCCCCCGTCCGTCCCCGGACCACCCGCCCTGCCAGGGGCGTTCACCACCCGTGAGTCCCGACCGGGCCCCGCCCAGGAAGAGTTGGCACGTCATGATCACCTCTGTTCCGTCCGCGCCGCGGGTACGCGCGAGCGCCACGGCCCTGTTCCTCGCCGCCGCGCTGCTCCTCGGCGCCCGCGGGTCCGCGTCGGCCGACGACGCGTCCGCGGTGCCGTCACCCGACGACATCTGCCGTTCCCTGCACGTCGACGACGTGCCCGCCTCGTACGTCGTCCTGGTCGACACCTCGTCCTCGATGCAGGACCGCGGCCCCGACGGCGCCACCCAGTACGACACCGTGAAGAAGCGGCTGCGGACGTTCCTCGCGGGACTCGCGCCCTCGGACCAGGTGGCGCTGGTCTCCTTCGGGCGCTCCGTCGGGGTCGTCCACCCGCTGGGCCCGGCGGCCGGCGCGCGGAACGCCGTCGACGACCTGCCCGCGCGGGCCACGGAGACCGCGAGCGACCCCGGCAGCGCCCTGGAGGCCGCCGCCGACCAGCTGCGCGACAGCCGTACGCCCGTCGCGGCGGTGCTGCTGCTCACCGACGGCGCGGTCAACGCCCCGGACAGCGACTACGCCGAACTGGGCTCGCCGAGCTGGCGCAGGCTCGGCGCCCGCTACCGCGCGCTGGGCGCGGACCGCACGGTGGTCGGCTACGGGCTGCCGCTCGCCGACGACACGCACGTCTCCGACATCCTGGGCGCGGTCGTGGCGACGCCACGCATCCTCCCGGTCGGTGCGGCCGCCCTGGGCACGCAGCTGAACAGCGCCAAGGACCGGGTGCGGACCGACAAGGCGGTCCGCGCCCTGCGCGACGACGCCGGCGCGGGGGTACGGCTGGCCGTGACCGACGGCACCTCAGGCACCGGCACCGGCACGCTCGACCTCGGCACCGGCGACCGCGAGGGCGCACGGCGGCAGACGGTACGGCTCACCGTCACCTCCACCGCCCGTCACGTGCCCCTGCGGGTCCGGCTGCGCGCCGGGACCGACGGCGGCGGTCCGGCCGTGACCTCGGTCGGACTGCCGGACCGGGCCGTCACCCTGGCGCCGGGTGAGCGGCGCAGCTACCGGCTCACCCTGCTCTGGCACCAGGACCCGCGGGCCGCCCTCGCCCCCGCCACCGAGGACTTCGAGACCGGACTGGCCGTCTCCGCGGAGGTGACGTCGCCGTGGACGCCCACGGTCCGCGGGGCACTGGGCTACCCCGGGTTCCGGCTCGCCGCCGCCGCTCCGGCGCGGGTACGGCTGCACGGCCAGGTGCCCGGCACGCCGCCCGGGTGGCTGTACCCGGCGCTGACCGTACTGGTGCTCGGCGGGATCCTGGCGGGAGCGCTGGTGTACCGGCGGCGCAACCCGCTGCTGTCCGGGACGCTCGTCGTCACGGACCTGCGCTCGGGCGACCGGGTCCACCATGCGCTGGGCGGGCGTCTTTTCACGAAGGACGTCGAGGTCGCCCAGGTGCGCGCCCGGGTCAAGGTGCGCGGCCGGGCCGGGCGCGGGGTGCTGGCCGTGGAGTGCGTACGGGAACCCCTGCGTGCCAACGCGCCCCGCCTCGCCGACAGCGGGGAGTGCGAACTCGGCAAGTCGACCGTCCTGTGCGGGATCGGCTTCTCCCACACCTCCGACCGGTGACGGGAGCGCAGGTGAACCCCTCCGCGCCGGTGGTCCCGCAGCCGCGTCCCGCCCCGATCGTCGCCCTGGAGCGGTCCGATCCCGCCGAGGCCGCCGGGTTCCGGCTGCTGGGCCGGCTGGCCACCGGCGGCTTCGGTCACATCTACCTCGGCAGACGGGCGGTCGACCATGCCGTGGACCCGGGTGGCGACCCGTACACGCTGGCGGCGGTGAAACTGCTCAAGCAGGAGTACTCCGGCAACGCCCAGCACCTCCAGCGCTTCCACCAGGAGAGCAAGGCGCTGCTGCGGGGGGCCGGCGCCCGCATCCCCGAACTGCTGTCCTTCGAGTTCGACGCGGGCCGGCCGCCCGCCATCGCCACCCGGTTCATCCCCGGGCCCTCCCTGCACCAGGTGATGGCGGTGCACGGCGGAGCGCTGCCGGCCGAGACCGGTTACGGGGTCGGGGCCGACCTGGTCGACACCCTGCTCGCGGCCCACGACCAGGGGGTGTGGCACCGCGACCTGCACCCGGGGAACGTGCTGCTGACGGCGGACGGGCCGTGGATCATCGACTTCGGCCTGACCCGGATCCGCGGCCAGCAGCTGACCCGCCCCCTCGACCAGGCCTTCGGCAACCCCCACTACTGCGCGCCGGAACAGCTGGGGGGCCTGGCCGAGACGGACGCGGCCACCGACGTCTTCGGGATCGCGGCGGTCCTGCTGTACCTGCTGACCGGACACGCGCCCTACCCGGGACCGCGGGCCCCCGCCGGGCGGCCGGCGGACCTGTCCGGGCTGCCGCGGGGCCGGGCGGCGCGAGCGGTCGCCGCCTGTCTCGCCGTACGCGCCGGCGACCGGCCCTCGCTCGGCGAACTGCGCTCGGCGCTCGGCGAGGCCGGCGCCCTCGCACTGCCGTCCGGGGTCCGGCGGGAACTGGACGCCCACCGCACCCGGCTGACGGAGTTCCTGCGTGCCGCGGACAACGAGGCCGACCTCACCGTGCCGTTCCGGCCGGGCCGCCGCAGCTGGAGCCGACGGGTGGGGGAGTGGGCGCACGCGCTCGTGGCCGTAGGGGACGACACGGTGGTGACCGCCGACGGCGCGGGCCGGCTGCACTGGCTGCACCCGGGGACGGGCGCGGTGCAGCGCACCGACGTCGGGTTCCGGCCGCCGGTGCGGCTGTGCGCGGGGGAGCGGGTGATCCTCGTCCGGGACGCCGCCGGGCGGCTGGAGGCGTGGGACACCGTCTCCCGGACGCGCCGCTGGTCGGTGCCGGAGCCGGAGGACCGGGTGGCGGCTCCGGCGCTGCTGCACGGCCGCAACGTGCTGCTCGGCGACGCCGGGGGGAGGGTCCACCACTTCGACGCCGACACCCGCCGCGTGTGGTGGCGGGGGGAGCCGCTGCCGGACACCACCGCGCTGGCGGTCGGCCGGCAGCGGGTGTACGCGCTCATCGACCACGGACTGCGGTTGCACGCCCTCGACGACGAGGACGGCAGGACGGCCTGGCAGGCGCCCCTCGCGCTGCGGGCGCCGGTGCGGGCGGCACCCCTGCCGGAGCCGGACGCGGTGTACCTCGCCGACACGCGGGGCGCGCTGTACTGCGTGGCGGCGGCCGACGGCACGCTGCGCTGGCGGGTACGGCTGGGGGCACCGGTCGTCGCCGCGCCGGTGCGGGTGGGGGACACGGTGATCGTCGGCGACACGGCCGGGGTGGTGCACGCCCGCGACCTCGCCACGGGGGCGGAGCGGTGGCGGAGCGCCGGTCCGGGAGGGGACGAGGTCTTCGCGCTGTGCGCCACCGGGACCACCGTGGTGTGGGGCGGCTGGCAGGGACGCCTGCATGTCGTGGACGGCCTGGCGGGCACCTCGCTCCAGAGTTTCGACATGCGCGGCCAGGTCCTCGCCCTGGCCCCCGCCCCCGCACAGGGCGCCGTGTACGCGGCGACGACGAGCGGCGAGGTGCACGGCGTACCCCTGTGACCAGGGGGAGACCCGGTCCCGTGAGCGTCCCCGCGCACCACCCGTTGGTAAGAGTCGGGTAAGATCCGGCCACTTGTGCGAGGGGCGGACCCTCGTGGGGGAGGGAACATCACGTGGGCAGACACGCCCTGGGACGGGGCGGGCCTGCCGCCGCCGTCTCCTCGCTCGTGGTCGCCGTCGTGGCCGCGTCCGTCGTCGTCCTGGCGGAGGGCGGCGGCTCCGCGGAGGCGACCGAGGCCGACACCACCGCGGTCACCCTGGTCGACCCGAGTTCCGGCACACCGCGCACCGACCGCCCGTACGTCGCGGGCGACACCGGGTTCCTGCACCGGCAGACCGGCAGGACCGGGATGCTGTGGAGCGACTACGCGACCGGCAGGACCGTCACCGTCGAGAACGCCGCCGGCGTCTACACCCCGGGCACGGGCTGCACGAGCATCGGCTCCGCGTGCCGTACGGCCTGGTACGGCTCGGACGGTGACCTGGTCGCGCTGCCGGCCACGGCCAACGACGCGTACGCCACCCTGTGGGACCCGGCGACGGCCACCTCGGAGAAGGTGAGCTGGAACGGGTCGACCGCGTACGGCCAGGGCTACTACCGGGCCCTCGCCGGCGACACGATCGTCACCACCAACTCCCTGATCGACGAGGCCGACGGCGCCGACGGCGGGTGGCGCACCCGCAAGGTCACCGGCGACGCGACGAACGTCGGGACCGAGGACGTGCTCGCCGCGGACTCCGCCGGCGTGTTCGTGGCGGAGCGCACCTTCGGCACGCTCCACTACATCGACATCGCGTCGGCCGTGAGCACCACCCTGTTCCCCGACGCCCCCGACGCCGGGCGCTACGTGATGAGCGAGGACCGCGTCGGCTGGTACCAGCCCGGCACCGCCGAACTGCACCTGAAGTCCCGCACCGACCTCACCGCCGCCGAGCGGGTCGTCACGCTGCCCGCCAACCCGGGCGCGCTCGACGGCGACCCGGTCCTGGCCGGCCACTGGCTGCTGCTGCCGCTGTCCTCCGACGCGCTCGGCTCCCGGCTGCTCGCGGTCGACGTCGACGATCCCTCGGTGCAGCGGACCGTGCTGGCGAGCGCCGGCGCCTACACGCTGGCGGCGGGCGACGGCAGCGCGCTGGTCACCGGCGGCACCGACGCCACCGACTGGTGGGTGCGGCGGGTCGGCGCAGCCGCCGACGGCACGCCGGAGCTCACGAAGGTCCAGCAGTCCCCGGCGATCGAGAACGCCAAGACGGGCATCGCGCTCAGCCGCGGCAGCCTGCGGGTCGCCGAGGACGACCCGGACGCCACCGCGGACACCACGTCCGTGCGCACCCTCACCACCGACGGCTCCGGCTCGCTGACCGCGTCCGAGGCCACCGCGAGCCGCTCGATCCACCAGGCCCTCTGCCCGTACGAGGGCACCACGTGCACGGCGCTGTGGGGGAACCTCGACGCCCGGGACGTCTACCTCGACGCGAACGGCGGCACCGACGAGGGCGAGAGCCTCGGCGACGACCGGCTGGTGGAGGTCGGCGGCCACTACCTCGACTTCGGCGGCCAGGGCGGCCACATCGTCGACGTCTCCGACAACTACGCCGTCTTCGACTCCGGCGGCAGCGCCCCGGCGCAGTACGTCGGCGAGTTCGACCAGGGCCAGAAGCTGAAGCGGTCCGTGCGCGCCGCCGCCCTGAACGGCTCCACCCTGTGGAGTGCCACCACCAGCGCGGGCAGGCTGACCTCGTACAGCATCCCGCTGGCGAAGACGCTCACCACGGTGACCGTCCCGGGGCTGGCCTGCGTGCCGAGCGAACTCCAGGCGGCGGGCCGCTGGGTGTACTGGGCCTGCGGGACGGACTCGGCGGGCGTGTACGACACGAAGGCCGGTACGGCGAGGGCGGTCGTCCCCGGTGACGTGCTGCTCGGCGACGGCTTCACCGTCCGCCACGACCACGGCACGGGCACGCTGGTGCTCACCGAGGCGGCCACCGGCACCACCCGTACGATCGCCTCCGGCCTGGCCGGCAAGGGCCTGACCGTGGACCGCCGTTACCGGTGGACGGTCGACGAGTACACCGGCCTGGTCGGCTGGTTCGACGACTACGAGCGCACCCACGTCACCACCACGGGCATCGCCCCGTCCGCCGTGACGGCCTTCGAGACGTCGGTCGGCGACTACGTGGCCCCGGGGGCGCCCTACCAGGGCTCCTGGGTGTTGTCCCGTCCGGTCACCTCCTGGTCGCTCACCTTCACCTCGGTCCAGAGCGGCGCGAACGGCAAGGTCACCCACACCCTCACCGGCGGCACGACCCCGGCGCGGGTGACGGCGACCTGGAACGGGCGGACGGCGGGCGGGGGTTACTTCCCCAACGGCCACTTCACCTGGACGCTGCGGGCGACCGGCCTCGGCACCACCACGCTCAACACCGTGACCAGCGGCGACGGCTTCCTGCAACGCGGGGCCGCGGTGCGCCGCGACTTCGTCAGCCCCGACGGTCCGGACGGCCGCGGCGACCTGCTCACCCTGAACTCCTCGGGCGGCCTGACCTTCCACAGCGGCACGGGGACCGGGAAGTTCGGCGACAGGTACACGGGCACCGGCTGGCCGACGACCGTCATGGCGGTCCCCTTCGGCGACCTCAGCGGCGACCGCTGCAACGACGTCCTGGTCCGCTACAACAGCGGTGCGCTGCGGCTGTACAAGCCGGGCTGCGGTGCGCCGGTCAAGCCGTCGACGTCGTACACGAGCCTCGGGACCAGCGGCTGGACGCAGTACAACGTGCTCACCTCACCCGGTGACGTGAGCGGGGACGGCCGCCCCGACCTGATCGCGCGGAACTCGGCCACCGGAGCGGTCTACCTCTACAAGGGCACCAGCACCGGCAAGCTCTCCGCCCGGGTCAAGCTGTACGACAACTGGAAGGGCTACAAGAAGATCGTCGGCGTCGGCGACATCACCGGCGACGGCAGGGCGGACCTCCTGGCCCAGGACACGTCCGGCAACCTCTACCGGTACAACGGCAAGGGCGACGGCACCTTCGCGGCCCGCGCCAAGGTGTTCTCGAACTGGGGCGGTTCGTACAACGCGGTCGTCGGGGTCGGTGACATCAACGACGACGGCAGGGCGGACCTGGTCTCCCGCGACACCGGCGGCAAGCTGTGGCGCAACAACGGCGACGGCAAGGGCTCGTTCGGCGCGCGGACCCAGATCGCGACCGGCTGGAGCGGCTACCGGTCCCTCTCGTAGGTCCGCCGGGGAAGGGCGTGGCTACGGCCGCCCGGGTGGCGCCCGCGTGCGTCGCGCGTGGCTGGGCGGCCGTAGCCGGTCCGGTTTGATGATCATCCTTGGGTGACGACCTACGACGGCCCCCGCGCCGCGCACCGCACCCGCCGCCCGGCGCTCGCCGCCGGCCTCGGCGCCCTGCTCTGTCTCGCGTCCCTGTCGGCGGCGCCGTCCGCGGCCGCGCGCACCGGGACCGTCCCCAGCCGGACCGCGCACCCGGGGGCCGCCCGCCCCGTGGCGCCCCGTCCGACGACCGCCGCCGAGGCGCGCACGGCCGCGTACCTGGCCTCGATCCGCAACGAGCCCCGGCTGCTGCGCGGGTTCTTCCGGCACCTGCCCAAGGGCGGCGACCTGCACAACCACCTCTCCGGTGCGGTCAGGACGGAGTACCTGATCGAGCTGGCCGGTGAGGACGGGCTGTGCGTGGACACGGCGACGCTGACCGCGGTCGTACCGCCGTGCGGTCCCGGGGCCCGGCCGGCCGCCGACGCCCGTACCGACCGCGCCTTCCACGACGCCATCGTCCGGGCCTGGTCGATGCAGGACTTCCCGGCCGGCCAGAGCGGGCACGACCACTTCTTCGACACGTTCAACAAGTTCGGCGAGGTGCCCTGGCGGCATCGCGGCAAGCTGCTCGCCCAGGTCGCCGACTCGGCCGCGGCGCAGAACCAGTTCTACCTGGAGACCATGGTCACCCCGGCCTCCGACGGCGCCCGGCAGCTGGCCGCCGAGGTCGGCTGGGACCCCGACCTGGCCGCGCTGCACGCCAAGCTCGTGGCCGGCGGCCGGCTCGACAAGGTGGTGGCCGACGCGCGCAAGGAGGCCGACGACGGCGACGCCGAGTTCCGTACCGCGGCCCGCTGCGGCACCAGCCGTCCGCGCCCCGGCTGCGCGCTGACCGTGCGCTGGATCTCCCAGGTCAACCGTGGCAGTTCACCGGAGCGGGTCTTCACACAGCTGGCGCTCGGCATGCGGCTGGCCGAACGCGACTCCCGGTTCGTCGCCGTCAACCTCGTGCAGCCCGAGGACTGGGACAGCTCGCTGGCCGGCTACAGCCTGCAGATGCGCATGGTGCAGTACCTGCGCACCGTCTATCCGAAGGCCCACGTCACCCTGCACGCGGGCGAGTTGACGCCCGGTCTGGTCAAGCCGGAGGACCTGGCGTTCCACATCGCCCAGGCCGTGGACATCGCCGGCGCGGACCGGATCGGGCACGGCGTCGACCTCGTCCACGAGGACCACTGGCAGCAGACCGCCCGCACGATGGCCGACCGCCAGACCGCCGTCGAGGTCCCCTTCACCAGCAACGCGCAGATCCTCGGCGTCCGCGGCGCCGACCACCCCTTCGACACCTACCGCGCCCACGGCGTCCCCGTCGTCCTGGCCACCGACGACCCCGGCGTCTCCCGCACCGACATCTCCCACGAATACCAGTACGCCGCCCAGACCTACGGCCTGACCTACCCCGAACTCAAGGACCTGGCCCGCGCCTCCCTCCAGTACGCCTTCCTCCCCGGCCCCGGCCTGTGGAGCGGCAACCCCACCCGCGACGGCTACCGCCCCGCCGCCGCCTGCGCCGGCCAACTCCCCGGCAGCGGACACGCCCCGGGCACCGCCTGCCGTCACCTGCTCGCCACCAGCCCCAAGGCAGCCGTCCAATGGCGGCAGGAAGCCGCCGGCGCGGCCTTCGAGAAGCTCTTCGCATAGCCCGCACGCCCCCTCGCCGAGGGTGCCCGAGGGGGCACGGAGGGCGTCCGTCGGTGAAGGCGTATCACCCGGGGGGTGATGTCGCCTTACCCCTTTAGTGTTATATGAGCCGTATGCACCAGCTGCTCCGGCGGCT
This sequence comes from Streptomyces arenae, assembly GCF_022343545.1. NCBI lineage: Bacteria > Bacillati > Actinomycetota > Actinomycetes > Kitasatosporales > Streptomycetaceae > Streptomyces > Streptomyces arenae. The sequence goes on from NZ_JAKQYH010000068.1 coordinate 109,769, forward strand.
GTGGTCCCGGCGTGGGACACGCAGCGTGGCCGGCCAGATGTTCCTCCTTCAGGTCGTGGTCGTCCTGGTTCTCGTGGCGGCGGCGGTCGTCGCCCTCCTGCTCCAGTCACGGAACGACGCCGAGCGCGAGGCCCAGCGGCGCACCCTCGCCGTGGCGGGCGCCGTCGCCTCGGACCCCTCGGTGCGGCAGGCGCTGACGAAAGCCCGCCCGAGCGCCCTGCTCCAGCGGCAGGCCGAGGAGACCCGCAGGCGCTCCGGGGTGGACTTCGTCGTCGTGATGAGCCCCTCGGGCGTCCGCTACACCCACCCGACCCCCGGCCGGATCGGGGAGCACTACATCGGGAGCATCACGGCGGCCCAGCACGGCGGCGTCGTCACCGAGACGACCGTCGGGACGCTGGGCCCCTCCGTGCGGACCGTGGTCCCCGTGACCGGCACGGGGGGCAGGGTCGTCGGGCTGGTGTCCGCGGGCATCACCGTCCACCAGGTGAGTCTCGCGGCCGGCCGGCAGATGCCGCTCGTCCTGGGGGCCGCGGGCCTGGTGCTGACGGCGGCCACCGGGGGGAGCGCCCTCATCGGCCGGCGTCTGAGCCATCAGACACACGGTCTCGGACCGCTCCAGATGACCCGCATGTACGAGCACCACGACGCCGTCCTGCACTCGGTGCGCGAAGGCGTCCTCATCGTGGATCCACGGGGCCGGCTGCTGCTGTCCAACGACGAGGCCAGGCGCCTGCTCGGGCTCGCGGCCGGCGTCGACGGCCGACCCGTCACGGACCTGGGCCTCGACCCGGGGGCCGAACAGCTCCTCCGGTCGGGCCGGGCCACCACGGACGAGGTGATCGAGGTCGGCGGCCGGCTGCTGGCCGTCAGCCAGCGCCCCACGCCGCCGCCCGGACCCGGCGGCTGGGTCGCGACGCTGCGGGACACCACAGAACTCAGCGCGCTGATGGGCCGGGTGGAGGTGGTCCAGGAACGGCTCGGGCTGCTGTACGAGGCCGGAATACGCATCGGCACCACCCTCGACGTGACCCGCACCGCCGAGGAACTGGCGGAGTTCGCCGTGCCCCGGTTCGCCGACTACGTCACCGTCGACCTGGCCGACGCCGTGCTGCGCGGCGAGGAACCCGATCCGCTGGGCGCGGCGGTGCTGCGCCGTGCCGCACTGCGCGGCATCCGGTCCGACGTGCCGTTCTACCGGCCCGGCGCGCTCATCCGCTTCGCCCCCGCCACCCCCCAGGCGACGGGTTTCGGTTCCGGCCGGATGGTGCTGGAGGCCGACCTCGCGACGTTCTCCGGCTGGCAGGCCCAGGACCCGGACCGCGCCCGCAGGCTGGTGGCACACGGCGTGCACTCCATGATCACCGCACCGCTGCGGGCCCGCGGAGCGATCCTCGGGGTGGCGACCTTCTGGCGTTCCAGGGAGCCGACCCCCTTCACCCACGAGGACGTGTCACTGGCGGAGGAACTGGTCGCCCGCGCCGCGGTGAGCATCGACAACGCGCGCCGCTTCACGCGGGAACGCACCATGGCGGTCACGCTGCAACGCAGCCTGCTGCCGCACGTCCTGCCGGAGCAGAACGCGGTCGACGTGGCGCACCGCTACCTGCCGGCCGAGGCCGGGCTCGGCGGTGTCGGCGGCGACTGGTTCGACGTCATCCCCCTGCCCGGAGCCCGGGTCGCCGTCGTGGTGGGCGACGTCGTGGGACACGGGCTGCACGCCGCCGCCACCATGGGCCAGCTGCGGACCGCCGTCCACAACCTGTCCACGCTCGACCTGCCGCCCGACGAACTCCTCTGGCACCTGGACGAGCTGGTCACCCGTATCGACCAGGACCGGGACCAGGACGGCGGGGCCCCCACGCTCACGGGCGCCACCTGCCTGTACGCGATCTACGACCCGGTCTCCCGGCGGTGCACGATGGCCAGGGCGGGGCACCTGGAACCCATCCTCGTGCACCCGGACGGCCACGCCCGCCTGCCCGGAGTGCCGGCCGGCCCGCCGCTGGGTCTCGGCGGGCTGCCGTACGAGATGACGGACGTGCTCCTGCCCGAAGGCAGCAGCATCGTGCTCTACACCGACGGCCTGGTCGAGGACCGCGACCGTGACATCGACGAGGGCATCGAACGCCTGCGCCGCGCCGTCGAGCCGGCGGGCCGCACCCCGGACCAGATGTGCCGGGCGGCGATGGACACCATGCTGACCGGACCGCCGCACGACGACGTGGCCCTGGTCGTCGCCCGTACCCGGCTGCTCGACGACAAGCACACCGCGTCCTGGGAGGTGCCGTCCGACCCGTCGGCGGTCGCCGGGGTCCGTGCGGCCGCCGCCGGCCTGCTGCGGGACTGGGGCCTGGAGGAGGAGGCGTTCACCCTGGAGCTGATCCTCAGCGAACTGGTCACCAACGCCATCCGGCACGCGACAGGACCCATCGGGGTACGCCTGATCCACGACCGCAGCCTGGTCTGCGAGGTCTCCGACGGCAGCAGCGTCTCTCCGCACCTGCGCCGGGCCACGACCATGGAGGAAGGCGGCCGCGGCCTGTTCCTGGTGGCCCAGTTCGCCGACAGCTGGGGGACCCGCTACACCTCCGCGGGAAAGGTCATCTGGACCGAACAGCGGCTCGCCACGCAACCCTGACCCGCCCCGGTACGGCAGCCCCTAGTCTGATCACCGTGAGGCAGGCAGGTGCTGGGAAGGATGTTCGGCGATGACGCCCCTGGGCAGCGGGGACCCGGAGTCCATAGGCGGGTACACCCTGCTCGGCCGGCTCGGGTCGGGCGGCATGGGGGTCGTCTACCTGGGCGTCTCCGCCTCGGGACGGCAGGTCGCGGTCAAACTCGTGCACGGGCCGTACGCGCAGGAGGAGGAGTTCCGGACGCGCTTCCGGCAGGAGATCGCGGCGGCGCGCAGGGTGAGCGGCGCCTTCACCGCGCCCGTCGTGGACGCCGACCCGGACGCCGAGCGGCCGTGGATGGCCACGCTGTACGTGCCGGCGCGCAACCTCGCCGAGGTCGTCGAGAAGGACGGTCCGCTGGGCGGGCGGGAACTGCGCGCGCTCGGGCTGGGCCTCACCGAGGCGCTGCGCGACATCCACCGGGCGGGGCTGGTGCACCGGGACCTCAAACCCGGCAACGTCCTGATGACCGAGGACGGACCGCGCGTCATCGACTTCGGCATATCCCGCGCCGCCGACCACCAGAGCCTCACCACGACCGGGCGGATGATCGGCACACCGCCCTTCATGTCACCGGAGCAACTGGCCTCTCCCCGGGACGTCACCCCGGCCTCCGACGTGTTCTCGCTAGGGTCGCTGCTGGTGTTCGCGGCCGTCGGCACGGGACCGTTCGACGCCGACAGCCCGTACATCACCGGCTACCAGGTGGTGTTCGGGACCCCGGACCTCGGCGGGGTGCCCGAGGCGCTCCTGGGCGTCGTCGAGCGCTGTCTGGACAAGGACCCGGCCGCGCGGCCGGAACTGGCGGACGTCCAGCGCATGCTCCAGGAACTGCCGGCCGCATGGCCCGCGCGACCCAGGCGTCAGACCGCCGCCCGGAGCCCGGCCACCGCCCTCACCTCCGCGCCCGCTGCCCCCTCCTCGGCCGGTACCGGCACCGGGACCGCCGGCACCGGCGGGCGACGCCGCACCCGGATGCTGCTCACCGGCCTCGGCGCGACCCTGGCCGTCGCGGCTCTGGGCATCGTCGGCATGGCGGCCTTCGCGTCCCGTCCCGGTACCGCCACCGCCTCCGGGACGGCCACCGCGTCCCCCGCCCGCGCCGCGGCGCTGCCCGACGGCTGGCGGCCCTGGCAGAGGCAGTTGCGGTACGGCACGAAGGGCATCCCCCTCGACTACCAGAGCCCCGGCTGCGTGACCGCGGGAACCGCCCTCTTCTGCGGCGGTACGGGCTTCACGGCCGCCCGCGTCGACGCCGCGTCCGGCCGCACCCTGTGGCGGGCCGGCACCCGCCCGGAGGGGGTACGGCCGATCGGCGTCCGCGACGGGCTGGTCTACGTGTACGAGGAACCGGACGACACGAGCAGACGCGTGGTGGCCCTGGACGCCGGCACCGGGAAGCGGCGCTGGCAACGTGACATCAGCACCTCCGAGGAGGCGGTCCTGTACGACGGCGGGCTGCTGACGCTGTCCGCCGACCACTCGGCGTTCGTGGCCTACGGGGCTTCCGGCGGACAGCTGTGGCAGGCGCCCGCGCCGGACGAGTACTGCACCCCGTCCGCGCCGGGCGGGGTCCCCTACGCCCTGTGCTCGAAGGGCACCGAGCCCGACCAGGCCCCCGTCGGCCTGATGCGGCTCGGCCCCGGCAGCCTGACCGGGACCGCGACCCTGCCCGAGAAGGCGCGGGCGCTCGGCGCCGTCGGCGGACAGCCCCTCTTCCTGGCCCCCCGGACGGCGAAGGACGTGTACGAATCCGGGTACGAACGGCCGTACGACGCGCTGCTGCGGGTGGCCCCGGAAACCGGGCAGGTCAGACGGATACCGCTGGCCCGTCCGCTGACCGGCGCGTCCACCCTGGTGGACGGTGTCGTCTACTTCGTCCGGTCCGACGGGGTGGTCACCGCGGTTTCGGCGGACAGCGGCAGAGAGCTCTGGCAGAAGGTGACGGACGTGGAGAGCCTGTCCGCGCCCGCGGTGTCCACGACGTACGGGCGGGTCTACTTCGCCAACCGCTTCGGCCGCCTGCTCGCGCTGGACAGCCGTACCGGAGCGGAGGTCTGGCGCACCTCCGCACTGGACGACCCCGGTGACAAGGCGCAGGGCGACCCCCCGACCGTGCTGCTCGTCGGGGACGCGATCGTGGCGACGGCCGGCGACACGGCCTTCTCCCGGAGCCCGGACGGCCCCGCCGACTGACCGGCCCGGCAGGGGGCGCCGGTGCCGTCAGTGTTCGTGCGGGCCGGGGCGGTGGACCGGGCCGTGGGCGTCGTCGCAGTGCTCCGCCGGTTCGGCCGGTGCCGTCGAGGGGGCGGTGATCTGGAGCAGTTCCGCGCCGTCCGCGTCCTCGCCCAGGTGGTCGACCTGGAGGGTGGCGTGGGTGATGCCGTGCCGGTCGCGCAGCAGGTGCTGGAGGGTGCGGCGGACGGCGTGGCAGTCGCCACCCGGTTCGACCAGGACGTGGGCGGACAGGGCGGGCTCCCCGGAGGTGATGGTCCACACGTGCAGGTCGTGGATCTCGACGACCTGGGACTGCCCGGCGAGCTGGTCGCCGATCGAGTCGGGGTCGAGACCGGCCGGGGCGGCCTCCAGGAAGATCCGGCCGGAGTCGCGGACCAGGCCGTAGCCGGCCTTGAACATCAGGGCGACCACGACGAGCGTGGCGATGGCGTCGGCGCGGGCGAAGCCGGTGAGGACGACGATCAGCGCGGCGATCGCGGTGCCGATGAAGGCGAACAGGTCGTTGAGGATGTGCTGGTAGGCGCCCTCGACGTTCAGGGAGCTCCGGTTGGCCCTGGAGATGCACCAGGTGGCGGCCACGTTGACGACGATGCCGGTGAGCGCGGTGGCCAGCATCAGGCCGCCCGCCACCTGGGGCGGGCTGATCAGCCGTCGTAGCGCCTCGTAGGCCAGCCAGGTCCCGAGCAGCAGCAGGGTGAGGCCGTTGGCCTGGGCGGAGAGGATCTCGGCGCGCTTGAGGCCGTAGGTGAAGCCGCCGCGGGCGGGGCGGGCGGACAGCCGCATCGCCACGAGGGCGAGCACGATGGACGCGGCGTCGGTGAGCATGTGCGCCGCGTCCGAGATCAGCGCCAGGGAGCTCGCGACGACACCGACGACGACCTCGGCGGCCATGAACACCGTGATCAGTGTGAGGGCGATGGCCAGCCAGCGGCGGTCGGCGTCCGCCGAGACACCGTGGGAGTGCCCGGCGTGCCCGCCCGCGCCGTGACCGTGCGCGTGGCCGGCATGTCCGTGCTCGTGCTCGTGAGCGCCCATGGCGTCCGCCTTCCCCCTCGTACCGGGTGTCAGGCTCGCAGTGAAACGCATGGCCACCGCTATCGCCAAAGGCTGCACCGGTGACCGTTGTCATCTCCGATAGTACGGCCCTGACCTGCGGTGTTCAGCTCAGCACGGACGCCGGGGTGTTCAGCTCAGCACGGACGCCGGCAGGTCCGTGCCCGGCGCGGTCACCACGCCACCGCCGCCGGATCCGGCGGCGGTTCTTACCGTCTTCTTGACCCGGGGTCACCCGCTATTGCACAGCTGTGACGGTGGCCGCACAGCACCGTCACCGGCCGCGGAAAGACTTCTCCCATCGCAGCGTCGACCACGTTCTGGGGGAACCCCGATGTCCGCTCGTCACCGCCGGAGCACCGCGGCCGTCACCACCGCGGCCGCCGCCGCCCTGCTCACCCTGTGCGGCACCGCCGCCACCGCGACGGCCGCCTCGTCCGCCCCGCGGGTCACCGTGCCCAGGGGACTCACCCTCAGCGACGGCACCCGCCACGTCTGGGTCAACGGGCGGTCGATCGACTTCGGCACCACCGTCCGTGACCTGGCCTGGAACCCCAGCGGCAGCAAGGCCGCCTTCGTCAACGGGCACGGGGACCTCGTCGTCTCCGACCCCGACGGCAGCCACCGCGTCACCGTCGCCGTCAACCCGGGCGGCCAGACCTGGTCCCACCCCACCTGGCAGGTGACCGCCGCCGACCGGGCGAACCGCATCCCCGCGAAGAACAACCTCATCTTCTCGGCCAGGATCCACGGTCACACCGTCCTGGAGAGCGTGAAGGCCACCGCCAGTCACGGCAGGCCGGCGAAGATCAGCCTGAACGGCGACCCGGGAGACGGCGCCGTCCCCCAGACCGACAACACCTGGCCGAACGTCGGCGGCGGCTACGGCACGGCCGTCTACGAGAACACCCGCGACGGCGAGGTCTACATCCGCGACGACTACCTGCGGCAGCAGGGCGGCGCGCTCACCAAGGGCTCCGAGCCCGACCTCGCCCCCGACGACGAGGAGGTCGTGTTCGTCCGCTCCGTCCACGGGCACGACCACCTCTTCGTCGACGACTTCGGCGGCTCCACCGCCACCGTCAAGGACGTCACACCCGGCACCACCACGGACTCCACCGAGCCCACCTGGTCGCCGAACGGCAGGACCATCGCCTTCCGCACCCCGGCCGGCACGTACACCATCACGAAGACCGCCCACGGCTTCGGCAGGCCCGTCAAGGTCACCGGGCACACCGGCCTGCCCGCCTACCGTGGCTGACCGCCACCCGACTGGCCGCCGGACCGGGCCAGTTCGGCCCGGAGCTCCGGCAGGTGCTGGTCGGCCGTGTCATGCGGCAGGTACTCGACCACGTCGAGGAAGCGGAACAGCACCCGGGTCCTGGTGACGGCGAACTCGTAGTCGCCGAAGCCCACCACGGCACCCAGCGCACCCCGGACGGCACCCCGGACGACATGAGCGGTCATGTCGTCCGGGGTCTTCGCCGTCAGCCCCCGCCGCGCGTTGGGGCGCGCCAGGTACGGGCAGACCATCGAGGCGTAGAGCATGCACGCGCGGTGCCCCGGAGCCTCCAGGGTGGCCGCCGTGTTGCGGTACGGCCGCCCGGCTGCGAGCGCGTCACGGATCGCGTCGCTCTCCGCGGCACCGACCACCCGCCACACCGGTCCTCTGGGCATCAGCGTGTCGCAGACCGAACAGAGCCGGCCGCGCGCGCACTCGGCGCTGCGCCCGTAGTCGGTGAGCGCGAACCGGGGTTCGTCGTCCTCCCACGGGGTGATGGCGGGCACCGGATAGCCACGGCTGTCGCGCGGCCGGGCCTCGACGGCCGCGGGCATGGGAACGGAATCGAATCGCACACCCCATGGTGGCCGTCGCGGCCCCCGCGAGTCGATCCCGGTGCGGGGCCCGGTCCGACGAGCCGGGGCAAAGGCCCCGGCATACCCTGATCGAGGGGGTGCGCTCGGGTGACTCGCACACCGGAAGGGGCACCCCGATGGACGACTACCCGCTCATCGAGAACCACGGACTGATCGGTGACCTGCAGACCGCCGCGCTGGTCACCACCGAGGGCGCGATCGACTGGTTCTGCGCCCCGCGGTTCGACTCGCCGAGTGTGTTCGGGGCGCTCCTCGACAAGGAGAACGGCGGCCACTGCACGGTCCGCCCGGCCCACCCCACGCATTCGACCAAGCAGCTGTACCTGCCCGACACCGCGGTCCTGGTGACCCGGTTCATGACCGAGGCCGGCGCCGGCGAGGTGGTCGACTTCATGCCGGTCACGGGTACGACGGCCACTCCCCGGCACCGGCTGGTCCGGCTGGTCCGCTGTGTGCGCGGCAGCATGACCTTCGACGTGGAGGTGGCCCCGCGGTTCGACTACGGGCTCATGAAACACGAGGTGCACATCACCCCGCACGGGGCGGTGTTCGCCGCGGAGGACGGTACGGAGCTCACCGTGCACCCCATCCGGGAACCGGACGACGAGCGGCTCTCGGAAATCCTGACCCACCGGGACGCCGACCTCCAGGTGTCGCTGACCCTGCGGGCCGGTGAGCAGCGCGGACTGGTCCTGGAGACGGGCGCCGACGGGCCGCCCAGGGAGATCCGCCGGGAGGAACACGAGCGGCTGTTCGCCGAGACGGTGGGGTTCTGGCGCTCCTGGCTGGCGCAGTCGACGTACACGGGGCGCTGGCGCGAGGTGGTGGAGCGGTCCGCGATCACGCTGAAGCTGATGACCTTCGCCCCCAGCGGCGCCGTGGTGGCCGCCCCGACGGCGGCCCTGCCGGAGCAACTGGGCGGCGAACGCAACTGGGACTACCGCTTCACCTGGATCCGGGACGCCTCGTTCTCCGTGTACGCCCTGCTGGGACTGGGTTTCACGGAGGAGGCCAGGGCGTTCATCATCTGGCTGGGCGACCGGGTCAAGGAGCGCGCCGGCGGACAGGGGAACACGGGTCCGCTGAACATCATGTACAAGGTCGACGGCTCCTCCGAGCTGAACGAGCGGATCCTCGACCACTGGGAGGGGTACGCGGGTTCCGCCCCGGTCCGGATCGGCAACGGCGCCGCCACCCAGCTCCAACTCGACATCTACGGCGAGGCGCTGGACAGCATCTACTTCGCGCACCAGCACGGCTTCACGGTCGGGCACGGGGGCTGGACGTCGCTGCGGACCGACCTGGAGTGGCTCGCCGACAACTGGGACCAGGCCGAGGAGGGCATCTGGGAGACCCGCGGCGGCCGCCAGGACTTCACGTACGGGCGGGTGATGTCGTGGGTGGCGTTCGACCGCGCGGTGCGGCTCGCCGAGGACTCGGGGTGGCCGTCCGGCGCCGACCGCTGGAAGGCCGAACGGGACACCGTCTACGAGCAGGTCATGGCCAAGGGCTGGAGCGAGGACCGGCAGGCCTTCGTCCAGCACTACGGCAGCGAGGTGCTGGACTCCTCGCTGCTGCGCATGGCGACGGTCGGGTTCCTCACCCCCGGGGACCCGATGTGGACCTCGACCCTGGACGCCATGGAGCAGGAACTGGTCAGCGACAGCCTGGTCTACCGGTACAACCCCAGTGCCTCGCCCGACGGCCTGCGCGGCTCCGAGGGCACCTTCTCGCTGTGCACGTTCATGTACGTCGACGCCCTGGCGCGCGCCGGCCGGACCAACCGGGCACGGCTGGTGTTCGAGAAGATGATGGGCTACGCCAACCACCTGGGCCTGTACTCGGAGGAGATCGACCCGACGGGCCGTCAGCTCGGCAACTTCCCCCAGGCGTTCACCCACCTCGCCCTCATCGACTCGGCCATCACCCTGGACGCGGCACTCGACAGGCGTCCGGGCGGCCGCCGCTAGTCACCGACGTCGCCGCGCCGCAGGTCGGCGTCCGTGAGGCCCTCCAGTTCGCCGTGGGTGTCCAGCCAGTACAGCAGGGCGACCGCGGGGACGACCAGGACCACGGCGACCAGGGTGACGAGCGCCAGCCAGCGCAGGGTAGTGGGGGCGCCCGCGCCCTCGGAGACGGTCAGCGAGGTCGGCACGAGGTACGGGCGCTGCGCCATGCCCCAGGCGATGACCGACGCGGCGACCGCACCGACCGCCGTGACCCGCGACCAGGCCCCCGAGGGGCGGCCCAGCAGCCCTCCGGTGGCGAGTGTGGCCAGCGCCGCCACGATCACGAAGAGCAGACCGACCCCGTGGGTGAGGCCGTGCCACACGTGGTGCGCGTCCCCGTGGGTGACGAACAGGGTGACGGCGGCGAGGACGGCGACGGCGGCGAGGGCGCCGAAGGCCCGCCGGCGGAAGTAGCGGTCCAGGTCGGGGGCGTCGAAACGGCGGGCGTCCGCGGCGAGGAAGACGGCGCCGAGCATCGCGGTGGCGGCGATGGCCAGCAGGCCGAACAGCAGCGAGGTGGGATTGGCCCAGGCGTCCGTGGCGGCCGTGGCCGTGGCGGTCACCCGGCCCGAGGCCACCCCGCCGGCGGCGGCACCGAGGAAGAACGGCGTCAGCAGCGAGGAGACCGCGAACACCGCCCCGTACAGGCGGCGCCCGGCCAGCCGCCGGACGGGCTTGCGCAGGGCGAAGCCGGCGCCGCGCAGCACGATGCCGACGGCGGCCAGTGCCAGCGGCAGCCACATGGTGACGAAGACCTGCTGGAAGAAGACGGGGAAGCCGGTCCACATGACGATCAGCACGAAGATCAGCCAGACGTTGTTGACCTCCCAGACCGGCTCCATCGCGTGGTCGATCAGCCACCGCGGCCGGCTGCCGCGCTCGGCGCCGCCCGCGGTCAGGTCCCAGAAACCGGCGCCGTAGTCGGTGCCGCCGCCGCAGGCGTAGGCGGCGATCACGAGCAGCAGGACGACGGCGACGACCCCGGCGATCACAGCCGGCTCCCGGCGGAGCGCGGCCCGTACGGCGTGCCCGTCTCCGGCGGTTCCGGCTGCGGGGTCCCCTCAGGCGGCCGCGGTCCGCCCCGCGCGTCGGCGAGCCGCCAGCGGGTGCGCATCTTCAGCAGGACCGCGAGGAACGACCCGAAGACGAGGACGTACACGACGACGACCACCGCGAACATGATCCACAGGCTGGTGGAGCGAGTCGCCGTCACCGCCTCGGCGACCCGCATGTTCTGGTAGACGATCCACGGCTGGCGGCCCACCTCGGTGGTGATCCAGCCGCATTCGACGGCGGCCACGGAGGCCACGCCCGCGCAGGCGGCGGCGCGGAAGAACCACGGCGAGACGGGCAGCCGGCGGCGCCGGAGCCACAGGACGCCGTACCAGAGGGCGAGCAGGAGCAGCAGGGAGCCGATGCCGACCATGGTGTCGAAGGCGAAGTGGGCGATGGTGGCCTGGGTGGCCGTCGGCCGGTCGCCGGACGGGACCGAGGTGAGTCCGGTGACCTGGGTGTCAGGGCGGAAGCCGGCCAGGACGGAGTCGAGCTGCGGGATCCTGATGCCGCCGGAGACGGTGCCGTCCGGATGCAGCCGGCCGAACAGGTACTCCGGCTGGTGCGTGGCGGTCTTCCAGACGATCTCCATGCCGGCGAACTTCACCGGCTGCTTGTGGAAGACCTGCCGGGCGATGGAGTCGCCGAGCACGAACTGCACCGGCGTGCACACCGCGGCGAGCGTGAAGGGGACCGTGAAGCCGAGCCGGTGGTAGCGGTCCCGGCGGCCGCGCAGCCACCCGGCGGCGTAGACACCGGCGACGACATAGCCCGCCGTCACGAACATGGCGAAGACGAAGTGCCAGTACTCCGGGCCGAACATGGGGGTGAAGACCGCCTGCCGGATCTGCACGTCGACCGGGTTGCCCGCGGAGTCGAGGGTGAAGCCCCGGGGGGTGTTCATCCACGAGTTGGCGGCCAGGATGCCGAACGCGCCGAGCAGGGCCACCAGCGGCAGGGGAAGCCCGAGCAGGAAGTGGGTCCCGGAGGGCAGCCTGCGCCAGCCGTAGAGGTAGACGGCGATGAGGACGGCCTCCAGGAAGAACGCCCATGCCTCGACACCGAAGCCGATGCCGAACACGTCGCCCCACCGGCCCATCATGCCGGGCCACAGCAGCCCGAACTCGAAGGACAGCACCGTGCCGGTGACCACGCCGATCGCGAACTGCACCGCCATCACGGCCGACCACCGCCGGGCGAGCAGCAGGGCGGTGGCGTCGCCGCGGCGCAGGCCGTAGCCGTGCATGACGAGCGTGATCAGCGGCAGCGCCACCCCCAGGGGCACCAGGATGATGTGGGCGGCCAGGGTGAAGGCCATCATGGATCTGGCCGGCAGGGTCTGCGCCGGTACGTCCGCCAGCAGCAGGGCCGTGGTGTGCATGTGTCGTCTCTCCGGGGCCGGCGCAGATGGAGTGGGTCAGCCGCCGGTGGCGAAGCCGGGGAAGAGGGTCATGCCGCCGTCGACGTACAGGGTGGCGCCGACGACGTAGTCCATGAGGTCGGAGGCGAGGGCGACGGCCGCGTAGCCGATGTCCTCGGGGTCGCCGACCCGGCCGTAGGGGATCAGCTTCAGCAGGTCCTGCTCGGCCTGGGGGGTGTCCCAGGCGTCGCGGTTGATGGGGGTCCTGATGGCCCCGGGCGCGATCGCGTTCACCCGGATCTTCTTCGGGGCGAGCTCCTGCGCCAGGGTCTCCATCATCATCTGCACGCCGCCCTTGGAGGAGGCGTAGTTGACGTGCCCGGCCCACGGGATGATCTGGTGCACCGAACTCATGCAGATGATCTTCCCGGCCGCCCGTGACACCTCGGGCACGACACCGCGCCGCAGGAACTCCTTGGTCGCCTCGCGGGCGCACAGGAACTGCCCGGTGAGGTTGACGTCCAGGACCTTCTGCCACTGGGCCAGGGTCATCTCGGTGAACGGGGCGTCCCGCTGGAGCCCGGCGTTGGCGACCAGGATGTCGATCGTGCCGAACTCCTCGACCATCCGGGCCGTCATGGCGACGACCTGCTGCTCGTCGGAGACGTCCGCCTGGTAGGCGGCCGCCTTCACCCCGAAGCCGGTGATCTCCTCGACCACCTTCTCGGCCTCGTCGCCGCCGGCCACGTAGTTGACCACGACATCGGCGCCGGCCCGGCCCAGGGCGACGGCCGTAGCCCTGCCGATGCCGGAGTTCGCGCCGGTCACGAGCGCCTTCTGGCCCTTCAGCAGGTGTGCGGGGACCACGCTCGCGGGCGCCCCCTCGGTGGAACTCACGATGTTCTGCTCCTCCACTGCGTTCCCGCCTCCGCCGGGCCGTCGCCCGCAGATCCGGGCCTCAGGGAAACACCGGGAAGGGACGGCGGCACGTGGCGGCGGACCGCGTTGCGCTGCCCGGCGGAGAATGTTCGCCCGGTCGGGGGCCGGGTGCCCGCGCGGGCTCAGCCCAGTCGCTCCAGCAGGTGCTCGCCCACCCGGAGGGCGTTCGCGATGGCCGTCAGGGACGGGTTCACCGCGCCGATGCTCGGGAAGAAGCTCGTGTCGACGACGTAGAGGTTGTCCAGGTCATGGGCCTTGCAGTGGACGTCCAGGGCGGAGGACGCAGGGTCGGTGCCGAAGCGCACCGTGCCCGCCTGGTGCGCGGTGGCGCCGATCGGCATTCCCTTGTGCAGGTAGATGCTGTGGGACAGCAGCTGGTGCTCGTGCATGCCCAGATGGCCGAGCAGGTGCTGGAGCTTGTGCCGCAGCCGCTTCAGGCCCGCGATGTTGTTGCCCTCGTCGAGGGTGAGGCGGATCTGCCCGTCGTCCTCCAGGGTCACCCGGTTGCCGGGCAGCGGCAGGTCCTCGCCGCACAACCAGAAGTCGACGGCGTGGTGGGCCAGCACCTCGAACGGCATGTCCGGCATGACCGCCCCGGCCCAGCGCGGGGCCTCGCCGTGGATCTGCTCGGCGTCCGACTTGCCGAGCATCTGGATCCCGCCGAGCGGGTACTCCCAGTCGTCCGCGCCCAGGTACCAGTCGTGCAGGGCGAGCGTCTTCTGGAAGCGGGTGTCGTTGGGCTCCTCCGAAACGGCCATCAGCGCCAGGTTGTTGTGACGCATGTAGTGCCGGCCGACCACGTCGGAGCTGTTCGCCAGGCCGTGCGGGTGCCGGTCGTTCGCCGAAGCCAGCAGCAGGGCGGCCGAGTTGACGGCACCGCAGGCCACCACCACGACGTCGGCGGAGAACCGGGCCTCCCGCTCGCCCGGGAGTTCGGCGACCACGGAGGTGACGCTGCGCCCGGTGGGGTCGGTCTCCAGCCGGGTCACCCGGGCGTCGGTGACCAGGTCCACGTTCGGGTGCTCCAGGGCCGGTTCCACACAGATCACCTGGGCGTCGGACTTGGCGCGCACCAGGCAGGGGAAGCCGTCCACGCGGTCGCAGCGGATGCAGACGCTGGAGCGGGCCGCCCGGCCGTCCTCGTCCTGGGTGAGGTTCACCCCGATCGGCAGGTGGAAGGGGTGCAGCCCCTGCTTCTCCAGGTCCATGCTCAACTGCTCGATGCGCGGCTCGTGTTCGACCGGCGGATACGCGTACTGCGCGCTGCACGGCCCTTCCCAGGGGTCCTCGCCGTGCCGGCCGTGCACCAGGTAGAGGTGCTCGGCCTGGGTGTAGTACGGCTCCAGGTCGTCGTAACCGATGGGCCAGGCCGGGGAGACGCCGTCGTGGTGGCGGAGTTCGCCGAAGTCCTCGGGGCGCAGCCGGAACAGGGCCGCGCCGTAGAACTTGGTGTTCCCGCCGACGTAGTAGTTCACCTCGGGCGGGAACTCCTTGCCGTGCCGGTCCAGCCAGAACTCCGGGGCCCGGTACTTGGCCTTCACGAACACGGCGGTGGAGTCCCAGTTGTCGCGTTCGCGGGGCAGGTAGCCGCCGCGTTCGAGGACGAGCACCCGTTTGCCGGACGGCGCCAGACGGTGAGCCAGGGTGCCGCCGCCGGCACCGGTACCGATGACGATCACGTCGTACGGGGGCAGGGCGTCCATGGCAACCACCGTCCTTGCTCGCCTGGTCCGCGGCCGGCGCGGCTCTCCCTTCCTCCGAACGTACGCGCCGTACCGGGGGCGCGGCACCCGGAGCGGGGCCGCGCCCCCGGGGTCGTCACATGACGGCGACCGGGTTCACCGGTGAGCCGGTCGCCGCCGGGAGCCTGAGCGGGGCGACGACGCACAGGAAGTGCCAGCGCCCCTGCTCCTCGCAGACCGGTACCAGTTCCTCGAAGTCCAGCCAGTCCAGCAGGTGCAGCCCCATGGCGTTGACGGCCAGCACGTGCACGGGGAACCCGACCCCGGCGACCGGGCTGGGCGCGGCGTCGCTGTTGCCGTCCGAGCCCAGCGCCGCCACGCCCCGCTCGGCGAGGAAGTTCATCGCCGTCGGATGCAGGCCCGCCCGGTCCCGTGTCACGTCCCAGGGGCCGAGGGTGCGGCGCCGCAGGCGGTGGCCCACCCGCACGAACAGCAGGTCACCCGGTCCGACCGTGGTCTGCTGGGCGGCCTCGGCGGCGGCCAGGTCCCCGGCGGTCACCTGGTCGCCGGGCTCCAGCCAGCGCACCCCGCGCAGCCGCGGGACGTCCAGCAGGACACCACGGCCGACGAGGCCGTCCCGCACCAGGTCGAGCGAGAGCGCTCCGGCACCGTCCGGGGTCAGCGTGCTCGACGGGACCCCGCCGTACAGTTCGCCGTCGAAGATCACGTGGCAGAGCGCGTCGAGGTGGCTGTCGACGTCGTTGTGCACGTTCATGGCGAACCGGTCGCGGGCGAACACGAGCCCGGGGGCGCCGGCCTCGTCGTGGGTGGGAGCGATCATCCGGTGGGTGGCGGGCTGCGAACTGTCCTGGGCGGTGCGGGTCTCGACGGACGCGGCCAGCGACACGGTGCGCCCGCACCGGACTTCGGCTGCCGCCGCGACGACGTGCTCCGGTGTCAGCCGGTCCAGGGCGCCCCGAGGTCCCGCGCCGCCGTCCCGGGCCCGGCTCCGCAGCCGGCGGTACAGGTCGCGGAAGGCCGCTTCGGTCAGGGTCCGCCCGGTCGCGGGCGGCGAGGGTACGGGCGGGTCCGGGGCCACCGGGACACCTCCTGCTCCGGTCGGTGCGTCGACGTTCCTCCCGACACCGAACCACCGGGACGGCCGCACCACACGCCGGGCGGGGGCGCACTGCGCCGATCGGCGGAACGCCGGACGCGGTGCCCCGGAGTGCGGGTGAACGGCGCGCGGAATAGCCTGAACGCGAGGAATGCCAGCAGGTGCGGGCGGGTCCGGCCGCCCCCGGTCGCGTTGAGCGCGATGCCCCGTTTCTTCCTGCGGAGACCCACGACGCGCCCCGTCACCACCGGGGTGCCGGCTTCCGGGTCCGCAGCTTGCAGACCCCGCGGAGGTCGGGATGCGAGTCGTCGTTGATCTTTCCCGATGTGAAGGGTACGCGCAGTGCGCGTTCCTGGCTCCGGACGCGTTCCGAATGCACGGTGAGGAGGCCCTGATGTACGACCCGAACCCCGACGACGCCCAGCGCGAGCGGGTGTTGCGCGCCGCGGCGGCCTGCCCGGTGCAGGCGATCCTGGTCGACCGGCTGGAGGGACGGCCGGCGGGGCGGGACGTACCGGTGGCGGCGTCGACGTCATGACCAGCGCCGACAGCCTGCGTGCGTTCAAGCGCGACGGCCGGATCGTGGTCGTCGGGGCGTCCCTGGCGGGGTTGCGGGCCGCGGAGTGCCTGCGTGACGAGGGGTTCACCGGGTCGCTGACGATGATCGGCGACGAGCTGGGTGAGCCGTACGACCGGCCGCCGTTGTCGAAACAGGTGCTGACGGGGTGGGTGCCCGCCGACGGCACCAGGTTGCCGCGGCGTCGTGACGTCGACGCGGAGTGGCTGCTGGGAGTGCCGGCGAGCGGGCTGGATCTGGCCGGCAACCGGGTGTGGCTCGCCGACGGCCGCGAGGTGCCCTTCGACCGGGTGCTGATCGCCACCGGGGTGCGGGCCCGGCCGTGGTTCGTCGAGTCGGAGGCCGCGCTGGACGGGGTGTTCGTGGTGCGGACCCGCGAGCACGCCGAGGGCCTGCGACGGGCGCTCGCCGCGGGGCCGTCCCGGGTGCTGGTCATCGGGGCCGGGTTCACCGGTTCCGAGATCGCCTCCGTCTGCCGGGAGCGGGACATCCCGGTGACCGTCGCCGAACTCGCGCCGTATCCGCTGGTGGGGGCGCTGGGCGCGCTGGTCGGCGAGGTGGCGGCCGACCTCCAGCGCGCGCACGGCGTGGACCTGCGGTGCGGGGTCAAGGTCACCCGGCTGGAGGGCGACGCGCAGGGCCGCCTGCGCCGGGCGCACTTCGACGACGGCAGCACCGTCGACGCCGATGTCGCGGTGGTGGCACTCGGCGGCATCCGCAACACCGAGTGGCTCCAGGGCTCCGGCCTCGCGGCCGGTGTCTGGGGCATCGCCTGCGACACGGGCTGCCGTGCCATGGACCTCAACGGCACGATCACCGACGACGTCTTCGTCGCCGGGGACGTGGCGCGCTGTCCGAACCCGGTCTACGAGTACCGGCTCATCTCGCTGGAGCACTGGGCCAACGCGGTCGAGCAGGCCGAGGTCGCCGCCCACAACATGGTCCACGGCCAGGCGGACCGCTGGCCCCACCTGTCCGTCCCGCTGTTCTGGTCGATCCAGTTCGGCGTCAACATCAAGTCCGTCGGCGTGCCGACCTTCGCCGACGAGGTGGTCGTCACCCAGGGCTCGGTCCCCGACCACCGGTTCGTCGCCGCGTACGGCTACCGGGGCCGCGTCACCGCCGCCGTGAGCTTCAACAACGCGAAGTGGCTGGACCACTACCGGCGTCTCGTCGAGACGGCCGCGCCCTTCCCGCCGCCCTGTCCCACGCCGGACCAGCCCGTCGACATGAAACCGGTGCCCGTCGACTTCCCCGGCCCCACCCTGCTCGCCCAGGGCGCCACCGTGGTCGTCACCGGACACGACCCCGGCGAGCGACGCGTCACGGCCGCGTACCAGCACCACCGGTAGCGGGGAGAGGAGAGCGAGATGACCACGATCCAGAGGCCGGACACGCTGCACCGGATCCTCGACTACGCCTCCCGGGCCGACCCGTACCCGCTCTACGCCGAGCTGCGGCGGACGCCGGTGGCCCGTCAGGAGGACGGCAGTTACGTCGTCAGCACGTACCGCGAACTCGCCGACCTGCTGCACAACCCGCATGTCAGCTCCGACGTCCGCAACCTGGCGCATCCGATGCCCTCCATGGACGCCGACGCCACACCGGCGTTCATCAACATGGATCCGCCCGAGCACGACCGGCTGCGGCGGATGGCGATGCGGCACTTCGGGCCCCCGCACACCCCGGGCCTGGTGGACGGCCTGGACCCGCTTCTGACCGCGACCGTCGTCGGACTGATCGACGACTGCGCGGGCAAGGAACGGATCGACGTCGTCGACGACCTCGCCTACCCGTTCCCGGTCACGGTGATCTGCCGTCTGCTCGGCGTGCCGCGCGAGGACGAGCCGAAGTTCCGCGGGTGGGTGAACGACCTCATCAACTCGATCGACTACAACCCCGCCGTCGACCCGAAGGAGAAACTGGAGAAGGGCCTCCAGGCCCGCCGGGACCTGCGCGAGTTCCTCGGCGGGCTGGTGGCGGAGCGTCACGGCCGCCCCACCGACGACCTGTTGTCCAAGCTGGCCAACGACGACGGACCGGACGGCCGGATGACCGACGACGAGATCGTCGCCACCGCCAACCTGCTGCTGATCGCCGGCCACGAGACGACGGTCAACCTGATCACCAACGGGATGCTGACGCTGCTGCGGTACCCGGAGGTGCTGCGGCGGCTGCGCGACGAACCGGAGCTGGCCGTGCCGCTGGTCGAGGAACTGCTGCGCTACGAGCCCCCGGTGCACATCATTCCCTGGCGGGCGGCGTACAGCGAGGTCACCGTCGCCGACACCGTCATCCCCAGGGGCTCGCAGATCATGCTGATGCTGGCCTCCGGCAGCCGTGACCCGGACCGGTTCCGCGATCCCGACCGGTTCGACCCCGACCGGCGGGACAACCAGCACCTCGGTTTCGGCAGCGGCATCCACCTGTGCTTCGGCGGTCCGCTGGCCCGCCGGGAGGCCCAGATCGCCCTGACCGAGCTGGTACGACGGCTGGACCACCCCGGCCTGGTCGCCGACCCGCCGCCGTACCGGCGCAGCCCTGTCCTCCGGGGCCCGATCCATCTGGACGTCGAGCAGAACGGGGGGTAGGGAGCCCGGGGTCGCTCAGCCGGTGAGGATGCTGATGCCGTCGCCGAGGAGCTTGAGCCCGAGCACGAAGAACAGGACGGCCAGGACGGCCACGTTGTGCCGTGCGGCCCACTCCCGCCAGTTGGCGAGGATGCCCTTGGCGCGTTCGCCCATGACCAGGTAGAGGGCGAGCGGGGCGAGCACGCCGAGGGACGCGATGACCACGAAGACGGCGAGGGTGCCGATCTGTTCGGGCACGGAGATCCCGGCGGAGCTGATCGAGGCGGCGGCGGCGATGGTCAGGGGGGCGTTCTTGAGGTTGCCCGCCGAGAGCAGCAGGCCCAGGCCGAGGATCTTGGCGGGGGAGAAGTGGTCGATCGCCGCCATCCACTTGGGGAGCCTGGCCTGAGACGGGTCCTTGGGGCGGCGCCGCCACTGCACGGCGCCGAAGAGGGCGAGGAGCGCGCCCAGCACGAGTTTGAGGACCCCCACCCAGGTGGCCGGGTTCTTGTGCGCCGAGGCGCCGCCGGTCCCGCCGACCAGCAGCATGACCGCGCCGAGCGCCGCGAGCCCCAGCACCCACCCGAGGGCGAACAGCACCCCGCCCAGGCGCCCCCGCGGGGTGGCCAGGACGAGGATGATCGCCACGATCGGCAGCGGGCTGACCGCGACACCCGCGGCCAGCCCCAGCACATCCCCGACGGCGTGTCCCACGGCGGCCTCCGACGGCGAGAGAGACAGACGAACGTAAGGCCGGCAGCCGGCGCGCCCAGGGCGCCGGCCCGTTCCTCCCCGCCATCGTGGGCGCCGCCGCCCCCACCGGCCACCGCCCGCCTACGAACGGGTGACGGCCTGCGGCGGACGGCGCCGACGACGGCCGCCACGCGTCCTCGTCCGGGCTCAGCGCGGGGAGTCGCAGAGGTCGAGGATCCTGGTGAACGGGCGGCGGAGGACCACCGCCAGGGGCCGGGTGTCCTCCCGCGCGTACCGGGCCAGCGCGGCGCGGGCGGCGGTGGCGTCCGGGCGGGGGTCCCGTCCGGCGAGGACGGCCTCCAAGGCCCGGCCGGTGGCCTCGGCGGCCGGGAGGAGGCGGGTCCTGGCCAGGGCGAGGGCGGGGGAGGGGCCGTCGCGCACCGAGAAGAACTCGGCCTCCGCGGCCAGCGACAGCAGATGCGGTGCCGCCCGTACGGCGCGGTCGACGCGGCCGCCCAGCTCGGTCACCTCGGCGCGGTGGCGGCGCCGCAGCGGATTGAACCGCAGGGCCGACTCCGCCTCCCGTGCCCGCTGCCCGCGAGCGCGCAGCCGGTCGGCCGTCGCCTGCGCCGCCGCTCGGTTCGCGCGCGCCGCGTCCGGCGACCCGATGGCCCGCGTACCGCTCACGAGGCCTTCCGCCAGTTCGGCCGAGCACTCCCGCGCCAGCGTCGCCGCCTCCCGGCGCGGGTCCCGCGGCCAGAGCACCGGACCGAGGACGGCGGTGACCGCGCCGCCCAGCGCGTTCTCCCACAGCCGGGCGACGCCGTACGAGTCCGGCGAGGGGTTGGCGAAGACCAGCAGCGAGGTCACCGCGACCTGCACGTTCAGGGTCGTCCCGGAGCTGATGACGGTCCCGCACAGCAAAGCCACCCCCAGCACGACGGCGAGGACGGCGGTGGACGGCCGGAAGAGGGAGACGACGGCGACGCCCAGGGCCACGCCGGCCAGCACGCCGAGGATCCGCAGCAGCAGTGCCGTCAGGGAGGCCGCGGCGTCGCCGCGCAGGCACAGCACCGGGACGATGGCGGCGAACACGGGTGGCTGGTCGGCGCCCGCCCACAGCGCGGTCTGCCAGCAGATCACCGCGATCACCAGGATCCGGGCCGCCGTCGGCCCCTGCACCCGGAGCCTGCGGCCCACCTGCGTCCACGGGGGTAGGCCCGTCACCGGGCCACCATAGGCACACACCGCGGCCCGCCGCCCTCCGGGGACACGTCGGGAGCCGGGTGCACCGTGACGGCACGAGAAATGACGGCCGTTGCTCTTCCCCCACTTTCCCTTCACAAACAAGGCAATTTCGAGAATGGGCGGATCAATGGAGGGCACACGGCGGTCAGGAGGTTGATAACTATGGTTCCCCTGCTGCTCGTTCTGCTTCTTGCCCTGATCCTTTTCGGGGCCGGGTTCGCCCTCAAGATCCTCTGGTGGGTCGCCGTCGTGGTCCTGGTGGTATGGCTCCTCGGCTTCGTCATGCGCTCCACCTCCGCAGGAGGTGGCCGCGGCCGCTGGTACCGATGGTGAACCAGCCAGCAGGTACGCACTGACGCTGCGGGGCCCGGCCGTCACGGCCGGGCCCCACGCATGTCCGGGCTCCCCCGCTAGCCGGCCGTGGCACCGGACGGCGGCCTGAAGCAGGCGATGACGTCCTTGCCGCGCGGGCAGCGCTGGGCCTGCCAGGTGTCGGCGAGGGCGTCCACCAGGAGCATGCCGCGTCCGCCCTGCGCCTCGTCGTCCGGGCGCCGCTGCTCGGGCAGGTACGAGGAGGTGTCGTGCACGGTCACGTGCAGGCACTCCTCGTCCCAGACCAGGATCAGCTGTGCCGTGCTGTGCGCGTGCACGTGGGCGTTGGTGACGAGTTCGGAGACGGTCAGCAACACCGAGTCCACCAGGTCGGGGGCGGTCCTGGTCCAGCCGAGCGTGGCCAGGTGGCCGCGCGTCCAGTCTCTGGCGGCCTTCACCCCGCTGCTCGCGGGCAGCGAGCGTGCCCATCCCACCGCTCTCAGCGACGACCGCGACGCCTGCGGTCCGTCCTCCGCCTCCTGCTCCGGTCCCTCTGCCACCGTCTCCTCCTTCCTCTTCGCGTTCTCTCCGCGTTCCCTCCGTGAAACGGGTGCCAGTCCCGTCTGCCCAGACCGGTCGCGGTCTCACCCGTGTAGGAGCACGATGAGGGGGTAGACGCGCCGCGACGCCGGCTGCTCGGGCCGGCGCGCGCGGAATGGTATGGACTCGGGAGGGGAACGGCATGACGTCCATGAGCACGAAGGCAAGGGGTACCGGAGCCGCCGGAACCAGCGTGCTTCCGGAGGTGCCCGACCCTTCTCAGGTGGCGCCGAAGGACGCCCGTCAGCTGTCGCGGCTGTTCTTCGAGCGGCTGGCCACGCTGGAGGAGGGCACCGCGGAGCACCAGTACGCCCGCGGCACCCTGATCGAGATGAACATGTCCCTGGTCCGCTACGCCGCCGGCCGTTTCCGCAGCCGTGGACCGGAGGAGATGGAGGACATCGTCCAGGTCGGCATGATCGGCCTGATCAAGGCCATCGACCGGTTCGAGCTGTCCCGGGAGGCGGAGTTCACGTCCTTCGCCATCCCCTACATCGTCGGCGAGATCAAGCGGTTCTTCCGTGACACCACCTGGGCCGTGCACGTGCCGCGCCGGCTCCAGGAGGCCCGGGTGCAGCTCGCCAAGGCCACCGAGGAACTCCAGAGCAGGCTGGGCCGGCTCCCCACGGACCGGGAACTGTCGGAGCTGATGAGCCTGCCCGAGGACGAGGTCCGGGAGGCCCGCCTCGCCGCCAACGGCTACAACTCCTCTTCCCTGGACGCCACCATCGGCGGCAGCACGGACGGGGAGGCGGTGCTCCAGGACTTCATCGGCACCGAGGACGCGGCGCTGGAACTGGTGGAGGACTTCCACTCGCTGGCGCCGCTGATCGCCGCCCTCGACGAGCGGGACCGGCAGATCCTCCACATGCGGTTCGTCGAGGAACTCACCCAGGCCCAGATCGGGGAGCACCTGGGCGTCTCCCAGATGCACGTCTCCCGGCTGCTCACCCGCACCCTCGCCCGGCTGCGCGAAGGCCTGCTCACCCTCCAGTGAGCCGGGCCCGCGGCACCGCCCCGGTGGCGGGGCGGTGCCGGGTGTCGTCGTGGGCCGCCTCGATGTCGGCCCACCAGTCGGTGCCGTCCTCCAGGAACCGCAGCAGGATCCCCTCGCGCAGGGCCCACGGGCAGATCGCGAGGGTCCGCACGCCGCTGAGCTTCATCGCGGTGTGGCCGACGACCGCCCCCGCCAGGCTCTGCCGGGCCCGCGGCGCGGAGATACCGGGCAGGGTGGCGCGTTCGGCCGCGGGCAGGGCGGCCAGCCGGTCGATGGCACGGCGCAGGTCGGCCCGGTCCAGGAAGCGGTCGGCGAACGGCCCCTGACGGCCCGGGGCGGCACCGCACAGCCGGGCCAGCTGCTGGAAGGTGCGGGAGGTGGCGACCGCGGTGTGCGGGTGCTCCCAGCGGATACGGGCGGTCGCGTCCCGCAGTTGATGGCGCACCCGGCGGCGCAGGGCCTGGAGCTCCTTGTCCGACGGCACGTCGTCGTGGTCGAGGAACTCGTTGGTGAGCCGGCCCGCGCCGAGCGGCAGGGAGACCGCGAACTCCGGCATCCGGCCCCGGCCGAAGGCCACTTCGAAGGAGCCGCCCCCGATGTCGAGGACGGCCAGCGGGCCGGCCCGCCAGCCCATCCAGCGCCGGACGCCGAGGAAGGTCAGCTCGGCCTCCACCTCGCCGGGCAGCACGCACAGCCGTACGCCCGTCTCCTGGGCGACGGCCCGCAGGACGGCCGTGCGGTCGGGGGCGTTGCGTACGACGGCGGTGGCGAACGCCAGCGGTTCGGGCGCACCCCAGCGCGCGGCGGTCTCGACGGCCCGGTGCAGCGCCCGGACCAACTGCTCCGTGGCCTGTTCGCCGAAGTGACCGTCGGGGCCCACCTGTTCGGACAACCGGAGCTTCCACTTGGCGGTGTGCACCGGCAGCGGGACGCCGCCCGCGGCGTCGCTGACCACCAGTCTGACCGTGTTCGACCCCGCGTCCACCACGCTTACCCTCATGGAGATGTGCGTACCCAGCGCGGCCGCGCTGATGCGAACCGTGACGGCAGAGCCGCCGGCTGGCCGGGCGGCGGCAGTGGACCGGGGCGTGTCCGGCGAGCCGCCCGCCGGGGGCGCGGCGGACACACAGCCGCCCACCGAGGGCCGACGGCTCTCGCCTGCGTCCCCAAGCGAGCCCTTGACCCCGAAGTGCCCGATCGCCCGTACTTCACACCCCCGGTCACACCACCCCTCCCTCACCCACACCCCCACTCCACACCCCCCGGCCCACGCGCCCTCGCGCGGTTTCTCCGTGTCCCGGGGTGGTGGTCAGTTGGGGTGGGTGGCGTTGGTGTGGAGGTCGTTGAGGGCGCTGAGGACCGCCGTGTTGCGGTGCCACAGCAGCCAGCGGCCGACCTGCGCGCCGACCTGGCGCAGCGCGGCCAGCTGGGCGACGCTGAGGTCGCGCAGGGTCTCCTCGTGATGGGTCGAGATCATGCCCATCACCTGCCCGCCGGGGCTGACCAGCGGGACGCTGTGACAGGCGCGGCTGCCCGCCTGGAGGATCGCCTCCCGGGACGACTCGTCGAAGATGTCGGAGACGGCGACGTCCTTGACGGTGATCTGCCGGCGTTCTCCGGCGGCCTGCCCGCAGGCTGTCGTGGAGTCGTCGACGAAGGCGAAGTAGTTGGTGAACCGCCGGTTCAGTCCCGTGTGTTGCTCCAGCCGGAGCATGCCGTTCTCCACCAGCTGCACATTGCCCATCCCGGCGCCCGTGACGTGCAGGGTGTGCCGCAGGGCGGCCTTGAGCACGGCACCGTGCCCGGTGAGCCGCTCCGGGCCGGTGCGCAGGGCGGACAGCGAGGGCGCTGCGCCCTGCGGACGGCCCGGTACCCAGCTGGGGGCGCCGGCCTGTGGGGCGGGCAGCCGGACGGCGACGTCGGCGAGCGTGTGGAGCTTGACGTTGAACTTCTGCGAGGTGCGGCGCAGCAGGTCGAAGGCGTCCTGCTGGGAGGGGATCGGATACCGTTTGACGAGGAGCTTCTCGGCGCGGGCGACACCGGCACGGGCCAGCCGCCGGTTGCGCTCGTCGACAGCACGGTCCGCGGGTTCCTGGGGCGCGGGCGCATGCGGGTACTCGGTCACTGGTGTGGCCTCCTGAAGGGTCAACACCCGCACGGCACCGCGTTCGGGGCCCCGTGCGCGCGGCGGCATCACGGTGCCTGCTGGCCGAAGCACCCTCCCCCCAACTGTAAGCATGCCCCGCACTCCGGCCGTCAGGCCTCCCGCCCGGTTCGCGGTTCGCCCGCGCACAAGCCGCACACAGGCCACGCACGCACCATGCGCAAAAAGGTCGCGGCATCTCCCTTAGGGGCACCCCTCAACCACGTTATTGTCCATACGTCTTGACGTGCCGTGGGTCTTTGCGTTTGCTTCCGTCTCACATCATCGGCCGCGCATGACACTCCCCCTTCGGAAGGCGCCTGAGGTGAGATCTCCCATCCTCCGTGGGACCCATCTGTCCCGCATCGCTACCGCCCTGGCCGCCTCCGCGTCCGCTCTCCTGCTCACCGCCTGCGGTGCCGTCGAGGACCTCGGCGGAAGCGACGACGCCACGGCCCTGAAGAAGGGCGACGACATCACCGTCGGGCTGCTCCTGCCCGACAAGGACACGGCCCGGTTCGAGGCCTTCGACCACCCCATCTTCGCGAAGGAGGTCGCCGCCCTCACGCACGGCAAGGGGAAGGTCGACTACGCCAACGCCGAGGCCAGCCAGGACAAGCAGAGCCGGCAGTTCCAGGAGATGGTGTCCAAGAAGGTCGACATCATCGTGGTGGACGCGCTGGACGCCAGGGCCATCGCACCGGACGTCCAGAAGGCGAAGGACGCCGGCATCCCCGTCATCGCCTATGACCGGCTCGCCCAGGGCCCGATCGACGCCTACGTCTCGCACGACAACGAACTCGTCGGCGAGGTCCAGGCCCGCGCCGTCATCGAGGCGCTCGGCAGCAAGGCCGCCACCAGCAAGATCGTCATGATGAACGGCGACCCCGCCGACCCGAACACGGCGAGCTTCAAGGCGGGCGCCCTGAGCGAACTCAAGGGCAAGGTGCGGATAGCCGAGGAGTACGACACCGACAAGTGGTCGCCCGCGGTTGCCGAGGCGAACATGAAGAAGGCGATCAAGGCCGTCGGCCTCGGCGAGATCGCCGCGGTCTACTCGGCCAACGACGGCATGGCCGGCGCCGTCATCGACGCCCTGAAGCAGGCGGGCGCCACCAGCATCCCGCCGGTCACCGGACAGGACGCGAACCTGGACGCGGTGCAGCGGGTGGTCTCCGGCGAGCAGTACATGACGGTGTACAAGTCGTTCCTGGACGAGGCCACCGACGCCGCGCAGATGGCGGTGTACAAGGTGCAGGGCAAGGACATCCAGTACGACGCGCTGGCCCAGGACAAGGTCGACAGCCCGACCGCCAAGGACATCCCCGCGACGCTCGTGCCGGTGGTCGCCCTCACCCGGGACAACATCAAGGACACGGTGATCGCGGACGGCGTCTACACCGTCAGGCAGATCTGCACCGCGAAGTACGCGGCGGACTGCGCCGCGATCGGTCTCACGTAGCGGAGCCGCCGGGTTCGGGCGGGGACGCCAGGAAGTCCGCCACGGCCAGGGCGAGGAGCAGGCACAGGGCGATGCCGACCACCACCCAGCCCGTCGGGTACGGCCACAGCAGGTAGACCAGCAGCGCGACGGCCACCAGCAGCCAGGTGATCCAGGTGCGGTACCGGCGTACGAAGGGCCCGACCGGCCCGGTGCGCAGGCCGGCGTGGTCGGCGGTGCCGCGTACCGCGCCGATCCCGGACGTCCACAGGCCCCGGACCAGCCCGGCGTACCGGCCCGGCCCGGTGAGCCAGGCACCCAGGGCGACCACGACGGCCAGGGCCACGACCATCCGCACGGTGGTCTGGAGGAAGTGCACCAGCGCGTCGTAGACGGCCGCCGCCGCGCCCGGCGAGACCCCGGCGGGCAGCCGGTCGAGGTAGAGCACGCGGAACACCCGCAGTCCGATGCCGAGGACACCGGTGGCGACGGCGACCCCGAGACAGCCGGCCACCAGCGCCCGGCGCCGCCGCACCGAGAGCAGCACGCCGGCCGCGACCAGCAGGACGGCCAGCACCGGCAGCCAGTTCCCGGCGAGCTGGAGCAGCCGCACGTAGGTCTTGACCTTGCCGACCTGGTCGGACCTGACGAGGGTGAAGTCGGTGTGGACGGCCGGGATGTGCTGGGCGGCGGACAGACCGGAGGCGATCAGGCGCTGCTTGACCTGGTCCACGACGGGGCCGATGTCGACGGTGACCGAGTCGTTCGTCAGCTGTACCGCACCGCCGCCACCGCCGGTGAGCGCCTTGTCCAGCGAGCTGTGGATCCGGCGGTTGGCGTCGGTCCACACGGCTTTGAACGCGTCGGACGCGGCGACCTTCCGGGCCTGGTCGTGGACGAAGCTGCGGACCGCGCTCTCCAGGGCGTCGCCCAGTCTGCCGCCCAGCGCCTGTTGCAGCCGGGGCCGGTCGGCGGGGGCCACGTCCGCGAGCAGGGCGGGCAGGTCCAGGTGGGACATGAGCGCGTCGGTGGCCCGGTTCGCCACGGCGTCCTGCACGTCGGGGTCCGAGGCGAGCGGGGCGACGGTGGCCACGTACCGGTCGGTGTCGGCCACCTGGTCGGCCGCCCACGCGGCGACCACGGACAGCGGCGCGAGCAGGCAGCCGACGACGATGAGCACGGCGGCGAGCCCGGACCGGACGTGGTGCCGGGGCGGCCGGGCCCGCTCCTTCTCCAGGGCCGCCACCCGGGCCCTCAGTTCCCGCACGTCGGCCGGGTCCGCTCCACCGTCCGCGTGCGCGCTGCCCTCCGCCACCCGTACCTCCAGCTCGATCCGCTCCCCTCCACCCGACCCGCCTCGGAGCCCGCACGCGAGCAGAGGTGGGCCGTACGGGTCAACGACCCGTACGGCCCAGTGGCCGGCCGAGGCGACCCCGGGGCGCGGGACCGGCGGACTTCCGGCCGTGGCCGGTACTAGCCGCAGGTTCGGTAGTTGTAGCCGGCGATGCGACCCGCGCCGGTGCCGTCGAGGAAGTGGTAGTAGCCGTCGCTGTCCCGCGTGACGTCGATGATGAACTCGGTGCCGATGTACTTGGCCACGGTGCCGTCCGTCCCGTAGGACGAGTTGCGCAGCCAGTTGCCGGCCGCGGTCCAGGTGTTCTTCCCGGCCGAACCGTCGCTGGTGACCTGGAACTTGGTCTGCCACCTCGCGGTCGCGGCCTTGGTGGTGGGCCCGAAGTCACCGTCGATGTCGGCGGCGGTGAGCTCGCCGTCGGCCCACAGGACCTTCTGCCACAGGCAGGTCGCGTTGGACGCCGTGTTGTGGCTGGTGTCCACGATGCCTTCGTTGTCCCAGTCGTCGGTGAAGACCCCGGCACCGTAGACGTAGGCGAGGCCGCTGTACGAGCCGCTCGCGGACGCGGGGGTGGCGCTCAGGGCGAGGACTCCGGCGGTCAGGGCCCCGATGGTGCCGGCGGTCACCTTGGCTCTCTTCGTGAACACGCGCGTTCCTCCTGATTCGTGCGGTCAAGCGCGGGATTCGGCCAAAGCGACTGCTGGCCTGACGGGAACCTTGGCAGGGCCCCGTCGGCGGCGACACACTCTTGCGCCTGGGTGCAAACGTGGAGCTCTTCGGGGGGAATCACGTGCTCCGTATTCACTTCAGTGAGGTCGATCTCGCCCGCGTCCGGGTGGCCGCCGAGCCGGACCCGATGTGGGAGGTGCTCTCGACGCTCCACCGGCTGCAGTCCCGCGGCGGACGCCGGCAGTTCGCCGCCTGGCGCCGGACGGTGTGCGCCGACCTGAACACGGCCGGACTGTCCCGGCCGGTGCGCGGCGTGCTGTTCGCCCTGTATCCCCTCGGACCGTACCTGCCCGACTTCCTGACGCCGCCGGAGGGCGAGGGCGGCGTCGCGGCGGCCCTCGACGGCATCCTCCGGCTGCCCCGGCAGGACGTGCTCGCCCAGGTACGGCTCCTCGACGGGATCTCTCCGGTGCCGTCCTGGGCGCTGCGGCTGGGGCAGGGCCCCGAGCGGCGGGAGCTGACCGAACTGATCCGCCGGTACCACGAGGTGGCCGTCGTACCGTACGGGGAGGAGATGGCCGGGGAGCTCGTCGCCCACCGCGGCCTGCTCGCCCGTGCGCTGCTGACCGGCGGGGTCGAGGCACTGCTGGCGAGTCTGGGGCCCCGGTTCCGCTGGCGCCGGCCGGTCCTGGAAGTGGACTACCGCACGGACCGCGACCTCCATCTGCGCGGGCGCGGGATCAGGATCGTCCCGACGTACTTCTCGTGGGGGACGCCGGTCGCCCTGGCCGACGCCGGACTGCCGCCCGTGCTCTCGTACCCGCTGAGCCCGCCGCCGGTGCCCGAGGAGGCGCTCCCCACGGAGCGCGTACCGCTGGGCGCGCTGCTCGGCGGCACCAGGGCGCGGGTGCTGCGGTGTGTCGCCGACGGCCTGACCACGGGAGAGCTCGCGCGGGCCGTGGGGGTCTCCCTCTCCGGTGCCAGCCGGCACACCACGGTGCTCCGCGACGCCGGACTGACCACCAGCCGGCAGGTCGGTCCGACGGTCCTGCACACGCTGACCCCGCTCGGGGCCGCGCTGCTCGGGCAGGCGCTGGGCGGGGGGCCCGGGAACGACGACGCCCCCCAGGCCCGGCGAGGGCGTGGGGGGCGTCGAACGGCGCGGCCGTGACCGGCGCCGCCATTCTCGTTACTTCACCGGCTCGGGCTCCGGGGCGTTCTCCTGCTCCGCCTCGCCGGCCGGGTCCACCGGGGTGCGGACCGAGTCGAGGAGCAGCTGGGCCACGTCCACGACCTGGATGGACTCCTTGGCCTTGCCATCGTTCTTCTTGCCGTTGACCGAGTCGGTGAGCATGACCAGGCAGAACGGGCAGGCGGTGGAGACGATGTCGGGGTTCACCGACAGGGCTTCGTCGACGCGCTCGTTGTTGATGCGCTTGCCGATCCGCTCCTCCATCCACATCCGGGCGCCGCCGGCGCCGCAGCAGAAGCCGCGCTCCTTGTGGCGGTGCATCTCCTCGTTGCGCAGGCCCGGGACCTTGCCGATGATCTCGCGCGGGGGCGTGTAGATCTTGTTGTGGCGGCCCAGGTAGCAGGGGTCGTGGTAGGTGATGATGCCCTCGACCGGGGTGACCGGGACCAGCTTGCCCTCGTCCACCAGGTGCTGGAGCAGCTGGGTGTGGTGGATGACCTCGTAGTCGCCGCCGAGCTGCGGGTACTCGTTGCCGAGCGTGTTGAGGCAGTGCGGGCAGGTGGCGACGATCTTCTTCGCCGACTTCGGCTTGCGGGACTCCGCCGTGACCTTGCCGTCGTCGTCCAGCTCCTCGCCGAACGCCGTGTTCAGGGCCATGACGTTCTCCATGCCGAGCTCCTGGAACAGGGGCTCGTTGCCCAGGCGGCGGGCGGAGTCACCGGTGCACTTCTCGTCGCCGCCCATGATCGCGAACTTGACGCCCGCGATGTGCAGCAGCTCGGCGAAGGCCTTGGTGGTCTTCTTGGCGCGGTCCTCGAGGGAGCCCGCGCAGCCGACCCAGTACAGGTACTCGACCTCGGTGAGGTCCTCGATGTCCTTGCCGACGACCGGGACCTCGAAGTCGACCTCCTTGAGCCACTCCAGGCGCTGCTTCTTCGCCAGGCCCCAGGGGTTGCCCTTCTTCTCCAGGTTCTTGAGCATCGTGCCCGCCTCGGACGGGAACGCGGACTCGATCATGACCTGGTAGCGGCGCATGTCGACGATGTGGTCGACGTGCTCGATGTCGACGGGGCACTGCTCGACGCAGGCGCCGCAGGTGGTGCAGGACCACAGCACGTCCGGGTCGATGACGCCGTTCTCCTCGGCGGTGCCGATGAGGGGGCGCTCGGCCTCGGCGAGGGCGGCGGCGGGGACGCCCGCCAGCTGCTCCTCGGAGCCCTTCTCCTCGCCCTCGGCGGTCTTGCCGCCGCCGGCCAGCAGGTACGGCGCCTTGGCGTGCGCGTTGTCCCGCAGGGACATGATCAGCAGCTTGGGGGAGAGCGGCTTGCCGGTGTTCCAGGCCGGGCACTGCGACTGGCAGCGGCCGCACTCGGTGCAGGTGGAGAAGTCCAGCAGGCCCTTCCAGGAGAACTGCTCGACCTGGGAGACGCCGAAGACGTCGTCGTCACCGGGGTCGGTGAAGTCGATCGGCTTGCCGCCGGAGGTCATCGGGAGCAGGGCGCCCAGCGAGGTCTCACCCGTGGCGTTGCGCTTGAACCAGATGTTCGGGAAGGCCAGGAAGCGGTGCCAGGCGACACCCATGTCGGTCTTCAGGGCGACCACGATCATCCAGATGAACGAGGTCGCGATCTTCAGGCCGGCGAAGAAGTAGGTGAGGTTCTGGAGCGTGGAGACGTCCATGCCCCGGAACCAGGAGACGACCGGGTACGAGATGAAGAACGACGCCTCGTAGGAGTCCACGTGGTGCTGGGCGCCCTCCAGGGCGTGCAGCGTGAAGATGCAGACGCCGACGATCAGGATGACCGTCTCGACGAAGTACGCCTGGCCGAAGTTGGAGCCGGCGAAGCGGGACTTGCGGCCCGGCCGGTTCGGCTTGCTCAGCTGGCGGATGGCGATCAGCACGAGGATGCCGAGGACCGTCATGGTGCCGATGAACTCGACGAAGACGTTGTACGGCGCCCAGTCGCCGATGACCGGCAGGATCCAGTCGGCCTGGAACAGCTGGCCGACGGCGTTGACGATGGTCAGCAGGAGGGAGAAGAAGCCGACCGCGACGAACCAGTGCGCCACGCCGACGATGCCCCACCGGTTCATCCGGGTGTGGCCGAGGAACTCCCTGACCACGGTGACGGTCCGTTGGACGGGCTCGTCGGTACGGGTGCCGGCGGGCACGTTCTGACCGAGCCGCAGGAAGTTGTAGATCTGCAGGACGGCGCGGGCGAACAACGCCACGCCGACCACGATCAGAACCAGCGACACGATGATCGCGGCGAGTTGCATGGGGGCTCCTCGGGCCTGCGAGGGGTCTCTTCGGGTCTCTTCGCGAGTGTTCCCGAAATTACTAAGCGGTAACTTATGCAGTCCGTCTGAGACTACCCGCATCTTTACTCGCACTGTAGCCAGGTGCGGAGTGATCTGGATCGCTGAGGTCTGCCTGTGCTCCGGTCCCGCAACCCGATCGTGTTATTCGTACAGAATGGTTACATTCAGGTCTAATTTGGACCTGTGCTCTACGGGATCGCCGCCGCCACCACCGCCCTCCTGCTCGCCGCCGTCCTCGCCGCCCTGATCCGGCCCCCCGCGCTGCGGCTCGGCCTGGTCGACCGCAGGCGGGCGCGGCCCGTGCCGGCCCTGGGCGGCCTCGCCGTCGTCGGCGCCACCTGTGTGGTCGCGGGCGCCGGCGACTGGAGCGGGGTCGCCCCCCTCGGCACCGGGGTGGGGGAGCTGCTGATCGCCGGGGCGGCCGTGTCCCTGCTCGGGGTGGTCGCCGACGTGTGGCGGCTGAAGACCAGGTTCCTGCTGTTCGGTACGGCCGTGGCGGCGGCCTGTGTGGTGCCGTACGGGGAGTTCGGGATCGCCGGCGGGGTGCTGGGCGTCGGGTGGATCGCGTTCGTCGCCGTCGCCTTCAAGGGGCTCGACCACGCGGACGGGCTGGCCGGGACGGTCGGGGTGGTGACGGCGTTCGGGGCCGGCGCCTGTGCTGCCGCCGAGGTGATGGACGGGCTCGCCGTGCTGCTGAGCGTGCTGGCCGCCGCGCTCACCGGGTTCCTGATGCACAACTGGCATCCCGCGCGGATCGCCCTCGGGGCCACCGGCTCGCTGTTCGCCGGGTTCGTGCTGGCCGCGGCCGCGCTGCTGACCCGGGCCGGGCACGATCCCGTCGCCAGCGCGGGGGTGCTGTTCGCGCTCACCGCCGTCGCGGGCGCCGACGTCCTCGTGGTGATCCTGTCGCGGCTGCTGGCCGGGCGGCCGGTGCTGCGGCGCGGGCCCGACCATCTCGCGCACCGGCTGCGGCGGCTGGGGCTCACCCCGCAGGGCTCGACGGTCGTCCTGGGTGCCGGATCCTTCGCCGGGGTACTCGTCGCGGTGCTCGTGCACGGTGGCTGGGTCGGACGGACGGGCGCCACATGCGTCGCCTGCGTCACCGTCAGCATCGTGCTGCTACTCCTTCGGGTGCCGGTGTATGAGCCTCGACGTACTGAATCCACGCAGGTCAGCGGCCACTTGCGTGTAAGGAACGGATAAGACTTGAGTCTCTATGACTCAGGTCTGTTGACCCGTGGCTCCGGTTGATGCACACTTGAGTCCGTTCCACTCAAGTCAGCTGGAGGAAATCACCATGGCACGTGCGGTCGGCATCGACCTGGGCACGACTAACTCCGTCGTCAGCGTTCTTGAAGGCGGCGAGCCCACCGTCATCACCAACGCCGAGGGTGCCCGGACCACGCCGTCCGTCGTCGCCTTCGCGAAGAACGGCGAAGTCCTCGTCGGCGAGGTCGCCAAGCGTCAGGCGGTCACCAACGTGGACCGGACCATCCGGTCCGTGAAGCGTCACATGGGCACCGACTGGAAGATCCAGCTGGACGGGAAGGACTTCAACCCCCAGCAGATCTCCGCGTTCATCCTGCAGAAGCTCAAGCGGGACGCCGAGGCCTACCTGGGCGAGAAGGTGACCGACGCGGTCATCACCGTCCCGGCCTACTTCAACGACTCCGAGCGCCAGGCGACGAAGGAGGCCGGTGAGATCGCGGGCCTGAACGTCCTGCGCATCGTCAACGAGCCCACCGCGGCCGCGCTCGCGTACGGCCTCGACAAGGACGACCAGACGATCCTCGTCTTCGACCTCGGTGGCGGCACCTTCGACGTGTCCCTCCTGGAGATCGGTGACGGCGTCGTCGAGGTGAAGGCCACCAACGGCGACAACCACCTCGGTGGTGACGACTGGGACCAGCGCGTCGTCGACTACCTGGTCAAGCAGTTCGCGGCCGGTCACGGCGTGGACCTCGGCAAGGACAAGATGGCCCTCCAGCGCCTCCGCGAGGCCGCCGAGAAGGCCAAGATCGAGCTGTCCTCCTCCACGGAGACCTCGATCAACCTGCCCTACATCACCGCCTCCGCCGAGGGCCCCCTGCACCTTGACGAGAAGCTCACCCGCGCCCAGTTCCAGCAGCTGACCGCGGACCTGCTGGAGCGCTGCAAGACCCCGTTCCACAACGTCATCAAGGACGCCGGCATCCAGCTCGGCGAGATCGACCACGTCGTCCTCGTCGGCGGCTCCACCCGGATGCCCGCCGTCGCCGAGCTCGTCAAGGAGCTGACCGGCGGCAAGGACGCCAACAAGGGCGTCAACCCGGACGAGGTCGTCGCCATCGGCGCCGCGCTCCAGGCCGGTGTCCTCAAGGGTGAGGTCAAGGACGTCCTGCTCCTCGACGTGACCCCGCTGTCCCTCGGCATCGAGACCAAGGGCGGCATCATGACCAAGCTCATCGAGCGGAACACGACGATCCCGACCAAGCGGTCCGAGATCTTCACCACCGCCGAGGACAACCAGCCCTCCGTCCAGATCCAGGTCTACCAGGGCGAGCGCGAGATCGCGGCGTACAACAAGAAGCTCGGCATGTTCGAGCTGACCGGTC
The DNA here is from genome assembly GCF_022343545.1 of Streptomyces arenae. Classification (NCBI taxonomy): domain Bacteria; kingdom Bacillati; phylum Actinomycetota; class Actinomycetes; order Kitasatosporales; family Streptomycetaceae; genus Streptomyces; species Streptomyces arenae. The sequence goes on from NZ_JAKQYH010000068.1 coordinate 144,488, forward strand.
TGCCGCCGGCCCCGCGCGGTGTCCCGCAGATCGAGGTCGCCTTCGACATCGACGCCAACGGCATCATGCACGTGACCGCGAAGGACCTGGGCACGGGCAAGGAGCAGAAGATGACCGTCACCGGCGGCTCCTCGCTGCCGAAGGACGAGGTCGACCGGATGCGCCAGGAGGCCGAGCAGTACGCGGAGGAGGACCACCGCCGCCGCGAGGCCGCCGAGACCCGCAACCAGGGCGAGCAGCTCGTCTACCAGACCGAGAAGTTCCTCAAGGACAACGAGGACAAGGTCCCGGGCGAGATCAAGACCGAGGTCGAGGAGTCCATCGCCGAGCTGAAGGAGAAGCTCAAGGGCGAGGACACCGCCGAGATCCGCACCGCCACCGAGAAGGTCGCGGCCGTCTCCCAGAAGCTGGGCCAGGCCATGTACGCCGACGCCCAGGCCGCGGGTGCCGCCGCCGGTGGTGCCCCCGCCGGTGACGCCGCCGACGACGTGGTGGACGCCGAGATCGTCGACGACGAGCGCAAGGACGGTGCCGCGTGACGGAGGAGACCCCGGGCTTCGAGGAGAAGCCCGACGTCCCCTCCGGCGCCACCCCCGACGACGCCGAGCCGAAGGCCGCTCCCGCACAGGGGGCGGCCCCGGCCGGGGACTCAAGCGCACAACTGGCCGGTCTGACGGCCCAGCTGGACCAGGTACGCACCGCGCTCGGCGAGCGCACCGCGGACCTCCAGCGCCTCCAGGCCGAGTACCAGAACTACCGCCGCCGAGTGGAGCGCGACCGGATCACGGTCCGGGAGATCGCCATCGCGAACCTCCTGACCGAACTCCTGCCCGTGCTCGACGACATCGGCCGCGCCCGGGAACACGGCGAACTGGTCGGCGGCTTCAAGTCGGTGGCCGAGTCGCTGGAGACGGTCGCGGCGAAGATGGGCCTGCAGCAGTTCGGCAAGGAGGGCGAGCCCTTCGACCCGACGATCCACGAGGCGCTGATGCACAGCTACGCGCCGGACGTCACCGAGACGACGTGCGTGGCCATCCTGCAGCCCGGGTATCGCATCGGCGAGCGCACCATCCGCCCCGCGCGGGTGGCGGTCGCCGAACCGCAGCCGGGGGCGACACCGGCGAAGGCCGAGGGGTCCGAAGAGGCTCCCGCGGCCGGGGACGAGAAGGACAACGGCCCTGAGGAGGGCTGACGAAATAAGGACCGAGCGGAAGGAGGGGCGTCGGGGATGAGCACCAAGGACTTCATCGAGAAGGACTACTACAAGGTCCTCGGCGTCCCCAAGGACGCCACCGAGGCCGAGATCAAGAAGGCGTACCGGAAGCTCGCCCGCGAGTTCCACCCGGACGCCAACAAGGGCAACGTCAAGGCCGAGGAGCGCTTCAAGGAGATCTCCGAGGCGAACGACATACTCGGCGACCCCAAGAAGCGCAAGGAGTACGACGAGGCGCGCGCCCTCTTCGGCAACGGCGGCTTCCGCCCCGGGCCGGGCGCGGGCGGCGGCAACTTCAACTTCGACCTGGGCGACCTCTTCGGAGGCGGCGCCCAGGCCGGGGGCGGCGGCTTCGGCGGCGGCGGCTTCAGTGACGTCCTGGGGGGCCTGTTCAACCGGGGCGGGGGCGCGGGCCAGCGCACCCAGCCCAGGCGCGGCCAGGACATCGAGTCCGAGGTCACGCTCAGCTTCACGGAGGCCATCGAGGGCGCCACGGTCCCGCTGCGGATGTCCTCGCAGGCCCCCTGCAAGGCCTGTTCGGGCACCGGCGACGCGAACGGCACCCCGCGTGTGTGCCCGACCTGCGTCGGCACCGGCCAGGTGGCGCGGGGATCCGGCGGCGGCTTCTCGCTGACCGACCCCTGCCCGGACTGCAAGGGCCGCGGCCTGATCGCGGAGAACCCCTGCCCCGACTGCAAGGGCAGCGGGCGCGCCAAGTCGTCCCGGACCATGCAGGTCCGCATCCCCGCCGGGGTGACCGACGGCCAGCGCATCCGGCTGCGGGGCAAGGGCGCACCGGGTGAACGCGGCGGCCCCGCGGGCGACCTGTACGTCATGGTGCACGTCGACACCCACCCGGTGTTCGGCCGCAAGGAGGACAACCTCACGGTGACCGTCCCGGTGACCTTCACCGAGGCGGCGCTCGGCGGCGAGGTCAGGGTCCCGACCCTGGGCGGACCGCCGGTCACCCTGAAGCTGCCCCCGGGCACGCCCAACGGCCGCACCATGCGCGCCCGCGGCAAGGGCGCGGTCCGCAAGGACGGCACCCGCGGCGACCTCCTGGTCACCGTCGAGGTGAGTGTCCCGAAGGACCTGTCGGGGAATGCTCGTGACGCACTGGAGGCGTATCGCGAGGCGACCGCGGGCGAGGACCCGCGGGCCGAGCTGTTCGAGGCCGCGAAGGGAGCATGACAGAGATGGACGGCCGTCGGCGCAACCCTTATGAACTGACCGAGGAAACCCCGGTCTACGTCATCTCGGTGGCTGCCCAGCTCTCCGGACTGCACCCGCAGACGCTGCGCCAGTACGACCGCCTCGGCCTGGTCTCCCCGGACCGCACGGCCGGGCGGGGCCGGCGCTACTCGGCCCGCGACATCGAACTGCTCCGCCAGGTGCAGGCGTTGTCCCAGGACGAGGGCATCAACCTGGCCGGCATCAAGCGCATCATCGAACTGGAGAACCAGGTCGTCGCGCTCCAGCAGCGCGTCGCCGAGCTCCAGGCGGCGGTCGACGGCGCGGCGGCCGCGATGCAGCAGCGGGAAGCCGCGGTGCACGCCTCGTACCGCCGCGACCTGGTGCCGTACCAGGAAGTGCAGCAGACCAGCGCGCTGGTGGTGTGGCGGCCCAAGAAGGCCAAGGACTGACCTGCGCGCGTACGAGCGGGGCCCGGAGGATCCTCCGGGCCCCTTCGTGTGTCACCGGCCGGCGAGCCGGTGTGTCACCGGCCCACGAAGAAGTCCAGCGACGAACTCTGTTCGCCCTGCCGCCCGTAGGCGTCCACGGCGTACACGGTCACCGTGCACGGTCCGTTGTACGGAGGCGTCCAGGAGAGGTTCCCGGTGGTGGACAGCAGGGTGCCGCTGACCCCGCAGGCACCGGCGACCTCCCAGGAGTACCCCTGGAGTCCGCGGTCCTCGTCGCCCGCGCCGGGCGCGGCCGTCACCCTGACCGGGGAGCGCGCCGGGATCCCCTCGCTGACCAGGGTGAGCTTCGGGGCGGCCGGGCCGGTCGCGGTGGCCGGGGAGAGCCGGTCGACGGTCGACTCCGCCGAGGGCGCCGACTCGGCGCCGTCCCCGTCCACGGCGGCGACGTAGTAGTACGCCTTGTGCCGCGGGGCCGAGGTGTCCTCGTAGGACGCGCCGGAGCTGCTCCCCAGCAGGGTCCAGGCGCCGTTGAAGACGGTCCGGCGGTACACGTGGTAACCGCTGACGGCCGGGTCCCCGGACGGGGTCCAGCTCAGGCCGGTGGCGGCGTCCGCGGGGGTGGCCGTGAGGCCGGCCGGGGCGGCCACGGCGGACGCCGCCGGGCGGGTGGCCGTCACGTGCGCCGAGACCGCGGAGACGTTCCCGGTGGTGTCGACGGCCTGGACGGTGTACGTGTAGGGCGTACCGGCGTCCGCGGTGGCGTCGGTGAAGCCCGGCAGGCCCAGGAACTCGGGCCCGTCCGGGTCGGGCTCGCCGCCCCGCGAGGCCCACAGCTCGTAGTGGTCGAGGTCCTGTGCCGAAGAGGCCTGCCAGGTCACGACGTTGCCCGCGGTGCTCGCGCGGACGGTCACCCCGGTGACCCGCTCCGGAGCGGTGCGGTCGGCCGTGGTGACCTTCTGGTCGGCCGTGCCCGCCGACACGTTGCCCGCCCTGTCGTAGGCGCGCACCTCGTAGTAGTAGACCTTCCCGTCCACGGGCAGCGAGCTGTCGGTGTACGACGTGGCGCCGGTGGCCGCCAGCGGTGTGCCGCCGAACGAGGTGCCCTGCGGGCGGCGGTAGACGCGGTAGCCGGAGAGGTCCATCTCCTTGTTCTTCGACCAGGTGAGCCGGGCCCTGCCGGTGGCGGCGTCGTACGACACCGTGGCGCCCGCCGGGGTGAGGGGCCTGACCTTGTCGACGCTCGCCGAAGTACGGGGCGTGTAGGCGAACTTGACCTTCGCGGCGCCGGTCCAGTTGACGTAGTCGACGCGAATCGTGTGCTTGCCGGACGGGACGGTCACGTTGACGGTCCTGCTCACCGTCCTGCTGGTGTTCTTCCACAGGTCGACACGGCGGGTGCCGTCGACGTAGACCCGGATGCCGTCGAGGCCGGAGGCGGCGAGCGCGAAGGGGCCGCCGGAGCCGAAGTCACGGGTGACGGTCCAGCGGACGCCGAAATTGTCCTTCGGGAGGCCGGAGGCGGGGGCCCCGCTCCAGCTCTGGTCGATCGCGCTGTCGCAGTCGGTCTTCTTCGGGGTGCCCTTGAACGTGGTGTTCGCGAACAACTGGCGTTTGTAGACAGGAGAGGTGCAGGCCGTGGCCGCGGATGCGGTGACGGCCGCGCCGCCGAGCAGGGTGCCGGCGGTGGCGAGCACCGCGGCGGCGGCCACGGTGCGGCTGGCTGGGTTCATTCGATCCTCTGGTCGTACTCCGTACACCGGTGTCAGCCGGTGCAGATGTCGACTCACGAGGAATGGACTTGGTTGTACTGATCTTTGCCTTCCCATGAACTCCCTGTGGGTGGAGGGTCCGTAAAGGGTGCTTGGAGACGGTTCCGCGATGTCTTCACAGGGTCGGCGGAGCGTGGTGTTGCGCACTCGTTAAGTAGTTCCGCTTGACGCCGGGTGTGGCGTACGCGTTGGCTTTTCAGACATCTGGGTCCTCTAGCGGCCCCATGTCCGGAACGCACCTGAAGTGAGCACCCGTATGCGTCGTATAGCCATGTTCGTGGCCGCGTCCACGATGACCCTTTCGCTCGCCGGCTGCGGCGTGTTCAACGCGACGGGATCGTCGACCTCCGCGACACCGACCAAGGGCAACGACGTCACGGTGGGCGTGCTGATGCCGGACAAGATCAACACCCGGTACTCGAACTTCGACTACCCGATCATGAAGTCGAAGATCGAGGAGCTCACGAACAAGCAGGGCAAGGTCGACTACGAGAACGCCGCCTCGTCCGCCGACACGCAGAAGAAGCAGATGCAGAAGATGATCGACGACAAGGTCGACGTGATCATCCTGGACTCGGTCGACGCGCACGCCATCGCGGGGACGGTGAAGAACGCCAAGGATGCGGGCATCCCCGTCATCGCCTACGACCGCCTCGCCGAGGGCCCCATCGACGCCTACGTCTCCTTCGACAACGAACTGGTGGGCGAGGTCCAGGCCCGTACGCTCCTGGAGGGCCTCGGCTCGAACGTCGACACCTCCGACAAGGTCATCATGGTCAACGGCTCGCCGACCGACCCCAACGCCAAGCAGTTCAAGACGGGCGCGATGTCCGAGCTGAACGGCAAGGTGACGATCGCCGCCTCGTACGACACCAAGGACTGGGACCCGGACATCGCCGAGAAGGAGGTCGGCAAGGCGATCGCCTCGATCGGCAAGGACAACGTCGCCGCCGTCTACTCCGCCAACGACGCGATGGCGGGCGGCATCGTCAAGGCCCTCAAGGCGGCCGGCGTCACCTCGATGCCGCCGATCACCGGCCAGGACGCCGACCTCGACGCCATCCACCGGATCCTCGCCGGCGAGCAGTACATGACCGTCTACAAGCCCTACCCGGACGAGGCCGAGGCCGCCGCCGAGATGGCCGTCTACAAGGTGCAGGGCAAGGACATCCAGTTCGACGCGCTCACCCAGGACACCGTGGACAGCCCGACCACCAAGGACATCCCGGCCCAGCTGGTGCAGGTCAACGCCGTGACCAAGAGCAAGATCAAGGACACCGTCGTCGCGGACGGCATCTACAAGATCTCGCAGATCTGCACGGCCGACTACAAGTCCGCCTGCACGGCAGCCGGCCTCAAGTAACCACCCCCGCTCCTCGGCAGCCCCGTTCCATCCACCTGGAACGGGGCTGCCGCGCGTACAAGGGAGCGGCGAGCGGGAACCGGTATGGGGAGCCGGGCTCGGGACGCGGGAGCGGGCATCGGGAGCGGGGGAGCCGGGGCGGGTGGGGGGCGTCAACCATCGTCAACCCGGTGG
>NZ_JAKQYH010000016.1:0-139435 GCF_022343545.1 Streptomyces arenae
GGTCACGGGGGTCACGGGGGGCCGGGGGATGCGGCGGGTCCGGGGGATCCGGTTCCGGACGGCAGGGCTGCCGGGGCGCCGGGCGCGTCCGGGGAGCCGGCGGAACCGGATCACCCGGCGCCTGTCGTGGCACGGCCGGTGCCGTTGCAACAGGCCCCGCTGGGGCGGCCGTCACGGCCGGTGCCGCCGGTGCGGCCGGCTGAGCCGGTGTCCTGGGAACGGCCGGTGCGGTGGGTGCGGCTGGAGCGGCGGTTTCAACCGTCGTCGGTGGGGCAGACGTTGGACCGGAGTCCGGTGGGGCCGCCGTTGCGGCAGGGGCCGCCGGAGCCGCTTGTAACAAAGTAGCTGCGGTCGGCGTGCCCGCCTGGATCCGTCCCGTGCCGGTCCGGATAAACTCGCCGCGCTGTAAGAAAGATCATGTTGACGGGGTGAATTCTTCCGATGAGCGACGCCAGCACGTCCCAGCAGCTGTCCGCCGACCTTGAGGAGGCGGACGGTCACGGGAAGCACCGTGGTCACGTCTCGGCCCAGGACGGTGAATCGGCCCCCAGCGGCCGGCACCGCAAGCCGGAACCGGCCGAGGCCGCTGCCTGACGGCACGTACGTACGACCCGGCGGCCCCGCCCCCTCGTCAACAGGGGGCGGGGCCGCCGTCGTACGTCGTGCTACCGGCGTCGCAACGCCAGCACCTCCGCCGCCGCGAAGGTCTCCCCCGGCGGCCGGTCCGCGTAGTGCGGGGTGAGCAGGGCGTCGAGCTCGGCGTGGTCGAAGGTGTCCTGTTTGCTGTCGAACCTCGCCTCGACGCGGGGCCGTCCGACGACCGCGACCATGCCGCCGTGCACGACGAGCAGCTGGCCGTTGATCCGTTCGGCGGCCGGTGCGGCCAGGTAGCCGACCAGCGGGGCGACATGCTCGGGGGCGAGCGGGTCCAGGCCCTCGGCGGGCCGCTCGAACCCGGCGAAGACGTCCTCGGTCATCCGGGTGCGGGCGCGCGGGCAGATCACGTTGGCGGTCACGCCGTACTTGGCGAGGGCGAGGGCCGTGGACGTCGTCAGGCCGACGATCCCGCCCTTGGCGGCCGCGTAGTTGGGCTGGCCCGCGGAACCGGCGAGGAAGGCCTCGGAGGAGGTGTTGACGATCCGGCCGTACACCCTGCCGCCGGCCGCCGCCTTGGCCCGGTCCCGCCAGTGCGCGGCCGCGAAGCGGGTGGTGTTGAAGTGGCCCTTGAGGTGGACCCGGATCACCGAGTCCCACTCGTCCTCGGTCATGGAGAAGACCATGCGGTCGCGCAGGATGCCGGCGTTGTTGACGAGGATGTCCAGCTTTCCGTAGGTGGTTGTCGCGAGCGTGAGAAGGTCTCGCGCCTGCGAGAAGTCCGCGACATCACCGGTGTGGGCGACCGCCTGGCCGCCGGCCGCGCGGATCTCCTCCGCGACCTGCTCGGCGGGGCCCGCCGAGGCCGCCCCCGAGCCGTCCCGGCCGGACTGGCCGAAGTCGTTGACGACGACGGCCGCGCCCAGCCGGGCGAGTTCCAGCGCCTCGGCCCGGCCGAGCCCGCGGCCCGCGCCGGTGACGATCGCGCTGAGCCCTTCCAGAGGCCTCTCTTCCGGCATCCGACGGCCCTCAGATCTCTATGCAGGTACGCAGGGCGGTGCCGGTGCGCATCTGGTCCAGCGCCTCGTTGATCTCCGTCAGCGGCACCCGGTGGGTGATCAGGCCCTCCAGGTCGATACGGCCGGCCCGCCACAGGGCGATCGTGCGCTCGTAGGAGCGGACCACGTCACCGCCGCCGTACATGGACGGCAGGATCCGCTTCTCGTCGAAGAACAGCTCGAACATGTTGAGCTGGAGGAAGTCGTCCATGGCTCCCGCACCGACCACCACGAGGGTGCCGCCGCGCCGGGTGTTCTCGTACGCCGTCCGTGCGGTCGCGGACCTGCCGACGACCTCGAAGACGTAGTCGAAGCCCTCGCCCGCGGTGACCTCCTGCTTGGCGCCGGGCAGTTCGTCCGGCGACACGGCCCGGGTCGCCCCGAACCCGAGCGCCGACTCGCGCCGCGACGCCACCGGGTCGACGGCGACGATCTCGGCGGCGCCCTTGAGCCGGGCCCCCTGGATCGCCGAGATGCCGACACCCCCGCACCCGATCACGGCGACCGACGAACCGGCCTCCACATCGGCGGTGTTGAGGGCCGCGCCGAGTCCGGTGGTGACTCCGCAGCCGATCAGCGCGGCGATGTCGAAGGGCACGTCGTCCGGGATCGGCACCGCGCACCCGGCGTCGACCACGACCTCCTCGGTGAAGGTGCCGGTGCCCGCGAAGCCGAAGACGTCACCGGTGGGGCGCCGGAAGTTGGGGGTGCCGGCGTTCATGAACCCGGCCAGGCACAGTTCGGTCTGCCCGCGTCCGCAGGCGGGACAGGCGCCGCAGGCCGGGAGCCAGCAGACCACCACCCGGTCGCCGGGCTTCACCCGGGTGACGCCCTCCCCCACCTCCAGGACCTCACCCGCGCCCTCGTGGCCCGGCACGAACGGCCCCGGCTGCGGCAGCACCCCGCTCATCGCCGACAGGTCCGAGTGGCACAGCCCGGTGGCGCGCACCCGGATCCGTACCCGGCCGGGCCCGAACCCCACCGCCTCGACGTCGTCGAGGACCTCCAGCTTCTCCTGGCCGATCTCGTGCAGTACGGCTGCGCGCATGGTGCGGCTCCCCTCGACTGCCTGCTCAAGTACGTGCTCGACTGGCTACTGGATCAAGAGTGTTGGACGATCGTGTCGGCGAGGACCGGTGCGTCGTCGCGCTCGACGGCGCTCACGGCCACCCGGGTCGACTCCGCGGCGCGCCACATGCGGATCCGCAGCGTCTCCCCCGGGTACACCACCCCGGCGAACCGCGTCTCGTACGACCGCACCCGCGACACGTCCCCGTCGAGCAGCGTGTCCACGACGGCCTTGAGGGTCATGCCGTAGGTGCACAGTCCGTGCAGGATGGGCCGGTCGAAACCGGCGAGCTTGGCGAACTCGGGGTCGGCGTGCAGCGGGTTGTAGTCGCCGGACAGGCGGTAGAGCAGCGCCTGGTCCTCGCGGACCGGCCGCTCCACGGTCCGGTCGGGCTCGCCCGCGGGCGGCTCCCGGAGGGCCGAGGGGCCGCGGTCGCCGCCCCAGCCGCCCTCCCCCCGTACGAAGATCTGCGCGTCGTTGGTCCACAGCGGGCCGTCGGCGTCCGCGACCTCGGTGCGCATGACGAGGACGGCCGCCTTCCCCTTGTCGTACACGGCGGCGATCCGGCCGGTGGCGGTGGCGGTGCCCGCGACCGGGATGGGGCGGTGGAGTTCCAGCCGCTGGCCGCCGTGCAGCACCTTGGCGAGGTCGACGTCGATGCCCGGCATGGACAGTCCGCTGATCACGCCGGGTGAGCCGGCGCCCGCGACGGTGGCGAAGCTGGGCAGAACGTGCAGCCGGGTCTCCAGGGTGTAGCGGAGTTCGTCGGGGTCGGTGGCGGGGCGGCCCGCGCCGATGCCGAGGTGGTACAGCTGGACGTCCCGGCGGTCCCAGCGGATCTCCCCGGACCGGGGTCCGGCGGCGAGGGCCTTGGCTGCGTCGATGGGCATACGGCTCCTGAGGTGTCTCAAGACCTCGGCACGGCCGTCCGCACCGTCGGCCGCACCGAGGCCGTCCACGGGGCGTGCGTCCAGAACCTAGAACGCGTTCCAGTCCGGCGACCCTTGTATAGCCCAGCGTCCGCGACTTGTGAAGGCTCCTGACGGCGTGTCAGGTGCACTGGCACCCGGGACATTTGTCCTGCCGGAGTCCGTACATGCGCATCTGCCGGACGGGCGGCCGGATCCGTAGCGTCGTACCCATGACGCGGACACGGGGTGCCACCGTGTCCGGTTCGTACGCTGTGCTGTCGTACCGCCGGTCAGGACGGGCCGGCCGACGGGGGGAGCAGGAGATGTCCTGGATGCGTGGGGCGCGCGCCCGGCTGCGGGAGTGGCGGGCGGCGCAGGAGCAGTGGAAGGCGGACATGCGGGCCTTCCGGGCCTCGGAGAAGGAGGCGCGCCGGACCGGCGCGGCGGTGCCCGAGCAGCCGGGGCCGCCGCCGACCGCGTTCTCCCTGCTGCCCTGGCTGCTGCTGGGGCTGGGCGCGTTCTCCAACCTGTTCCAGGGCGAGACCCCGAACCCGTGGGTCGGCGGTCTGGGGCTGCTCACCTTCAACTCGCTGTACATCTACGTGGCGGTCCGCGCCTTCGTGAAGGAGAAGCGCGGGGCTCCCTCGACGCGGGTGGCGCTGGTCGCCATGGCCGCGATCACCTGTGGTCTCGGCGGCGGTTACGGCGGCAACTGGCTGCTGTTCTTCCCGCTGCTCGGCCTGGCGACGGGCGCGGCGCTGCGGGGCGAGCACCTGCGCTGGGCCGGGCTGGCCGTCGCCGTGCTCGCCGGTGCGGTCTCCGCCGCGCGCGACGGCTGGAACGGCCTGAACATCGCGTACGCCACCTGGATCTCCACGATGGTGACCGCGGCGATCCTCGGGCTCTCCGAGGCCGTACGGGAACTGCGGGCCGCCCGCGAGCAGTTGGCGCACCAGGCTGTGGCGGAGGAGCGGCTGCGGTTCTCCCGCGACCTGCACGACCTGCTCGGCCACACCATGTCGGTGATCGTGGTGAAGTCGGAGGCGGCCCGGCGGCTCGCGCCACGGGACATGGACGCGGCGCTCGCTCAGATCACCGACATCGAGTCGGTGGGCCGGCAGGCGCTCACCGAGATCCGGGAGGCCGTCACCGGATACCGCGAGGGCAGCCTCGGCACCGAACTGGACCGGGCCCGCTCGGTGCTGGACGCGGCCGGGGTGGAGGCGGTGGTCGGCCGCTCGGGTGCCCCGCTCGCCCCGGGGACCGAGGCGCTGCTGGGCTGGGTGGTGCGGGAGGCGGTCACCAACGTCGTACGGCACTCCGGCGCGAGCCGCTGCGAGATCACCGTCGACGGCACCGCCGGACGGGTCCGCCTCACCGTCGCCGACAACGGCACCGGCACCGGCACCGGCAGCGGTGCGGACGCCGGTGCGGGTTCGGGTGCCGGTGCCGCCGGCGGGGCCGCCTGGCCGGACGGCGTCGGCGGCACCGGTCTGAAGGGCCTGACCGAGCGCCTCGCGGCGGCGGGCGGCTCCTTGCGGGCCGGCCCGTCGCCGCGCGGCTTCACGGTCACCGCGGAGCTCCCCACCGAGGCGCTGGAGCCGCCCGCCCCGGCGGCGGCCGCTACGGAGCCCAGGGCGTGCTGACGACCCAGCTCACGTCGTCGCTCCAGGACGTGCCGGTGTCCCAGGCGTTGGAGCCGCCGTCGCTCGCTATGTAGAGGTTGTAGTTGTAGTGACGCAGGTATTTCGTCGGGTAGTTGTACGAGGCGAACGACGTGCCGGTGCCGCTCTTCCCGGTCGTCGGACAGAACGTGGCGTCCTGTCTGAACGTGGTGGTGCCGTCCATGGGCTGCCGGTAGATCTTGTAGTTGTAGTGACGGAGGTAGTCACCGGGGTAGTTGCGGGACTCGAAGGAGACGCACGAGCTGCTGGCGAGTCCCGGGCGGACGATCCAGGTGGCGTCGTTCTTGTCGAGGGTGGAGCTGCCGGAGGTGACGGCGGACAGCACCCCGGCGTTGTTCTGGTGGCGGACGTAGTCGGCGGTGCAGCAGGACGTGGTCGCCTTCAGGGAGATCTCCGAGGCGGCGCCCAGGGAGCCGGTGGAGCCGGTCGCGCCGCCGTAGCCGACGGAGACGATGTTCGACTGGACGGTGTCGTCGGCGGCGTCGGTCGGGATGCCGGAGGTCATCACGCCCTCGAAGAACGAGCCGATCGAGCCGTTGCTGTTGTCGCCGCCGGTGCCGAGGACGATCGCGCCCTCCTGGTGCATCGGTGAGTAACCGCTGCTGGTGCTGGGCTCACCGCCGGAATACGTGGTGGTGAGACCGCCCGATTGGGCGTTTCCCCATTTCAGTGCGAAATGGTCCTGCCCGTTGTTCTTCAGCAACGCGGTGACGAACGGGATCGCGCCGGTGCCGGTGTTCGACGAGTTGGTGCTGTAGCCGAGATTGGACTGGAACAGCCCGTTCTCCAGGTCCGCCTGCACCCAGGGGCCGGAGCCGTAGCAGGGTGAGAACCAGCACTCGGTGCCGAAGTTGATGGCGTCCATGTGGCCGTTGCCGGTGTCCTTGTTGTTGGTCTCGGCGTTGCCGTAGTCGAAGCAGCAGCTGCCGTTCACATGGGTGCCGGAGGTGACCATGTACATCCCCTCGGCGCCGCCGTTGGTGGCGACCCCCGAGGTGGAGTTGTCCCGGTAGCCCATGCCGGCCGAGATCTCCAGGCCGTAGACCTGGTGCCCGCCCACGGTCACCGGCAGGGCGTCCGCCGGGGCGCCGACGTCGGCCGCGCCGGCCCCGCCCGCACCCTCGACGGTGAGGTCGTTGTGCTTGCTGGACTGGTCGTAGATCCTGGTGATGATGCAGGTGGTACCAGCGCAGAAGGAGTCCTGCGCGGCCGCGTTGGCGTACCCGCCGGTGGACAGCAGGCCGATGTCGGCCGTGGCGCTGTCCGAGGCGCGCTGCACCTGGTAGAGCGAGCCGCTGTACGACGAGTACAGCGCCCGGACCATGCTGTGCGCGGCCACGCACGGCGTGCCGGCGGCGGCGTAGACGTCACAGGGCAGCGAACTCGCGGCGGCGGCCTCAGGGGCGCCGGCCCCGACGACGAGCGCGGCGACGGTCGCGAAGGCCGCCAGCACGGACAGGACGGCTCTCTTCAGTCGCCGCGGACAGGAGCGCGCGGCTCGTTGGGACACTGAGAACACGATGCACCTCTTCTTCGGTTCCTCGTAGGGCGGTGCGGGTGCCTGGTCGGTATACCGAACGTCGTTCGATCGAAATACCGAACCTATTCAGCTGTCGAAATGCCGACCGTTCGCCGACCATTCGGGGAATTGCAGAGGCGATTGTTTGAGCACGGTCAAGCGCCGTCAAGACCTGCGGTACGGAACAATGACTACTCTTTAATTGCCGGTTCCGAGGCTAGGCTTGGGCTGTGTACGAGCCTGCGAACGAGACGCCTCGGGACCACCGGCCCGCCAAGTCCATCAGGGTGCTCCTCGCGGAGGACCAGGGGATGATGCGCGGGGCGCTCGCCTTACTGCTCGGCATGGAACCGGACATCGAGGTCGTCGCCCAGGTCGCCTCAGGTGACGCGATCGTGGACGCGGCGCTGGTCCACCGGCCCGACGTGGCCCTCCTCGACATCGAACTGCCGGTCCGCAGCGGTCTGGACGCGGCGGCGGAGCTGCGCGAGCAGGCGCCGGACTGCCGGGTGCTGATCCTCACCACCTTCGGGCGGCCCGGTTACCTGCGCCGGGCGATGGAGGCCGGGGCCGCCGGGTTCCTCGTCAAGGACGGACCGGTGGAGGACCTGGCGCGGGCGATCCGGCGGGTGCTCACCGGGGAGACCGTGGTCGACCCGGCGCTCGCGGCGGCCGCGCTGAGCGCCGGGCCGAACCCGCTCACGGCCCGCGAGTGCGATGTGCTCAAGGCGTCGGTGGACGGCGCGACCGTCGCCGACATCGCCGCGAAGCTGCACCTGTCGGAGTCGACGGTGCGCAACTACCTCTCCGCCGCGATCGGCAAGACCGGCACCCGCAACCGCACGGAGGCGGTACGGGAGGCCCGGCAGCAGGGCTGGCTGTGACCAGTCGGCCAACGACCGAATCCCCAGCCCCAACCAGGCCTCCAGGCAAGCCCCTTAACCCGCCCGACCTCCCGGCGCGCTCCCCTGCCCCACCCGGGCCTCCCGGCGCGCGCCCCTAACCCGCCCGGCTCTCCCGGCGTGGCAGCCACAGCAGCATCAGGGTCGCTCCGGCCAGCAGCAGACCGGTGCTGGTGCGGAAGGCCGCCGCGTAGCCCTCCGTCAGGGCGACCGGCCCGCCGGTGGTGCCGGTCCGGGCCGCCGCGATCGTCGACATCACCGCGAGCCCGAGCGAACCGCCCATCGTGCGCGAGGTGTTGATCAGCCCCGACAGCAGCCCGGCCTCGGCGGGCGCCGCCCCGGACGTGGCCAGCGCGGCCAGCGGGGTCGCGGCCAGGCCCGCGCCGAGCATCATCAGGACGCCGGGGCACATGATGGCGGTCGCATAGGCGCCGTGCGGGCCCATCGTCGACTGCCAGGCGAACCCGGTCGCGGCGACCAGCGTGCCCGACACCGCCACCGTCCGCGTCCCGAAGCGCCGCATCAGCCGGGGCGCCGACTTGGAGCCGACGAGCACCGCGACCGAGCTGGGCACCAGGGCGAGGCCCGCCTCCAGCGGGGTGTAGCCGAGGACGTTCTGGGCGTAGAGCGTCATGAAGTACCACATGCAGAACATCGCCGAACCGGAGACGAGCATGGCCGCGTTGGCCGACGCCACCGACCGCCTGCCGAGCAGTCCGAGCGGCATCAGCGGGGCCGCCGTGCGCGCCTCCACGGCCAGGAACAGCCCGATCAGCGCGAGCCCGGCGGCCAGCGGGACCAGGGTGCCCGCCGCCGCCCACCCCTCGGCCTCGGTCTGCGAGATGCCGTACGCCAGGGTCCCGAGGCCCGCCGTGACCAGCAGCGCGCCGGGCAGGTCGAGCCGCCGGCCGTCCCCGGCCCGGCTCTCCGTCAGCCACCGCACGGAACCGGCGAGGACCAGCGCGCCCACCGGCACGTTGATCAGCAGGACCCACCGCCAGGAGAGCACCTCCACCAGCACCCCGCCGACCAGTCCGCCGGCCGCGCCGCCGCCGGCGCCGACCGCCGTCCAGGTGGCGATCGCCCGGGCCCGGGCCGCGCCCTCCGGCACGGCCGCCGTCAGCAGGGTCAGGGTCGAGGGCGCCAGGACGGCCGCGCCGAGCCCCTGGGCGCCCCGGGCCAGCAGCAGCTGCCAGCCGTCCTGGGCGAGCCCGCCGCCGAGCGAGGCCAGCGTGAACAGGCCGAGCCCGACCAGGAACATCCGCTTGCGGCCGTAGAGGTCACCGGCCCGTCCGCCGAGCAGCATGAACCCGGCGAAGGCGATGGCGTACGCGTTGACGACCCACTGCAGGCCCGTGGCGCTCAGCCCCAGGCCGTCCCGCATCGACGGGAGCGCCACGTTCACCACGGACACGTCGAGCACGACCAGGAACTGCCCGGCGCACGCCAGCGCCACCACCAGCCAGGTGGGGGCCGCCGTGCGGCGGGATATGTGCGAGGTGTCCGCGGTCTCCAGCATGACTGTCATGCTCTCAAGCCGGTTACGGTCCTTGCATCGGCTTTTCGGCCCAGCCGTCCTGGGTCCTGGGCCCTACGGCCGGGTCGTCGCCCGCAACAGCGTGACGACCGCCGCGCCGCCCAGTCCGATGTTGTGGGCGAGCCCCACCCTGGCCCCCTCGACCTGCCGGTCCCCCGCCGTGCCGCGCAGCTGCCAGACCAGTTCGGCGGTCTGCGCGAGCCCGGTCGCGCCGAGCGGATGCCCCTTGGAGATGAGCCCTCCGGAGGGGTTCACCACCCAGCGCCCGCCGTAGGTGGTGGCGCCGGACTCGACCAGCTTGCCCGACTCGCCGGCCGCGCACATGCCGAGGGCCTCGTAGGTCAGCAGCTCGTTGACCGAGAAGCAGTCGTGCAGTTCGACGACGTCCACGTCCTCGATGCCGAGGCCGGAGCGGTCGTACACCCGGTGGGCCGCCGCCCGGGACATCGGCTGCCCGACGACGTCGATGCACGAGCCCGACGCGAACGACTCGCCGGTGTCCGTGGTCATGGCCTGCGCGACGATCTCGACCGCGCCGGTGAGCCCGCGCCGCTCGGCGAACCGCTCGGAGACGACGACCGCCGCCGCCGCGCCGTCGGAGGTGGGCGAGCACTGGAGTCTGGTGAGCGGCCGGTGGACGGTGGGGGCGGCGAGGACGCCGGCGACGTCGTGGACGTCCCGGAACTGGGCGTAGGGGTTGTCCGCCGAGTGCCGGTGGTTCTTGGCGGCCACCGCGGCCAGTTGCTCCCGGGTGGTGCCGTAGCGCTCCATGTGCTCGCGGGCCGCGTCGCCGAAGATCTGCGCGGTGGGCGGGGTCGTCTCGAAGCCGTGCCGGGCGGCCATGATCCCGTAGTGCCGGGCGACGGGGGAGGCCGAGAAGTCGCCCCCGTCGGCGCCGCCGCCGAGCGAGCCCTTCTTCATCTTCTCGAAGCCGACGGCGAGGACGCAGTCGGCGGCACCGCCCTCGACCAGCTGCCGGGCCAGCATCAGGGCGGTGGCTCCCGTGGCGCAGTTGTTGTTGACGTTGTAGACGGGGATCCCGGTGAGACCCAGCTCGTAGACGGCGCGCTGGCCGGCCGTGGAGGGCTGGAAGCAGTAGCCGATCGGAACCTGTTCCACATCGTCGTACGAGATCCCCGCGTCGGCGAGGGCGGAGCCGGCCGCCTCCCGGACCATGTCCCAGTACTGCCAGTCACGGGTCTCGGGCTTCTCGAACCTGGTCATCCCGACCCCGGCGACATACGCCTTCATGGCGCTCACGGCACTCATGACGCGGGAGATTAGAACACGTTCCACAAACAGACCAGCCCCTGACGCCAGGTCAGAAACCCATGGGACGGTCAAGGATTCGTTAGCAGCTCGAAGCAACGGAATAGTTGCCTGTGCATACGAGGTTTAGCCGGTACTTACCAATCGGGAGGCCTCACTCAATGACGCACACGACGACCGACCAGCCCGCCCGGGGCGCGAGCGGGGCCGTGGTCCCGGTCCTCGCCTTCGCGGGCATCGTGGTCGCGGTGATGCAGACCCTGCTCGTCCCGGTCATCAAGGATCTGCCACAGCTGCTGGGCACCGAGCCCAGCAACGCCACCTGGGTCCTCACCTCGACGCTGCTGTCGGGCGCCGTGGCCACTCCGATCATGGGCCGCCTCGGCGACCTCTACGGCAAGCGCCGGATGCTGATCCTCAGCCTCGCCGTGATGGTGGTGGGCGCGCTGGTCAGCGCCCTCACCAGCGACCTGCTCACGATGATCGCCGGCCGTACCCTCCAGGGCTTCGCCATGGGCGCGATCCCGCTGGGCATCGGCCTGATGCGCGACATGCTGCCCCGCGAGAAGCTCGGCTCGGCGATGGCCCTGATGAGCTCCTCGATCGGCGTCGGCGGCGGCCTCGCGCTGCCCGCCGCGGCGCTGGTCGCGCAGCACATGGACTGGCACGCCCTGTTCTACGGCGCCGCCGCCCTCGGTGTGCTCTCCATAGCCCTGACCCTGCTGGTCGTACCGGAGTCCCCGATGCGCGCGCAGGGCTCGTTCGACGTGCTGGGCGCGCTGGGCCTGTCCGCCGGCCTGGTGCTGCTCCTGCTGCCCATCACCAAGGGCAGCGACTGGGGCTGGTCCTCGGGCACCACGCTCGGCCTGTTCGGCGCGTCGGTCGCGGTACTGCTCCTGTGGGGCGTCTTCGAGCTGCGCCACAAGGCCCCGCTGGTCGACCTGCGCACCACGGCCCGCCCGGCGGTGCTCTTCACCAACCTCGCCTCGATCATGGTCGGCGTCAGCTTCTACGTCGTCTCGCTGGTCCTTCCGCAGCTGCTCCAGCTCCCGAAGGCCACCGGCTATGGCCTCGGCCAGTCGATGGTCGTCGCGGGCCTGCTGGTCGCCCCGCTCGGCCTGACGATGATGTTCACGGCCCCGGTCTACGCCCGGCTGTCCGCCAGGTACGGCCCCAAGCTCACCCTCATCCTCGGCATGCTGATCATCGGCATCGGCTACGGCGCGGGCCTCGGCCTGATGAGCGCGCCCTGGCAGAGCGCGGTCATCGCGGTCGTCCTCGGCGCCGGCATCGGCCTCGCCTACTCCTCCCTGCCGGCGCTCATCGTCGGCGCGGTCCCGGCGTCCGAGACCGGTGCGGCGAACGGCCTGAACACGCTGATGCGGTCCATCGGCACGTCCGTCTCCAGCGCCGTCATCGGCATGGTGCTGGCCAACACGGCGAACCACGTCGGCGGGGTCGCCGTCCCGACCATGCACGGCTTCCGGGTCTCCTTCCTGATCGCGACGGCCGCGGTGGCGGTGGGTCTGCTGCTGGCGCTGCTGCTGCCGAAGCAGAACCGGCCGGCCCTGGGCACGCAGCCGCAGGCCAGCAGCGAGCAGGACGCCGCCGTGCTCGCCGACGCCGAGGAGATCCTGCGGGGCTTCCGCGGCCGGGTCCTCGACGCCGAGGGGGCGCCGGTGGCCCGCGCGAAGGTCACGCTGATCGACCGGCGCGGCCGGCAGGCGGGCGCGACGCTGTCCGCCGCGGACGGGACGTACGCGCTCGCGGTACCGGCCGAGGGGGCGTACGTGCTGGCCGCGAAGGCCGCCGGACACGGCCCGCACGCGTCGTCGGCGACGCACGCGGGCGACGAGCGGGCGGTCGACCTGGACCTGTCGCTCCCCGGCGAGACGGTCCCGGCGTAACGACACGGGACCGACGGCCCCCGGTTCTTCCGCGCCGCGGCCCGGGCGGGCGGTGCTCCACTCGACGGAGCACCGCCCGCCGCTGTCTCAGGGGGCGGCGGTTCAGTCCGCGGCCGCTCGTTCCCCGGCCGGGCGCCTGCGACGGGCGGGTTCGGTGAGGGACGGGGGCTGCCAGACCCCGTCGGCCCGGTACAGGTCGGTCCCGGGCGGCACGATCTCGTCGATGCGGTCCAGCACCGCGTCGTCCAGTTCCAGGTCGGCCCCCTTGAGCAGCGCGGTCAGCTGGTCCATGGTGCGCGGGCCGATGATCACCGAGGTGACGGCCGGGTGCACCAGCGGAAAGGCGACGGCCAGCTCCGGGAGGGTGCGGCCGGTCTCCGCGGCGAGCGCGACGAGCTGCTCCACGGCCGCGTACTTGGCGGCGTTGCCCGGCAGTTCGGGGTCGAAGCGGTGCGGGGTGAGCTTGGCGCGGCCGGTGCCGAAGTCCACGGGCCGGCCCTCGCGGTGGGCACCGGAGAGGAACCCCGAGGCCAGCGGCGACCAGGTCAGCACTCCCATGCCCAGGCGCCGCGCGGTGGGCAGCACGGCCCGCTCGACGCCACGCGCCAGGATCGAGTACGGCGGCTGCTCCGTGCGCAGCCGCATCAGCGCCCGCCGCTCCGCGACATGGTGCGCCTCGACGAGGTCCTCGGCCGGGAACGTGGAACTGCCGAACGCCCGGATCTTGCCCGCCCGCACCAGGTCGCTGAGGACGGACAGCGTCTCCTCGACGTCGGTGGTGTGGTCGGGGCGGTGCACCTGGTAGAGGTCGATCCAGTCCGTGTCGAGGCGCCGCAGACTGTCCTCGACGGCCCTGACGATCCAACGGCGCGAGTTGCCACTGCGGTTGCGGCCCTCCCCCAGCGGAAAGTGCACCTTGGTGGCGAGCACCACGTCGTCACGCCGGCCCTTGAGCGCCTTGCCGACGATCTCCTCGCACTCGCCGGCCGAGTACATGTCGGCGGTGTCCACGAAGTTGACGCCGGCGTCGAGGGCGGCGTGGATGATCCGGGCGCCGTCCTCGTGGTCGGGGTTGCCGATGGCCCCGAACATCATCGTGCCCAGGCAGTGGGTGCTGACCTCGATGCCGGTCTTGCCGAGGACTCGATAGCGCATACCGGTGCTCCGTCACGGGAGGGGGCGGGGATTGGCGGCGTCAGTGTAGGACTTGGAGTGCGCTTGAGAGCCAGTTCCCGGCCGGTGCGCGGGCACGGCGAGCACCGGGGCGCACCCCCCGTCGGGCACCGGGCGGAGCGTGCGGCAGCATGGGCGTCCGGACAGCACGACGGGTACGGCGTGTACGACCAGTGACCCGAGGGAAGGACACCATGACCGCGGCAGCACCCAAGCCCGAGATCCAGGCCGCGTTCGAGGCGGCGAAGGGGTTCATGCCCGTCGGCGAGGGCCTCGCGCTGTACGCGGCAGCGGTCGAGGCGGGCGCGCTCGGTCTGCCGCTGCTGGAGGTCGGGACGTACTGCGGGCGCTCGACGGTCCTGCTCGCCGACGCGGCCCGCGCGGCCGGCGTCACCGCGGTCACCGTCGACCACCACCGGGGCAGCGAGGAGCAGCAGCCCGGCTGGGACTACCACGACCCGGGGACGGTCGACCCGGAGCTCGGGCTGATGGACACGCTGCCCACCTTCCGGCGGACCCTGCACAGGGCCGGCCTGGAGGACCACGTGGTCGCGGTCGTCGGCCGTTCCCCGCAGATCGCCGCGTTCTGGAACTCCCCCCTCGGCCTGGTCTTCATCGACGGCGGCCACACCGACGAGCACGCCACCGCCGACTACGAGGGCTGGGCCCCCCATGTGGCCCAGGGCGGCCTCCTGCTCATCCACGACGTCTTCCCGGACCCGGAGGACGAGTTCACCGGCCAGGCCCCGTACCGCGTCTACCTCCGCGCCCTGGCATCGGGAGCGTTCACCGAGATCGCCGCCCACGACTCGCTGCGCGTCCTGCGGCGAACGGGGGCGGGGATCTGAGGGCGCGGTCAGCGTCGCAGACGTGCTGTACGGCTCACACCTTCACCGCAGATCAGAGCTGGTTTCTCACCCTCAGAAGGTCGCGAGTCGTGAGCGGCTGCCCGGCGGCCTCGGCCGGCCGCGTGCCCACGCTGCCCGTCTTCACAGTTCAACCACAGCTGTATGTCGTCTCGATGCAGGGCTGCCGCTGCGGCTGGACGCCGTTACGGCACTGCCTTGGGGGGCCTCGTGCGCCGCTTCATCCTGCCCGTCTCTGCCATCCTGCTCAGCGCCGCTTGCGGGGCCGCCCCGGGGCATACGACGTCCTCGCAGGCTGAGCCGAGCAGTCACGCCGCCACCAAGGCCAGCGAGTCGAGGAGTAACCCGGCTGCTGTGAAATCCACCTCGAAGCCCGAGTCCACGCCGAAGCCGAAGGCCTCCGCGAAAGCGGCCGCGAAGAAGAAGACGTGCGAGCCGACGAGGGACGTCCTCGTCTGGTACAAGACGCCCGGCCTGCCGAACAGCGCGCAGCGGCTGGGGAACTACTACCTGGCCACCTGCGAGTCGACGTTCGAGTGGCTGCAGAAGACCGCGGTGACGGAGCCGGGCGCGTGTACGGAAGCGGCGTGGGCGAGTGACAACCCGGGCTACAACACCGATGCCACGCCGGCCGCCCGGTTGAAAAAAGTGCAGATGGCTGCCGGACCGGGCTGCTGATCACAGGGCCGGCTGGCCTCCGGGTCTCTCGGGGGAAATCCGGGAGTGGGCTCAAGAACGCCACCCCGGAGCCCGCAGTTTCAAGCTACTCACTCCCGCCCGGAAGCTGTCGGAATGTCAGCACCGCAGCGTGGGCGACGAGGGCGTAGGGCACACGATGCCTTCGGACGTGCTCAGGCAACTCCGTGTCCCAGTGGCCGAGTCCCAGCAGCCGGTGTAGCGTCGTGATCAGCAGTCGTGGTTCCGAAGTCCCGTTCGCCCGTGATCGCATTCACGGGCGTTTTTGCTGTTCAAGGCCTCTCCGGACCAGGCGATCACCTCCGGTTCCCGCACGGTGCGGGAGCCGATACGACTCCCCTCGAAGGAGACAGGCACATGGCTACAGGCACTGTGAAGTGGTTCAACTCGGAAAAGGGCTTCGGCTTCATCGAGCAGGACGGCGGCGGCCCTGACGTCTTCGCCCACTACTCGAACATCGCCGCCCAGGGCTTCCGTGAGCTTCAGGAAGGACAGAAGGTGAACTTCGACATCACGCAGGGCCAGAAGGGCCCGCAGGCGGAGAACATCACTCCCGCCTGACGCACGGGTTGGCCCTGGCCGGGATGCACCTACCGGCTGGGGCCTGGAGCCCGCCCGCCCCCATCGCCTGGGGGACGACCGGGGACAGGCGGGGGATCGAGGGCCAGGCGCTCAGGCGCGGGCCCGGACGATGAGGGTTCCGATGGTCCGGTTGCCGGGCGGAGCGGCGAGCACGCGCGCGTCAACGTCCGTGTACCCGTGCTCGTGGAGCAGGCGCTCCCAGCCGTCCGGCTCGTAGTCCCAGCGCTTCACGACGAGCGGGTCCTCGTCGTCGCCGCGCGGGATGTACGAGGCCTGGCAGCCGTAGCAGCCCTCGACCGCGGGCCGCTGGACGTCGTTCGTCTCCCGGTACTCGAGCGTTCCTCCCCGCAGCGCGTCGGAGATGGCCCGCGAGATCGCCTCGCTCGCCTTGAGTGCTGCCTCGCGAACGTGTTCGTCGAAGACGTGACGACGTGGCGGTGGATGTCCGCCTCCAGGCTGTCGAGCTCTGCAAAACCGTCCCCGACACCGTCATCCCAACGGCCGCCATGGACCGTATGGACACCCCGGACGGCGGTTAGGGTGGCAGACGTGTCGTACTCAGGCCCGGAATTCGATCCTCCCCAGCAGCGCCGGCCCCGGCGGGCGCCGCTTGCCGTCGGTCTTGCCGCGCTGGTGCCCGGCGCACTGCTCGGATGGGTGGTGTACGAGGGGGTGGGCAAGCCCGGCGGGAGCGACGCCGGGCAGGCCGGCGGGACGACGACCCGGTCGGCGTCCGCCTCCGCGAGCGACGACGCCAAGGTGCCGGGTCCTACCGCGGCGGCCCTGCCGCTGAAGGGCAAGGTCGTGGTCATCGACCCAGGGCACAACCCGGGGAACTTCCAGCACACGTCCGAGATCAACCAGAAGGTGGACATCGGCACGAACTGGAAGGAGTGCGACACGACGGGCACCTCCACCAACGCCGGTTACAGCGAGGCCCGGTTCACCCTGGACGTCGCGCACCGGCTGCGGACCCTGCTGGAGCGGCAGGGCGCCACCGTGAAGCTGACCCACGACGGGGACCGCCCCGCCTGGGGGCCGTGCGTGACCCGGCGCGCACAGATCGGCAACGACGCGCACGCCGACGCGGCCATCTCCATCCACGCCGACGGCGCCCCCGAGGGCGACCGCGGCTTCCACGTCATCCTGCCCGCGTCCGTGCACTCCGGCGGCGCCGACACCCGTCCGATCGTCGCCTCCTCGCGCACCCTCGGCGAGCGCGTCGAGAAGGACTTCGCGGCGGTCACCGGCAGCGCTCCGTCCAACTACGTGGGCGGCGGCACCGGGCTCGACGTGCGCAAGGACCTCGGCGGCCTCAACCTGTCGACCGTTCCCAAGGTGTTCATCGAGTGCGGCAACATGCGTGACAGCAAGGACGCGGCCCGACTGACCAGCGGCGCCTGGCGCCAGAAGGCCGCGCAGGGCATCTCGGACGGAATCACGGGTTTCCTGCACGGCGCGTGACGGACCCGCGGCCGACCCGCGGACGGGCCCGCGGTCCGGCCGCCGGGCGGTCTCGATCTGTCAACGGTTCCAGCGCTGTTCGCCGTGGGCGGCGCCGCGCGCGGTAGCAAGGACGCGGCACCGTCGACCAGCGGTGCCGGGCGGCAGCAGGCAGCGCAGGGGATCTCTGAGGAAATCGTGAGTTTCCTGCACGGGTGGGCAAGTGCGGGCTGGTCCGGGCGGACACCCTGATCGTCCGGGCGATAGTGTCCTTCTACGATGAGGGGCCCGTGTGACGCCTCCTCCGCCGACGAGACGACCTACGAAGGACCTGAAGTGAATATCCGCTCCCTCACTAGAGGCGACGGCGTGGTGATCGGAGCAGCGGTGTTGCTGTTCATCGCGTCGTTCCTCGACACGTTCGACAAGTCCGGCAGCGGTGCCCCGAACGCCTGGGACAACCTCGGCCTGGTGATGAGCATGTACGTCGGCGGTATCGCCGGCGCGGTCCTGATCGTCCTGTCCCGCGCACTGCCACAGCCGTTCAAGGTGGTCGGACTCGACCTGGGCCAGATCGGCGTCGGCCTCACCGTGTTCTCGCTGTGGACCGCCTTCTGGTCGACCATCGACCCGCTGGGCCCGTTCACCGACGAGTTCAAGAGCCTTGACGTGGGCGCGGGTTCGGGTCTGATCCTCGGCCTGATCGGGGCGCTCGTGCTGGCCGCGGCCGCGGTGGCCACCCCGCTGGTGCCCGCCCTCCAGGCGGCCCTGATCCCGGCTCCCAAGCCGCAGGCCCCCCAGCCGTACGGCGCCCAGCCCCCCGGTGGCTACGGCTACCCGGGTGCCGCCGCCCCGCAGCCCGGCCAGCCCTACGGTGCGCAGCCTCAGCCGGGTCAGCCGTTCGGGCAGCAGCAGCCCCCGGCTCCCGCCGCCCAGCAGCCGCAGCCGGCCGCCGACTTCTCGCCGTTCTGGTTCGCCGTGCCGGTGGCGCGACCGCTGTTCGCGGAGGACGGCTCGACCGCGCCGATCGCCGAACTGGCGCCCGGCACCTGGTACCTGGCGGTCGAGCAGCGTGGTGCCGCACTGGTCGCCCAGACCCAGGACGGCCGCCGTGGTGTGCTCCAGGACACCTCCGGGATCCAGCGCGGCTGACCCGCCCGAGCCGCACGTACGGCCCCTCGCCCTTCCGGGTGGGGGGCCGTTGTCGTACAGTCGCCCGGCAACTGTCTGACGGTATGTCAGGAGGCGGTCATGCGGCTCGGGTTGGCACTGGGCTACTGGGGGCGCGGTCCATCCCCGGACCATGTGCCGCTGGCGCGGGAGGCGGAGCGGCTCGGGTACCACTCGGTGTGGACGGCGGAGTCCTGGGGCTCGGACGCGTTCACCCCGCTCACCTGGATCGCCGCGCGGACGTCGACCATCCGGCTGGGGACGGCCGTCGCCCAGATGGCGGCCCGGTCGCCGACCACCACGGCGATGCACGCGCTGACCCTGGACCACCTGTCGGGCGGCCGGGTGCTGCTGGGGCTCGGGCTGTCCGGGCCGCAGGTCGTCGAGGGCTGGTACGGCCGCCCGTTCCCGAGGTCCCCGCTGACCGCGACACGGGAGTACGTGGACGTCGTACGGCAGGTGCTGCGCCGGGAGGGGCCGGTCGTCTCCGAGGGCCGCTTCCACTCCCACCCCTACCGCGGTCCCGACGCCACCGGTCTGGGCAGGCCGCTGAAGCCGATCACCCACCCGCTCCGTGCCGGCCTGCCCGTCCTGCTCGGTGCCGAGGGGCCGAAGAACGTCGCCCAGACGGTCCGGATCGCCGACGGCTGGCTGCCGCTGTACTGGGCGCCGAGCCGGCCCGAGGTGTACGGGCCGGCGGTGGCGGACCTGCCGGCGGGCTTCCTCGTCGCGCCGATGGCCCAGGTCAGGGTCTGCGACGACGTGGCCGAGGGGCTGCTGCCCGTGAAGGCGATGCTCGGCTTCTACATCGGCGGGATGGGGCACGCGGCCCGCAACTTCCACGCCGACCTGATGGCACGCATGGGGTACGAGGGGGCGGCGCGGCGGATCCAGGAACTGTTCCTGTCCGGGCGCCGGGAGGAGGCGGTGCTGGCCGTGCCGGACGCGTTCGCCGACGAGATCTCCCTGGTCGGCCCGCGCGAACGGATCGCCGAGCGGCTGGAGTTGTGGCGCAAGGGCCCGGTGACGGACCTGCTGGCCGTGGCACCTGACCCCCACACCCTGCGGGTGCTGGCCGAGTTGAACTCCTAGCTGACGACAGTGCCTAGCCTCCGGTGAGCTGGCCGGCCGAGGGGACCTGGTCGGTGACCGGGGCGCCGGCACTCGCGCCTGCCTGCTTCACCTTGTTGATGACGTCGTCGAACGCGCTCGCCGCGTTGCCGTCGCCCTTGCGGAGCTTGGCCGGCAGGTCCTTCAGCGCGTCGATGCCGGCGGTCAGCGGCGCGATGGCCTTGGACAGCAGCGGGTCGCCCTGGGCGTTCCGCTTGGCGGCCTTGAGCCGGTTGTAGGCGAAGGCGCCCGCGGCGCCGGCCTTGATCAGGGTGAAGGTGCGGCCGTGGGCGCCCTTCTTGAACTTGCCGGCCTTCCACGGTTTGACGATCCACTGGTAGGTCGCTCCGGCCGCCAGGCCCGCGTTCGCGACGAACCGCGTCTTGGCGAACTTCTGCTTCTCCGCGGACG
The DNA here is from genome assembly GCF_022343545.1 of Streptomyces arenae. Taxonomy (NCBI): domain Bacteria; kingdom Bacillati; phylum Actinomycetota; class Actinomycetes; order Kitasatosporales; family Streptomycetaceae; genus Streptomyces; species Streptomyces arenae. The sequence continues at coordinate 19,903 of NZ_JAKQYH010000016.1, forward strand.
TACTCGGACTGGGCGTGTCGGCCACGGGGACCGCCGCCATGCCGGTGTCGGTCGACTTGCTCTGGGTGTTGCCGGAGCAGGCGGTGGCGCCCGCGACCAGGGCGCAGCAGAGGGTCAGCGCGACGACGAGGCGCCGTATCGGTACGGGCACGGGGTCCTCCCGTGTGTCTCTCGATGTCCTCCCCGAGCGGATGCTTCTTCCGGCAGCCTCACCCAGATGGCGGCACCTCGCCACTCGGGACGACGCGTTACAGGTTTCAAGGACCGTTCGGCGGCAAGCCGCAGGACATGTCCTCTGAACGCGGTGCCAATCAGGCCGGTAGGGTCGTCGCGGTCGTCGCCGACGTCATGGCCCTCATCCTGGGCCTCTGGATCCTGATGTATCTGCTGGACGCGAACCGGGCGAACAGCCTGGTCCAGTTCGTCCATGACGTCGCCGCCTGGCTCGCCGGCTGGTCGCGCGACCTGTTCACCTTCGACAAGGCGTGGGCGAGGGTGGTGGCGGGGTACGGCCTGGCGGCCGTCGTCTACCTGTTCATCGGCCACGCGATAGCCAACCGCATGCACCGCCACTGACGAACACCGGTCAGTGAAGCGCCCCCGAAGGGGCGCGGGGAACTGCGCGACAAGCCACGACGGCGCCGCACCCGCGCCACCACGGCCCCCCGTGCCCCACTAGGCGCAACAATCCACCTCAAGCCCGTTCGGAAGCTCCCCGCCCCCGAAGACGGCGCAGGTGGCGTCGTGCCCCCCGAGCGCGGCGACGGCGAGCAGCAACGACCCCGCCGTCCACGTCGTGAGCTCCCGCGGCCACACCGCGTCGTCCTCGTACACGTACCCGGTCCAGTACAGCCCCGACTCGGCGTCCCGCAGATGCTGGATCGACTGGAGGATCTCCAGCGCCCGGTCGGACTCGCCGACCGCCCACAGCGCCAGCGCCAGTTCCGCCGACTCCCCGCCCGTCACCCACGGGTTGGGGACCACGCACCGCACCCCGAACCCGGGCACCACGAACCGGTCCCAGTCCTTCGCGATCCGCGCGCTCGCCTCCGCGCCGGTCAACGCCCCGCCGAGGACCGGGTAGTACCAGTCCATCGAGTACCGGTCCTTGTCCAGGAACCGCTCGGGGTGCCTGCGGATCGCGTGCCGCAGCGCGCCCACCGCCAACTCCCAGTCCGGCTGCGGCTCCTCGCGCTGCTCGGCGATGGCGAGGGCACAACGCAGCGCGTGGTGGACGGACGAACTCCCGGTCAGCAGCGCGTCGTCGGCGGGCGTGCCGTCGTCCTCGCGGCGCCAGCCGATCTCGCCGCCCGGCTGTTGCAGCCGCAGCACCCACTCGACGGCCGCGTAGACCGCGGGCCACATCCGGTCGAGGAAGGTGTCGTCGCCGGTGGAGAGGTAGTGGTGCCAGACGCCCACGGCTATGTAGGCGACGAAGTTGGACTCGCGGGCCCGGTCGGTGACGTCGTCGTGGGCGCCGTCGGCGTAGGCCGCGTACCAGGAGCCGTCCTCGTGCTGGTGCCGGGCGAGCCAGGTGTACGCCCGCTCGGCGGCCTCGTGCTCGCCGGCCGCGTCCAGCGCCATCGCGGCCTCGGTGTGGTCCCAGGGGTCCAGGTGGTGTCCCCGGAACCACGGGATCGCGCCGTCCTCCCGCTGCACGGCGAGGATGCCGCGGACGGTCGCGGCGGCCTGCTCGGCGGTGAGGACCCCGGGCAGGACGAGGTGTTCTGTCCGGGGGGTGGTCACTTGGCGGCCACCCCGGCGTCCGACGTGGCGCCGGTGCCGGCGCCGGTCGCGGGCAGGTGCGGCTTGGTCGCGTAGACGACGACGCTCTTGCCGATGACCGGGTTCAGCGCCTGCTCGGCGACCCGCGTGACCAGCGGTTTCTTCATGATGTCCCAGACCAGCAGCTTGTGGTACGCCCGCACCGGCAGCGCCTTGTCGTTGTCGACGCCGAACGCGCACTTCAGCCACCAGTACGGCGAGTGCAGCGCGTGCGCGTGGTGCGTGCCGTACGGCCGCAGCCCGGCCTCCTTGATCTTCCCGATCAGTTCGTCGGCCTTGTAGATGCGGATGTGGCCGCCCTCGACCTCGTGGTACGCGTCGGAGAGCGCCCAGCAGACCTTCTCGGGGCCGTAGCGCGGCACGGTGACCGCGATCCGCCCGCCCGGCCTGAGCACCCGCACCATCTCGGCGAGCACGCCCTTGTCGTCGGGGATGTGCTCCATCACCTCGGAGATGATGACGACGTCGAAGGACTCGTCGGGGAAGGGCAGGGCGAGGGCGTCGCCCTCCATGGCCGTGGCGGTCGCGCCGGCGGGGGCCTCGCCGGCCTCCTTCATCGCCGCAAACCACTTGGCGACCTCGCGGATCTCCTCGCCGTTCTGGTCGAGGGCCACGACCTGGGCGCCGCGCCGGTAGCACTCGAAGGCGTGCCGGCCGGCCCCGCACCCGAGGTCCAGGACGCGGTCGCCCGGGGCTAGCGGGAACCGGGAGAAGTCGACGGTCAGCACGTGGCCCTGCTTTCGGGAGTGGATGCAACGTCTGCGAGGGGAGCGGCCGCCGGGCGGCCGGGGGTCATGGGTGCGGGACGCGCCGCGGGGCGGCCGGCGATGGCCTCGCGGTAGCGGGCCACGGTGCCCTCCGCGGCCCGTGCCCAGGTGAAGTTGCGCAGCACCCGCTCCCGGCCCGCCCGGCCGAGCCGGGCCCGCAGCTCCGGGTCGCCCAGCAGCCTGCCGAGCCCGGCGGCCAGCGCGTCCGCGTCGCCCGGCGGTACCGCGAGGCAGGTCTCCCCGTCGCGTCCGGCGACCTCGGGGATCGCGCCGCCGGTGGTCGCGACCAGCGGGGTGCCGGTGGCCATGGCCTCGGCGGCGGGCAGCGAGAAGCCCTCGTAGAGCGAGGGCACGCAGGCCACCTCGGCCGAGCGGACCAGGTCGACGAGTTCGGCGTCGGAGATGCCCTTCACGAACTCGACGGCGCCGCCGAGGCCGTACCGCTCCACGGCCTGGGCGACGGGCCCCTCGGTGGGCCGCTTGCCGACGACCACGAGGTGGGCGGCGGGGTGCTCGGTCCGTACCTTGGCGAGGGCCTCGACGAGGTACACGAGACCCTTGAGGGGGACGTCCGCGCTGGAGGTGGTGACGATCCGGCCCGGCACCTGGGGTACGGCGGGATCCGGCGCGAAGAGGTCGGTGTCGGCGCCGATGTGGACGACGTGCACGCGGTCCTCGCGGACGCCGAGGTGGTCCACGATCTCCTGGCGGGAGGTGCCGGAGACGGTGAGCACGGAGGGCAGCCGGCGGGCGACCCGCTTCTGCATCCGGGTGAAGGCGTACCAGCGCCGTACGGAGTAGCGCCGCTGCCAGCCCTCGGCGGCGTCCAGCTCCAACTGCCGGTCGACGGTGATGGGGTGGTGGATGGTGGTGACGAGCGGCGCGCCGATGTCCCCCAACAGTCCGTACCCGAGCGTCTGGTTGTCGTGGACGACGTCGAACTCCCCGGCGCGGGCGCGCAGATGGCGGCGGGCGCGCAGGGAGAAGGTCAGCGGTTCGGGGAAGCCGCCGGTCCACATGGTCGCCACTTCGAGGGCGTCGACCCAGTCCCGGTACTCGCCCCGCTTCGGCGTCCGGAAGGGGTCCGGGGAGCGGTAGAGGTCGAGACTGGGCAGCTCGGTGAGGGTGGGGCCGGGGTGTCCCCCGTCGAGGACGTCGAGGACGGGGTACGGCTGCGAGCCGATGACCTCGACCCGGTGGCCGAGCCGGGCCAGCTCACGCGACAGGTGGCGCACGTAGACGCCCTGGCCGCCGCAGAACGGGTTCCCTTTATAGGTGAGGAGCGCGATGTCGAGCGGTCGCTCGCCGTCGGCGGCGGGTTCCTCCTTGGTACCCGCCCGCCTGGCCTCAGCGGTCACTCCGGGCCCCCTTCTGTCTGCACTTTCCCGCGAGGTTACGCCGGGACGCTAATCTAGAACAAGTTACAGACTTGATCGTTCAGGAGGCTCTGAATCTACCGGCAGGTAGGGGCGGAGTGAGCAGTGGATCAGGTGATTCGCGCCACGACGCGACCCCTGCCATGCTGTCTGATCACTCGCCCTGAGCACTGCCCTCACCGACTGTCACGGACGGGACCCATGCCTGCGGAAGCCAAGGTGGACATCAGCGCCCGGCCTGCCTCACCCCCGCTCACCGAGCGCCAGGAGGCCCGGCGCCGCCGCATCCTGCACGCGAGCGCGCAACTGGCCAGCCGGGGCGGCTTCGACGCGGTGCAGATGCGCGAGGTGGCCGAGTCCTCCCAGGTCGCGCTGGGGACCCTGTACCGCTACTTTCCGTCCAAGGTCCACCTGCTGGTCGCGACCATGCAGGACCAGCTGGAACACATGCACGGCACCCTGCGGAAGAAGCCGCCGGCGGGCGAGACGGCGTCCGAGCGGGTCGCCGAGACCCTGATGCGGGCGTTCCGGGCCCTGCAGCGCGAGCCGCACCTCGCCGACGCGATGGTCCGGGCGCTGACCTTCGCCGACCGCAGCGTCTCCCCCGAGGTCGACCAGGTCTCCCGGCAGACCACGGCGATCATCCTGGACGCGATGGGCCTGACCGACCCGACCCCCGCCCAGCTCTCCGCCGTCCGCGTCATCGAGCACACCTGGCACTCGGCGCTGATCACCTGGCTCTCGGGCCGCGCCTCCATCGCCCAGGTCAAGATCGACATCGAGACGGTGTGCCGCCTGATCGACCTGACGGAACCGGGCGCGACGGAGGGGAAGAAGAGCTAGGCGCATGAAGGCCGGGCACACGCAGGCCGGGCATGCGAAGACCTACGAGACGGGTTCCCTTCGCCGGTATGGTCCGGATCAGGTGGTAGGGGTCGCCGTACGGCTCAACCACTGCCTTCCGGCCTCTCAGCCCGACCGTCGACGTCGGCACCGGCGGATGCTTCTGCATCTGCGTCACGCCTGCGTCGGCTACTCCGCTCGGACTCCCTCACTCGCCTCGTAGGCTGGTATCAGCATAGAACGCGTGAAGCCGGATAAACCACCCCAAAGCTGGATTTTTTTTCCGCTTTTCCTGGTACCGGTCGCCGGAAAGCCCCTGGCGAGGCAGCCCCGTCCGCCCCGAGAATCCCTCCATGGCACTCATCCACCGCACCACCCTCAAGCCCACCAAGGTCGAACTCCTCGCCGGCTGGCTCCCGACCCGCCCCTGGTACCGCGGCTCCGCCGCACCGGAGCTGGTGAAGGCCGGCGGATTCCGGCTGGACGACCCGGCGGGCGAGGTCGGGATCGAGTTCATGGTCGTCACCGAGGAGTCGGGGGCGTACCTCGTACCGCTCACCTATCGCGCCGCGCCCCTGGAGGGCGCCGACCACGCGCTCGTCGGCACCATGGAGCACGGGGTGCTCGGTACTCGCTGGACCTACGACGGCTGCCACGACCCCGTGCTGACGGCCGGGCTGCTCGCCCTGATCGAGGGGCGCGCCCAGGCGCAGGCCCAGAGCCTCACCGACACGCCGGACCACGAGGTCGCCCGCGGGTACGAGGGCGAGGGCCCGCTGCCCGGCCTCGGCGCCCCCGTCGACACCGACGAGAGCACCGAGTTCGCCGTACCGGACACCGGCCTGGTGCTGGAGCTGCGGCGGGTGCTGACGCCCGGGTCGACACCGCCCGAGGACGCGGTCGGCCACGTCACCGGCGTCTGGGAGCACTCCGCGAACACCCGCACCCGCGCCCTGTTCGCCGGCCTCCGGCCCCGCTAGGGCGGGTTGCGAAAGCCCTAGTCCTCCGGCGGGAAGACCGGCTCCCCGCTGTCCAGCAGGGTGATCGTGATCGCCTCCACCGGGCAGTTCTCCGCGGCGTCGAGGACTCTGCCGTTGGCGTCCGTCTCCGGGTCCACGGGATGGGACTGCATGGCGGAGTCGAGGCGGAAGGCCCCGGTGGCGCGGTGGACGCACTGGGCCGAGCCGATGCAGATCGACCGGTCGACCTCGACGTGCCAGCGGTCACCCATGGTCCGTCACGCCTCCCAGCCGGCCGGCAGATGGATCATCTTGTGCTCCAGGAACTCGCCGTAGCCCTCGGGCCCGAACTCTCGCCCGAGACCGGAGTCCTTGTAGCCGCCGAACGGCCCGAGCATGTCGAGGCTGAAGGTGTTGACGGAGTAGGTGCCGGTACGGACCTGGCGCGCGACCTCGATGCCGTGCGCCACGTCCGCCGTCCAGACGCTGCCGCTGAGCCCGTAGTCCGAGTCGTTCGCGATCTTCAGGGCCTCCTGCTCGTCGCCGTAGGGGAGCAGGCAGATCACCGGGCCGAAGATCTCCTCCCGGGCGATCCGCATGGAGTTGTCGACGTCGCCGAAGAGGGTCGGCTCGACGTACCAGCCCTTGTCGAGGCCCGCCGGACGGCCGCCGCCGGTGAGGATCTTCGCCCCCTCCTCCAGGCCGATCCGGATGTAGTCCAGGTTCCGCTGCTGCTGGCGGCGGGCGACCAGCGGTCCGACCTGGGTGGCCGGGTCCAGCGGGTCGCCGACCTCGAGGGCGCTCGCGGCGGCCGCGAAGGCCTCGGCGAACTCGTCGTAGCGGGAGCGCGGGACGAGGATGCGGGTCTGGGCGACGCACGCCTGGCCGTTGTTCATCCAGGCGGCCGGGACGATCCCGGCGACGGCGCCGGCCGCGTCCGCGTCCGGCAGCACCAGCGCCGCCGACTTGCCGCCCAGCTCCAGGGTCACCCGGGTGAGGTTCCTCGACGCGACCTCCATCACGCGCCGGCCCGCGGCCACCGACCCGGTGAACGAGATCTTGTCGACGCCGGGACGGGACACCAGGTACTCGCTCACCTCGCGGTCCGCCGGGAGGATGGACAGGACCCCGTCCGGCAGCCCGGCCTCCTTCGTGATCTCCCCCAGGATGTAGGCGTCCAGCGGGGACTCCGGGGACGGCTTGAGCACCACCGTGCAGCCGGTGAGCAGCGCGGGGGCGAGCTTGGCGGCGGCGACGAACTGCGGGACGTTCCACGGCACCACGGCCGCCACCACCCCGACCGGCTCCCGCCGCACCAGGATCCTGCCCAGCACGCCGTCGCGCGTCTCCTCGTAGGTGAAGTCGCGCGCCACTCTGATCGCCGCGTCCCAGACCATCATCGCGCCGAGCGCCTGGGCGAGGACGCTCCAGGAGTACGGGGAGCCGTTCTCGGAGGAGATCACCCGGGCGATCTCCTCGTGCCGCACGGCGATCGCGTCCTTGATCCGGGTGACGACCTCGATCCGCTCGTCCAGGGACATCCGCGGCCAGGGCCCCTCGTCGAAGGCCCGCCGCGCCACCGCCACCGCCCGGTCCACGTCCTCCCGGGAGGCGTGCGGCACCCGCCCGAAGACCTCCTCGGTGTGCGGCGAGATCACCTCGATGACGTCCTTGCCGAGGGGGTCGGTCAACTCCCCGCCGATGAACAGCTGTCCGTGCTCCAGGAACTCGGTCATGGCGCCCCGCCACCCTTCCTGACGATGTCTCAGAACTGATATCAGTTCTAGTTCAAGTAAGCCAGGGGCGGGAACGAATAGGCCCTCACCAGCGGTTTCGCCGCCGGTGAGGGCAGGGTGTCAGACCGGCTCGGGGAGCCGTTCGTCCTCGGTCAGGGTCAGTTCCGGCGGGGCCTTGCGGAACAGGCGGGTGAGCCAGGCCAGTTGGACGACGCCGAGGGCCAGCCAGATCAGGCCCAGCGTGATGGCCCTGCCGTCGAGGTGGGCGAGGAGCCAGACGTCGACCGCCGCGCCGACCGCCGGGACCACCACGTACGACAGGACGCCGTGCCGGGTACCGGACCGGCGCTCGCGGACGAACGTGGCGATGACGCTGATGTTGACGAAGGTGAAGGCGGTGAAGGCACCGAAGTTGATGAAGGAGGTCGAGGTCGCCACGTCCAGGCGCAGCGCGATCAGGCCGATCGCGCCGGTGAGCAGCACGTTGAAGGCGGGGGTGCGGAACCGCGGGTGGACCCGGCCGAAGATCCGGCGCGGCAGCACCGAGTCACGGCCCATGGCGTACATCAGCCGGGCGGCGCTGGCCTGCGCGGCGATGCCGGACGCGGCCTGCGCGACGACCAGCCCGGCGAGGAAGACCGAGGAGAACAGGTCGCCGCCGATGACCTTGGCGATCTCGAAGGCGGCCGAGCCGGAGTCGGCGAAGTGGGAGCCGGGGTGGGCGAGCTGGGTGGTGTAGGCGACGGCGACGAAGATCGCGCCGCCGATCAGGGCGGTCAGCAGGATCGCCCGGGGCATGGTCCGCTCGGGCTCCAGGGTCTCCTCGGTGAGGGTGGTGACCGCGTCGAAGCCGAGGAAGGAGTAGGCGGCGAGCGCGGCGCCGGCGGAGATGCCCGTGGCGGTCGTGGCGCCGTTGGCGAAGGGCGTGGCGCTGGCCAGGGCACCGGCCCCGCCGGCCGACACCACGTGCCGCAGGGACAGCAGCACGAAGATCCCGATGACCAGGATCTGGAAGACCATGAGCAGGTCGTTGACGCGTTCGGCGGTCTTGATCCCGCGCACGTTCAGCGCGGTCGTCACGGCGATGAAGGCGACGATCCACACCCAGTTCGGCACGCCCGGGTACTGGGCGTGCAGGTAGGCGCCGCCGATCAGCCAGATCACCATCGGCAGGAAGAAGTAGTCGAGCAGCGTGGCCCAGCCGACGAGGAAGCCGACGCGCGAGTCGACGGCCCGCCGCACGTAGGTGTAGGCGGAGCCGGCCACCGGGTGGGCGGCGGCCATCCGGCCGTAGCTGTGCGCGGTGAACAGCATGGCGGCGAGGGCGAGCAGGTAGGCGGTGGGCACCGTGCCGCCGGTCTCGTCGGCGACCACGCCGAAGGTGCCGAGCACGATCATCGGGGTCATGTAGGCGAGGCCGAACAGGACGACCGATCTCAGGGTCAGGGTGCGGGCCAGCGCGGGGGCGGGTGAGTTCACGATGCGGCTCCGGGGGACGGGGCGGGGTGCCAGCGGCGGGGTTCGATACGGCCGCCGTACAGCGGCAGCTCTATGGGGCGGTCGGTGTCGGTGAAGTGGTCCCACATGCGGGTGACCCCGGCGGTGCCGTGCTCCCTTACGCGGGTGACGTGGTCCAGGTCGAGGACGTCGGTGAGGACGGCCGGCGCGGTGGACGGCGCCTCCGCGCGCACCCGGCCCTCCGGGTCGACGACCAGGCTGTGGCCCGTGCCGACCGGGCCCGCGGTGTTCACGCTGACGACGAAGACCTGGTTGGCGATGGCGTTGGCACGGGCCAGGACCACCTCCTGCTCCCGGTCGGGCGTCGTCGTCATCACCGGGTTGACGACGACCTCGGCGCCCATCCACGCCAGATGGCGGGCGACCTCCGGGAACCAGGCGTCGTAGCAGATGGCGAGGCCGATCCGGCCGGTGCCGGGCACGTCGAAGACGACGAAGCGGTCGCCCGGGTCGTACGGCTCGGCTGGCCGCCAGGGGAAGACCTTGCGGTACGACGCCACCAGGCGGCCCTCGGGTGAGAAGGCGAGCGCGGTGTTGTAGAGCTCGCCCCGCGGGCCCCGTTCGGGGACCGTGCCGGGCAGCAGCCAGATGCCCAGGTCGCCGGCGAGTTGCGCCAGCTCCCCGGCCCGCCGGCCGGTCAGGGGTTCGGCGGCCTCCCGCAGCAGGTCCGCGGCCGCGGCGGACGGGCCGGTGACCCCGTACAGATGGAGCTCGGGGAAGACGGCCATCAGGGTGCCGGGCGCGTCGCGGAGCATCCGCTCGACCTCGGCGGTGAAGTCGGACAGCGGGTCACCGGCCAGATGGGGAGGCAGCTGGCCGAGTGCCAGGGGAAGTGCACGGGGCATGGCGATGAAAATAGGTCAAGATGAGTACTTAAACAAGAGTGCTCATTCTGAGCTGTTTTTGGGGCCGACGCCGTGCGGGTGGTTAAGGTGGCGGCATGCCTGGCCGCCGTACCGACTCCGCCGCCCCGACCGCGCACCTCGAGGCTCCCCAGCTCAGCGGGATCCGGCGGCTGTCCGCACTGGAGGCGGTGCGGGCGCGGATCGCGCTCGCCGTGGACCTCGGCCTGCTGGCGCCCGGTGAGCGGCTGCCCGGCAGCGACCGGATCGCCGCCGCACTCGGCGTCGGCGAGATCACCGCCCGGCGGGCCCTGGTCTCCCTGTGCGAGGACGGCGTGCTGGAGCGGCGCCGCGGCCGCAACGGCGGAACCCTGGTCGCCGAGCGGCCGGCGACCGGCGTCATCGGCACCACCACCGCGTACCGTGCCGACACGGCCGCCGTGCACCGCCTGATCGACCACCGCCTGGTCCTGGAGTGCGGGATCGCCCACCTGGCGGCGGAGCACGCCGACGACGCGGCCCTGGCGGAGCTCCAGGAGCTGGTGGACGCCATGGACGGGGCGGACAGCTGGGCCGAGTTCCACGGCCTCGACGAGCGCTTCCACCTGGCGACGTCGGCGGCCGCCGGCGCCCCCGGTGCGGACGGCCCCTACCGCGGCGTCCTGCGTGAGCTCTACCGCTACTACCTGCCGTACCCGATCGACGCCCTGCGCGAGTCGAACGCCGAGCACCGGCACCTGGTGGAGGCCCTCCGCGCCCGCGACGCCGGCACGGCCGCCGCGATCGCCGCACGGCACGTCGGGACCCTGCACCGGACGATGTACGTCGGCCTGCTCACCGAACACACCGAACGCACCGAACGCACCGAACGCACCGAACGCACCGAACGCACCGACGGGTGACGCCGTCCCGCCGGGTGACGCCGTCCCGCCGGTGAAAACCGGATTGTCCCGGGCGGCGGGTTCGCGTTGGCTGGGCCGCATGACCGAACTGCGCACCGACCGCCTCACCCTCCGCCGCTGGCGGGACGCCGACCTCGGACCCTGGGCGGCGATGAACGCCGACCCGGAGGTCCGGGAGCACCTGGGCGACCTCCTCACCCGCGAGCAGAGCGACGCCTCCGTGGCGCGGTTCCGGACCGAGTTCGACCTCCGGGGCTACGGGTGGTGGGCGGTCGAGGTGCGGGCCACCGGCGAGTTCGCGGGCTTCGCGGGCCTGGACGACGTCGACGACGGCCTGCCGTTCACCGGGGTGGAGATCGGCTGGCGGCTGGCCCGGCCGGCGTGGGGCCACGGCTACGCCACCGAGGCCGCGCTGGCGGTGCTGGCCCACGGGTTCGGCGCGCTCGCGCTGCCCGAGATCCTCGCGGTGACCACGGCCGCCAACCTCCGTTCGCAGGCGGTCATGCGCCGGATCGGCATGACCCGGGACCCGGACGGCGACTTCGACGACCCCGCCGCGCCCGCCGGCCCGCTCCGCCCGAACGTGCTGTACCGGATCACGGCGGCGGACGCGGCCACGGGGAGCGGGAACTTCACCGCACACCGTCGGATGTGAAACCAGTTCTAGTTATAGTGAGCGGTGGCCGTGGGACGGGCGGGTGCGGAGGCGGGCTGATGACGGACGGTCGGGGCGAGTCGGCGGCGGTACGGGACCTCGGCGGGGGCGTGCGGTCCGTGGCCGTGCCCATTCCGGACAACCCGCTGGGGTACACGCTGGTGTACGTCGTCGACACCGACCGCGGGCCGGTGCTGGTCGACACCGGGTGGGACGACCCCGGGTCGTGGGACGTGCTGGTGGCGGGGCTGGCGGCCTGCGGGACCGGGGTGGGCGAGGTGCACGGGGTGGTGATCACGCATCACCACCCGGACCACCACGGGCTGTCGGGCAGGGTGCGGGAGGCCTCCGGGGCCTGGGTCGCGCTGCACGCCGCCGACGCGGCGATCGTCCGGCGGACGCGGGAGACCCGGCCCGAGCGGTGGTTCACGTACATGGCGGCGAAGCTGACGGCCGCCGGGGCACCCGAGGAGCACATAGCGCCGTTGCGCGGCGGCCGCCGGCGGTCCCTGCCCGGCCTCTCCCCCGCCCTCCCCGACCGCGAGATCGTCCCCGGCGAGCTGCTCGACCTGCCCGGCCGGCGGATCCGGGCGATCTGGACGCCGGGACACACCCCGGGCCATGTCTGCCTGCACCTGGAGGAGGAGCACCCCGGTCAGCTCCCGGGCCACGGACGGCTGTTCTCCGGCGATCACCTGCTTCCCGGGATCACCCCGCACATCGGCCTGTACGAGGATCCCGACGACGCCACCGTGACCGACCCCCTCGGCGACTACCTCGACTCCCTGGAACGCGTCGGCCGCCTCGCCCCCGCCGAGGTCCTCCCCGCCCACCAGCACGCCTTCGCCGACGCCGGGGGCCGGGTCCGGGAGCTGCTGGCCCATCACGAGGACCGGCTGACGGACCTGCTGACCCTTCTCCGGGAACCCCTCACCCCCTGGGAACTGGCCACCCGGATGGAGTGGAACCGCCCCTGGGAGCAGATCCCCTACGGCTCCCGGAACATCGCGGTCTCCGAGGCCGAGGCCCACCTGCGCCGCCTGGTGAAACTGGGCCGCGCGGAACCGGTACCGGACAGCGAACCGGTGACGTACGTGGCGGTGCGGTAGGCCGTCAGCTCTCCAGGCCCGCCGCCTCGCGTTCCGCTGCTGACAGGGGGGCCTCCGTCAGGGGGGTCCTGCGGGGGCCGAAGAGGGTGTGCCAGAGCATGTCGGGGGCGAAGAGCCTGGTCGGCGGGGTCATCAGGCTCATCACGTCCAGGAGGCCGTGCAGGGCGCGCGGGTTCGCCGAGCCCGCCGCCACCGCCTTGTCGACGTAGGCCGTGAGCAGGCGTTCCACCGCCTTCGGCGGCTCCGGTGCCGCCTCGGGGTAGTACGCGTCCTGTCCGACGGCCAGGTTCCAGGCGTTGCCCACGGGCCGGGCCACCGCCCGCTGGATGCGGCGGGCGACGCCCGGGGCGTCCGGACCGTGCCTGTCGAGGACCTCGCGGACCGCGATCGCGCTCTGGGCGGCGACCGAGATGCCGTGGCCGTAGACCGGGTTGTAGCCGGCGACCGCGTCGCCGACCACCGCGAACCCCTCCGGCCAGGAGCGGACGTTCTCGTAGTAGCGGCGGCGGTTGGCGGTGGAGCGGGTGGTCACCGGGTCCGTCAGCGGCTTGGCGTTCGCGATCAGCCGGCCGATGATCGGGTCCCGCAGACCGGTGAGCGCGAAGTGCTCGAACTCGGCCGGGACGGCGCTCGGCTGGCCGCCGCGGGTGCCGGAGACGGTGACCAGCCAGCGGCCGCCCTCGATGGGCACGAGGACTCCGCCGCGGCCGGGCGCGTCGCGCGGGTCGGCCTGGACGTTGACGACCGGGTAGCGGGGCAGGGCGGAGGTGGCGGGCGGGGCCTCGTAGACCCGGCTGGCGTAGGCCACACCGGCGTCCACGACGCGCTCCACGACCTGCGGCAGGCCGAGTTCCGTGAGCCACCTGGGAGTCTGCGAGGCCCGTCCGGTCGCGTCGACCACCAGGTCCGCACGGAGAACGCCGCCGCCCTCGCCGCGGCCGGCACCCTCACCGCGGCCGGCGCCTTCATCGCCGCCGTCACCCTCGCCCCGGCCGTCACCCTCGCCCCGGCCGTCGTCCTCACCGGCGCCGGTGGACAGCCGTATCCCGGTCACCCGGTCGCGGTCCCCCACCAGGCCCGCCACCCGGGTGCCGTCGCGCAGCGTCACCCCGCCCCTGTCGAGGACGGCCGCGCGGACCACCGCGTCCAGCAGGTCCCGGCTGCACACGATCATGCTGTGCCGGGAGTCGGTGAACCGCCGGAACCACTGTCCCGTCGGCGCCTTGCTGACCAGGTCCTTCATCACGTCGATCAGGCCGGCGCCCTGCGCCGTGAGCTCGCCGGTGACACCGGGGAGCAGGTCCTCCAGGGCGGCCACGCCCCCGGACCACACGAGGTGGGCGTGCCGGGCCTGCGGCAGGCCCCTGCGGCGTTCGGGACCTTCCGGGAGCCGGTCGGCCTCCACGACGGTGACCTCGTCGAAGCGGGTGGCGAGGACCGACGCGGTGAGCAGTCCGGCGGTACTGCCGCCGACGACGATCGCGGTACGACGGCCCGCCGTGGTTGCTCTGTCGGACGTGGGGTCAGGCATGGGTGATGAGACCTTCTGTGGCGGCCGCCTGCCGGCGGAGTGTTTCCACGACGGGCGAGTGGACCCGCAACGCGTACGCCACGGACTCCAGTTCACGGTCGGGGAGGTCGGTCGGGGAGTCGTCATGAGCGGCGTGCCGCACCTGCGGATGCGGATGCGGACCCGTGTCGGGCACGCCGGGGAGGTCGGGCACGTCGGGCACGTCAGGGGTATCGGAGGCGTGGGGGGTGCCGGAGGCGTAGGGGTCGTGCGTCTCCCCGGCCGGGCCGGCCAGGCCGGCCGGGCCCCGTGCGGCGGTCCGCAGCGCGTCCACCGCCACCAGGATGTCCACCGCCCCCGCTATCCCCCGCGCGGTGCACTCGGTGTGCCCGGCGGCCACCGCCTGCCGCCGGGCCCGCTCGCGCCGGGCCCCGCTCAGGTACGGGGACAGCCTGAGCAGCCCGTCGTTGATGGCGGCCCGGCGCAGCTCCAGCCGGAGTTCGGCGCCCGAGACCCGGCCGGTGGCCGGGGCCGGTGACGCGCCGACCGTCAGCATCTCCCGCCACAGCGGCTCCAGGCTGCGGTGGGTGCGCCACAGGCGCCGGCGTTCGTCGCAGTACGGGCCGGCCTGCCCGGCGATGAAGCCGACCGAGACCAGGAAGGCCTCGGCGATCGCGAACGGCGGGGCCACGTAGGTGGAGAGGTAGTCCCAGTCACGGCCCGCCCAACGCGCCACGATCGCGGCGACCTTGGCGACGTCGAAGATGAACCCGAGGGCGTAGGCGACCTGGAGGCAGACCACGGCCCGGCGCAGCCACTTGTCGGCGACCTCCTGGAACCAGGCCCACAGGATGGCCGCGGCGACCACGGCCGAGACCATGTGCGCGACCAGGTAGAGCATCGTGTGCTCGCGCATCCAGGGGGTGTTGGCGTAGTACGTGTCCAGGTCGCGCAGCCGCTCCACGTGGTGGTCGCCGAGCGCGAAGGTCACCCAGAGGCCGACGATGATGACGGCGTACGCGATCCACACCAGCCGGGTCCTGCGGCGCCGCACGGCGGACGGCGGCTCGCGCCAGGTGATGATCAGCCAGAGGCAGGCGCCGCAGTACGCGGTGAGCAGCGAGTAGACCCAGACGCCGGCGAAGTTGGGCACGCCGGTGGCCTCGTTGATGCGGTGCAGGTTGCCCGGCGGGAGGGACGCGAAGATGAGCGCGCCGATGCCGAGGAGCAGCGCGGTGGCCCGCAGGATCGGGTCCTGCCAGGCGCGCCGGAGCAGCGGCAGCTTGATCACGAAGGCCACGGCCATCAGCACGGCCGGGATCGCGTAGGCGGCGAAGGAGCCCGCCATGTCCCAGTGCCGGCCCAGGCCCGTCACCGGAGCCGCCCCGGGCCCGTCACCGGAGCCGCCCCGGGTGCGTCACGGAAACCGCTCCAGGCATGGCCGCACCCGCGTCCGTGCCGCCGGACGTCCCGCGCATCACGGGCCGCCGATGTTGCCCAGGGAGGACGACAGGCGGTCGGTGAGGGTGTCCTGGGAGAACCGGCGGCCGGTCGCCGCGTAGGGTCCCACGACCTTGTGGAACTTGGCGGCGAGCCGCAGCCCGCACTCCTCGGCCTCCCACTCGGCGTCGGCGGCGGAGGCGGCCGGCGACCGGGTGGCCAGCGCGACGACCCGGTCCCAGGGGATGTCCTCGTCGGACCGGTCGAGCAGCCGGCGCGCGGCGGCGGGCAGGCCGACGTCGTAGTGGACGTCCAGCGTGCCGTAGTGGATGTGCCCGATCTCGTGTCCGGCGATCACGAACTTGTGGGCGTCGGCGGCCCGTTTCTCGACCACGACGATGTACTCGTCGTCCTTGGCGAGGGTGATCCCGGAGACGTCCAGTCCCGGCGGGAAGGCGAGGAACCTGAGTCTGACCGGACGGTCGAGGCGCGGGCTGAGCGTGGCGCACAGCGCGTGCAGGAACGCCTCGGGCCGGGTCGGCGGCTCCAGCGTGCGGGCGGTGTCCCGGACGAGCCGGGCGAGGAACCGCTTGGGCGATCGGGTCGGGCTCATGCGTCGGCGTCCTCGCTGGCGGTCGGCGTTCCCATCGGCATCGGTCTCGGTATTCCTGACATGGTAAGTCGCCCTTGGCCGGGCCTAGTTGACGGCACCCTCGGAGGTGATGATCAGCTCCGCCAGGTCGGCGAGCGTGGCCAGCTGCCGGGCGTTCATCTGGGGAGCGCGGGCGGCCAGCCGGACCAGGCCGCTGTCGCGCAGCCGGGACAGCGGGTCGGCCTGGGCCTCCAGGCCCTGGAGCACCGGCTGCAACGCCTCGTACAGCGCCTCGGGCTCGTCGGCGGTGAAGAACCCGGCCGGCAGCTCGAAGAACCGCCGTAGCCGGTCGGTGTGTTCGAGGCTCGGCAGGCCGCTCTTGCGCCACTCGCTCAGCCACTGCCTGCTGGTGCCGGCGATCGCCGCGAGTTCGCCCAGCGAGTACCGCTTGCCGTCCGGCCTGCGCCGGTTCTCGCGGATGAAGTCCAGCCGCTGCCGCACCCGTTCGGCGAGTCCGGTCTGCGGTGCGGTGCCGCCGGCGAGCAGTTCGGCGACGACTCCGACGGGGATGCCGGTGCGGTGCGACAGATCGGCCACGTCCAGCACCTCGGACAGCCGGCCGTGGCGTCCGGTCAGCTCCCCGAGCCGTGCCAGCACATCGGTCAGCGGGGCATGGGCGTCACTCACCAAGGTCCCCCTGGACGCGTCGACGGGCGCTCGGCGGTCGCTCGGCCGGGCAGACGCGAGGCTACCCAATCACCCGTACGGTTCACCAGAGATGACAAGGTCCACTGCGGAATTGGGCAGCAATCGTTGACATGTGACGGTACGGCAGGAAAGGATCACCCCCACCAGGCCACGGTCGAACCGAACCGCTCCGGGTGCCGCCTACGGGGGAGTGGCGGCCGGGGGCGAACCGCCGCCCCGCCTCCTCCCCGCGAAGGTGAGGCGAACCGATGCCGCAGCCCGTCCTGCTCCTCGGCGTCGGCCGCCGGCGCGCCTACGACGAGTTCACGCTGGCCCGGATCGCCGCGGTCCGCCCGGTGCTGCTGGTGGACGCCGCGCCGCCCGCCTGGGCGCTCCCGCACCTGGCCGGTCATCTCGCGGCGGACCCCGGCAAGGGCGGGGCGACGGCTTCGGCGGTGGTGCGGTTCGCGGCCCGGCACCGGGTCCGTGGCGTGCTGACCCAGTCGGACGAGTACGGGGTCGCCGCCGCCCGGATCGCCGCGCAGTCCGGGCTGCCCGGCCTCTCCCCCGCCACGGCCGCCGCCTGCGCCGACCCGGCCGCCCTGCGCGCGCTGCTGACCGCCGGCAACGTCCCCACGGGCGACCCCGCCGAGGACCCCGGCACGCCACGGGTGAGCGCCGAGACCGTCGTCCTGGACGGCGAGATCCGGATCGCCGCCATCACCCGGACGGTGCCGGGCCCGGCGCCCGCCCGGCGGCCGCTGCGGCACACCGTGCACGCCCACGACGGCCTGCTGCACAACCGTTTCCTGCGGCTGGCCGTCGACCGTGCCGTGCACGCCCTCGGCGTCACCCGGGGCGTCCTGCACATCGGCTTACAGCTCACCGACCGCGGCCCGCGGGTCACCGACGTCACCCCGCACCTGCCGGGCGACCTGATCCCGCTGCTCGTCAGACGGGCCACCGGCGTCGACCTCGCGCAGGCCGCGGCCGCGCTCGCCACCGGCGAACTGCCCGACACCACGCCGACCCGACAGCGGGCGGCCGCGGTCCAGTTCGCCTATCCGGCCGTCACCGGCCGCCTCGACCACCTGGAACTCTCCCCCGACGCGGCCCGGGAGCCCGGCGCCGACCGCATGATCCTCACCCGGGAGCCCGGCAGCCTCGTCACCGCCGGACCGCACGCGACCGACGCCGACCGGCTCGCGCTCTGGGTCGCGGTCGGCGAGACCCCGGCCGACTGCGAAGGCGCCCTGCGCCGGATGGCCCGCCACCTGTCGGCGGCCATCGACCCGGTCGCCACCGCGGCCTGACGACGTCCGTCCGGCCCTCGCCGCACAGCCGCCTCTCAGCCTCCCCGAACCGGCCGGTAAGGTAGCGGGGTCGTCATCACCCGTACGGGGGAAAGCCGGTGCAAACCCGGCGCTGACCCTTCCCCGATTCTCGGCTTCGCTCGAACCGGGGAGACCCCTGTCCGTGAGCCACCGTGTGGCAAGCCGGACCACCCCGCTCGGGACGTTGCACGGCTCAGGTGTGCCGGCGTCCGTCGGCACACGGCACCGTCGAGGTCACGGAGCCGAGCCGCCGGGGTGTCCCGCGCTGCCCGGCTCCCGAGCAGGGAGAGGCAGCCGCCGATCATGAACGTCCTCCGCCGCAGCGCCGCGGTGCTGGCGGCCACCGCCGTCATCGGCGCGGCCACGCCCGCGACGGCCGCCCTGGCCGCCGGCACCCCGTCCCCGTCCGCCTCGACGGTCCGCCCCTCGGGGCTGTACGGCAGCGCGGACCCCAAGTTCGACGGTGTCTGGCGGCAGTCCCTCGCCCTGCTCGCCCAGCGCACGGTCGGGGTGACCCCGGCCGCGAAGGCGGTGGACTGGCTGACCGGGCAGCAGTGCGCGAACGGCTCGTTCGCCGCGTTCCGGGCCGAGCCGACGGCCGCGTGCGACGCCAAGGTGACGGTCGACACGAACAGCACGGCGGCCGCCGTCCAGGCCCTGAAGGCGGTCGGCGGCCACGACGACGCCGTCGGCAAGGCGGTGACCTGGCTGAAGTCCGTGCAGAACACGGACGGCGGCTGGAGCTACACGCCCGGCGGCGGCAGCGACACCAACTCGACGTCCGTCGTCGTCGGCGCGCTCACCGCGGCCGGCGCGCGGGCCGACCGGACGCCGTACGACCTGCTGTCGAAGTGGTCCGTCCGCTGCGACCAGGACGGCGGCGGCGGGCTCGCCTACCAGCCGGACAAGAAGGGCGGGCTCGCCGCCAACGCGGACGCGACCGCGGCCGGGGTGCTGGCCGCACTCGGCAAGGGGTTCGTGACGACCGCCGGGAAGGCCTCGGCGCGGGGTCCTGCCTGCGCCGACTCCGGCAAGGCGCTGACGCGGACGGAGGTGGCGCGCAACGGCGCCGCCTACCTGACGGACACCCTGGCCGCCAAGGGCTACCTGGTCTCCGCGCTCGCCGGTGCCGCGCCGCAGCCCGACTACGGCAACACCGCCGACGCGGTCGTCGCGCTGGCCGCGCAGGGCTGGACGGAGCAGGCGAGGAAGCCGTACGCCTGGCTGGCGGCCCATGCCACGCCGTGGGCGAAGCTGAGCGGGCCCGCGGCCTACGCCGAACTGGTCTTCGCCGCGCACGCGATGGGCGCGAACCCGCGTGACTTCGGCGGTACGGATCTGGTGGCGTCGCTCGCCGCGACCGGGCCGGCGCCGCGGACGGCCGCGGCCCACACCGAGGAGCGGACGTCGTCGGGCGCCGGCGTCTGGTGGATCGTCGGCACGGGTCTGGTGGCCGGCATCGGCATCGGCTTCCTGTTCAGCGGCCGCCGGAAGCAGCAGCCGTGACGGCGGGCCGCCGTGCGCAGCCGCTGCTCCTGACCCTGCTGCCGGCCCTCGGCGTCCTGCTGGTCCTGTGTTCGGCGGGGCAGGCGCAGGCCGCCGGCTACCGCTACTGGTCCTTCTGGGAGCGGGACGGCACACGGTGGACGTACGCCACGCAGGGTCCGGCCACGGCGCGGCCGGCGGACGGCACGGTGGAGGGGTTCCGCTTCGCGGTGAGCGAGGACTCGGGCGACGCGTCGCGGCCCCGCGGGGCTGCCGGCTTCAGCACGATCTGCGCCGGGACGGACGCGGTCCGGGGGAAGAAGCGGGTCGCGCTGGTCCTCGACTTCGGTACACCGGCGGACGCGCCGTCGGGTGAGAGGCCGCCGGCGCGCCGTACGGCGTGCGCGGTGGTGTCCGGCGACGCGACGTCGGCGGAGGCGCTGGCCGCGGTGGCGAAGCCGCTGCGGTACGACACGAACGCCCTGCTGTGCGCCATCGCCGGGTATCCCGCGAAGGGGTGCGGGGAGCAGGTGACGGCGACGGCGGGAGGCAAGCCGGACAGCGGGCCGTCGGTGGGGCTGCTGACCGGGGCGGGGGTGGTCGTGCTGCTGGCGGCGGGGGCGTTCTGGCAGGCGCGGCGGCGGAAGAATGCGTGACAGTGACCGTGCGGGCGCGCGGGGGCTGATCGCGCCTCGCGGCGGAGCCGCTGAGGGCGACAGCCCCGCGCCCCTGAAGGGGCGCCACGGTCGCCCCGGTCACTTGCACCCCGGTGCCTGGTGGGTCTGGTCGTTGTCGCTCGGGGTGGCCGCGTCCCGTACCTCCAACCCCTTGCTCCTCGCCCTCCTCGTCACGGTGACCGGGTACGTCGTGGCCGCGTGCCGCACCTCGTCCCCGTGGTCCCGTTCCTACGGTGCCTTCGCCCGGCTCGCCCTCGCCGTGCTGGTCGTGCGCCTCGCCTTCACCGTGGTGCTCGGCTCGCCCGTCCCCGGTTCGCACACCCTCGTCACCCTTCCCGAAGTTCCCCTCCCCCACTGGGCCCAGGGCATCCGGCTCGGCGGCCGGGTCAGCGCCGAGGGGCTCGTCTTCTCCCTGTACGACGGTCTCAGGATCGCCGCCCTGCTGATCTGCGTCGGTGCCGCGAACGCCCTCGCCCATCCGGCCCGGCTGCTGAAGTCGCTGCCCGGGGCCCTGTACGAGATGGGGGTGGCCGTGGTCGTCGCGCTGACCTTCGCGCCGCATCTCATCGCCGACGCCCAGCGGTTGCGGGCCGCCCGGAGGCTGCGCGGCCGCCCCGACTCGGGGTTCCGCGGGCTGCTCCAGGTGGGACTCCCGGTGTTGGAGGGGGCTCTGGAGCGTTCGGTCGCGCTCGCCGCCGCGATGGACGCGCGCGGTTACGGCCGCAGCGCCGACGTACCGGACCGGGTCCGCCGTACGACGGCCGCGCTCACCCTCGGCGGGCTGCTCGGGGTGTGCGCGGGCACGTACGGGCTGCTCACCGCGGAGGGCGGCGGCTACGGACTGCCGTTGCTGCTGGCCGGGGTCGGGGCCGCGCTGGCGGGACTGCGGCTGGGCGGCCGCCGTTCGCTGCGGACCCGCTACCGGCCGGATCCCTGGGACGCGCGGGCCTGGCTGGTGTCCGGGGCGGGGGCGGCCGTCGCCGGGCTGCTCACGCTCGCCGGGGCCCGCGATCCGGACGCGCTGCGTCCCGGGGTCGTACCGCTGGTCGCCCCGACGCTTCCACTGTGGCCGGCGGCCGCCGTACTGCTCGGGCTGCTGCCCGCCCTGATCGTTTTGAAGGACCCGAAGGAGGAGCCGTCGTGATCCGCTTCGAGGATGTCTCCGTGACGTACGAGGACGCCGCCCGGCCGGCCGTCCAGGGCATCGACTTCGAGGTGCCGGAGGGTGAACTCGTCCTGCTCGTGGGGCCGTCCGGGACCGGCAAGTCGACGGTACTCAACTCCGTGAGCGGACTGGTGCCGCACTTCACCGGCGGCACCCTGCGCGGCCGGGTGACGGTCGCGGGCCGGGACACCCGCACCCACCCACCACGTGAACTCGCCGACGTGGTGGGCACGGTGGGGCAGGATCCGCTCGCCCACTTCGTGACCGACACGGTCGAGGACGAACTCGCCTACGGAATGGAGTCGTTGGGGATCGCACCGGCCGTGATGCGGCGCCGGGTGGAGGAGACCCTAGATCTCCTGGGGCTCGCCGAGCTGCGGAACCGGCAGATCGCGACGCTTTCGGGCGGGCAGCGGCAGCGGGTCGCGATCGGCTCGGTGCTCACCCCGCATCCCCGGGTCCTGGTGCTGGACGAACCGACCTCGGCACTGGATCCGGCGGCCGCGGAGGAGGTGCTGGCCGTGCTCCAGCGGCTGGTGCACGACCTGGGGACGACGGTCCTCATGGCGGAGCACCGGCTGGAGCGGGTGGTGCAGTACGCCGACCGGGTGGTGCTGCTGCCGGGTGCGGGAGCGGCGCCGGTGACCGGCACCCCCGCCGAGGTGATGGCCGTGTCCCCGGTGTGTCCGCCGGTGGTGGAGCTGGGCCGGCTGGCCGGCTGGACCCCGCTGCCGATGACGGTGCGCGACGCCCGCCGCCGGGCCGCCGCACTGCGCGACCGCCTCACCGACCGGTCCCCGCGGCAGCACAGCACGCGAGTCCCGCACCGGCCCGCCGAGCGGACGCCGAAGCACGCCACCGAGCAGCCGAAGCACATCGCCGATCAGCCGAAGCACGTCACCGATCAGCCTCCCGGGACCGCCCCGGCGTCGCTTGCCCTGCGGGTTCTGAACCGGCTCGGCGGGCGGGCCCCGGAGGCCCGGCGGGCGCGGGTCCCTCACCAGGGGCCGGCCGGCGGGGCTGCGGAGCCGGCGGCCGAGGTGCGGGGGCTCGCCGTGCGGCGGGAGGGGATCGACGCGCTCCGGCGGGTCGACCTCACGGTCGCGCCCGGTGAGACGGTCGCGCTCATGGGACGCAACGGCGCCGGAAAGTCCACCCTGCTCGGCGCCCTGGTCGGGCTCGTCACGCCGAGCGCGGGCGGCCTCCGGGTCGGCGGCGCCGTCCCGCACCGCAGCCGCCCGCGTGACCTCGTACGCCTGGTCGGGCTGGTGCCGCAGGAACCCCGTGACCTGCTGTACGCCGACACGGTCGGCGCCGAGTGCGCGGCCGCCGACCGGGACGCCGGGGCGGCGCCCGGGACCTGCCGGGAGCTGGTGTCCGGGCTGCTGCCCGGGGTCGCCGACGGCACGCATCCGCGGGATCTGTCCGAGGGGCAGCGGCTGGCGCTCGCGCTGGCCGTCGTACTGACCGCCCGGCCGCCGCTGCTCCTGCTGGACGAGCCGACCCGGGGCCTGGACTACGCGGCGAAGGCCCGGCTGGTGGGCGTGCTGCGCGCGCTCGCCGCCGACGGGCACGCGATCGTGCTGGCCACCCACGACGTGGAGCTGGCCGCCGAGATCGCGCACCGGGTGGTGCTGCTGGCGGACGGCGAGGTGATCGCGGACGGACCGACGGACGACATCGTGGTCTCCTCGCCGTCCTTCGCCCCGCAGGTGACGAAGGTGCTCGCCCCGCAGCGATGGCTCACGGTGGCCCAGGTCCGCGAGGCCCTGGCGGACGCACCGACGGAGACACAGGCTCAGGCACAGACGGAGACACAGGCTCAGGCACAGACCCAGGCAACACAGACCGAGGCACAGCCGGAGGCGTCGGCGTGAGCGGTCCGGTCCGGCTCGGCCCCCGCTCCCTCGCCGCGCTGCTGCTCGTCAGTGCCGTCGGCGTGGTCGCGATCGGCTGGCCCTTCCTCGCCCCGCCCACCTCCCGGATCGCCTCGCACGCCCAGGACGCGCCCTGGCTCTTCGCGGGGCTGCTGGTGCTGCTGGTCGCGGTGCTGGCGGCGACGATCTCGGAGTCCGGGCTGGGTCCGAAGGCGGTCGCCATGCTCGGTGTGCTGGCCGCGACCGGGGCGGCGCTGCGGCCGGTCGGCGCGGGCACCGCCGGGATCGAGCCGATGTTCTTCCTGATGGTGCTCAGCGGGCGGGTGCTCGGACCGGGCTTCGGGTTCACCCTGGGCTCGCTCACCATGTTCGCGTCGGCGCTGCTCACCGGCGGGGTGGGGCCGTGGCTGCCGTTCCAGATGCTGGCGATGGGCTGGTTCACGATGGGGGCCGGGCTGCTGCCGGGGCCGGTGCGGCTGCGGGGGCGGGCGGAGCTCGTCCTGCTCGCGGGCTACGGGTTCGCGGCCGCGTTCGCCTACGGCATGGTCGTGGACCTGGCCGGCTGGCCGCTGCTGTCCGGTACCTCCTCGGACATCGCCTTCGATCCGCACGCCGGGGCCGCCGCCAACCTGGCCCGTTTCCTCGCCTACAGCCTGGCCACCGCCATGGGCTGGAACCTGGGCCGGGCCCTGTGCACGGTCGTGCTGACCCTCCTCCTCGGCCCGGCCCTGCTGCGGGCGCTGCGCCGGGCGACGAGGCGGGCCGCCTTCGAGACCGCGGTCACATTCGACGGTCCCGGTGCGTGAGGCGTCGTGGGCGCGGGGTGACCGGACCGGTGAAGCACCCCACATGACGCACGTCACCTACGATCCGGAACAGTAGCCACCCTTTTCCGGTATGTCCGTTTCCACACCCCCTCCGACCTGCGGCTTGAGAGCCACGTCACACAGCGCACCATCACCCGCTATGCGGCCACAACTAGTAAAAGGGGTGATTGCGGACAGGTTTCCGGCCTGTTTCTCTGGACGACGTCGCCAGGCACCACCGGCTTCCGGAGCACGGCGACCCCCTGCCCCCGACGAACGAGGTTCTCCGTGTCCGCGAACATCATCCGCCGCATCGCTTCCCCGAAGAAGGTCCTCACCGCCGCCGCCGTGGCCGCCGCCACCGCCGGTATGGCACTGAGCGCGGCGCCCGCCCAGGCCGCCACCGGCTCGGCCTCCTCCGCCCAGGCGATCGCGCACAAGATGATTCCGGACGCCGCGCAGTTCAGCGCGTTCAGCAAGATCGTCTCGCACGAGAGCGGCTGGAACCCCTCCGCCACCAACTCGTCCTCCGGCGCCTACGGTCTGGTCCAGGCGCTGCCGGGCTCGAAGATGGCATCCGCGGGTTCCGACTGGAAGACCAACCCGGCCACCCAGATCAAGTGGGGCCTGGACTACATGAACTCCCGCTACGGCAGCCCGACCGCCGCCTGGAGCTTCTGGCAGGCCAACGGCTGGTACTGAGCCGCCCGGCGCCTCTCCCCCGCACTCCGGCACCCTCGCCCCCCTCCTCCCGGGGCGAGGGTGCCGACGCATGTCCGGACGTGGTGGACTGGTCGCCCGGAGCCACCCGGCCCCGCGCCACACCCCCGGAGGAGCGATGTCCGCGGCGACCCCGAACCGCGATCCCGAGACCCGCGGCGTGCGGCTGGTGGTCGTGCTGCTGGCACTGATGACGGTGAGCGGCCTGATCGACGCGGTGAGCTACCTCGGCCTGGGGCACGTCTTCACCGCCAACATGACCGGCAACATCGTGATCCTCGGCTTCGCCACCGCCGGCGCACCCGGGTTCTCCGTCGCGCGCTCCGCGACCTCCCTCGCCTGTTTCGTCGCGGGCGCGACGCTGGGCGGCCGGGTCGCGGGCCGGTTCGGCGGCGGTTCCCGGCGGACCTGGACGCGGGTGATCCTGGCGGCGGAGGCGGCCCTGCTGGCCGGGTCCGCCGCGCTGGCCTTCGCCCTGCCGGACGGCACGGCGACCACGTACCCCCTGATCGCGCTGACCGCCTTCGCGATGGGCCTGCGCAACGCGAACGTCCGCAAGCTGGGCGTGCCCGACCTCACGGCGACCACGGTCCTGACGACGACCCTGACCGGGCTGGTCTCCGAGTCCCGGTTCGGCGACGCCACGAGCAGCCGCTCCCCGCGCCGTGCGGCCGCGGTCCTCGCCCTGATCGCCGGTGCCGTACTGGGCGCGTTCCTGGTCCTCCACCACGGCCTGGGCATTCCGCTGCTCGTGGCGGCGGCGGTCTCCGGGGTGTTCACGGTGGCCGCGTCGGGGCGGGAGTGAGGCGACGCCTCGGGGGAGGCAGGAACGGGGCGTAGGGGGGTTGCTCCTGCCTCCCTCGGGACGGGCCGGCGGCGCCGGGAGCCGTCGGCCCGCGTCGGGAGGGGTCAAGCCGTGGTGACGCTCAGGTGCTTCACGCCGTTGATCCACGCCGAGCGGAGCCGGTCCGGGTCGCCGACCAGCCGCAGGTCCGGCATCGCGTCGGCGATCGCGTTGAAGATCAGGTCGATCTCGAGGACGGCCAGGGACTTGCCGAGACAGTAGTGCGGGCCGCCGCCGCCGAAGCCGAGGTGGGGGTTGGGGTCGCGGGTGATGTCGAAGGTGTCCGGGTCGGTGAAGACCTCGGGGTCGTGGTTGGCGGAGGCGTAGAAGACGCCGACCCGGTCGCCCTTGCGGATGTGCTTACCGCCCAGTTCGGTGTCCTGGGTGGCGGTGCGCTGGAAGGAGTTGACGGGGGTGGCCCAGCGGACGATCTCCTCGGCGGTGGTCGCCGGGCGCTCGCGCTTGTAGAGGTCCCAGGCCCCGGGGTGGGTCAGGAAGGCGTGCATGCCGTGCGTGATGGCGTTGCGGGTGGTCTCGTTGCCGGCCACCGCGAGCATCAGCACGAAGAAACCGAACTCGTCGGAGTTCAGGTTGCCCTCGTCCTCCGCCGCCACCAGCGTGGAGACGATGTCCTTGGCCGGGCACTGCTTGCGGTCGGCGGCCATGTTCATCGCGTAGGCGATCAGCTCGGTGGCCGACTCGGCGCCCACCGCCTCGGTGATCGCGTACTCCGGGTCGTCGTACGAGATCATCTTGTTGGACCAGTCGAAGATCTTGGCCCGGTCGTCCTGCGGGATGCCGATCAGTTCGGCGATCGCCTGGAGAGGGAGCTCGCAGGCGACCTCGGTGACGAAGTCGAAGGGGCCCAAGTGGGCGCGGGCCGCCTCGACGATCGCCCCGGCCCTGGCGCGCAGCCGTTCCTCCAGGGCGCGGATGGAGCGCGGGGTGAATCCGCGCTGGATGATCTGGCGGACCCGGGTGTGCTCCGGCGGGTCCATGTTGAGCAGGATCAGCCGCTGGGCGTCGATCGCGTCCCGTTGCATGTGCTCGCCGAAGCGGATGATCGCCGTGTTGAGCCAGGACGAGAAGATCTCCGGGTGCGTGGAGACGTACTTGACGTCCGCGTGCCGGGTGACGGCCCAGTAGCCGTCGTCGGCGAACCCGGCGAGGCCGTGCGGCTGTTCGATCCAGCGGACCGGTTCGGCCCGGCGCAGTTCGGCGAACTCCGGGAGCGGCACCCGGTGATGGAGCAGGTCGGGGTCGGTGAGGTCGAACCCGTCGGGCAGCGCGGGACAGGGCATGGGCGGCTCACTCCCACCGTGTACAGGCCTGAGAAACATTCTGACGATCCGTCAGAAAATGACGGTTGCCGTGACGGTAGTAACGAGTTCTACAAGTCGCAAGAGGCACGGTCGCCCCAATTGCGCGCAAGCCCCTTGCGGTTGCGGACAGCCTGTCAGCAGACTGCACACAGAACTAGTACGCGTTCTAGTTCTGCGTGGCGGGCCGGGCCGGGACGCCCCTGCGCCGCGCGGGTGACCGAGGAGAGGACCGAGCCCCCATGGCCGCGGAACCCGTGATCGTCGAAGCCGTACGCACCCCCATCGGCAAGCGCGGTGGCGCGCTGGCCAATCTGCATCCCGCCTACCTGCTGGGCGAGACCTACCGTGAACTCCTCGGCCGCACCGGCATCCCCGCCGACGCCGTCGAGCAGATCGTCGGCGGCACGGTGACCCACGCCGGCGAACAGTCCATGAACCCCGCGCGCACGGCCTGGCTGACCATGGGGCTGCCGTACGAGACCGCGGCCACCACCGTCGACTGCCAGTGCGGCTCCTCGCAGCAGGCCTCGCACATGACCGCCAACATGATCGCCGCCGGGGTCATCGACGTCGGGATCAGCTGCGGGGTCGAGGCGATGTCCCGGGTGCCGCTGGGCTCCGGCTCGAAGCACGGGCCGGGCAAGCCGTTCCCCGACGAGTGGCACGTCGACCTGCCCAACCAGTTCGAGGCCGCCGAACGCATCGCCCGCAACCGGGGCCTGACCAGGGAGGACGTCGACGCGCTCGGGCTGCTCTCGCAGGAGCGGGCGGCGCACGCCTGGGCCGAGGAGCGCTTCAAGCGGGAGACCTTCGCCGTGCAGGTGCCGACGACGGAGGAGGAGCAGCACGCCGGGCAGGGCATGTGGCGGCTCGTCGACAAGGACGAGGGGCTGCGCGACACGTCGGCGGAGGCGCTGGCGGGCCTGAAGCCGGTCATGCCCACCGCGGTCCACACCGCGGGCAACTCCTCGCAGATCTCCGACGGGGCGGCCGCGATCATGTGGGCGTCGAAGCGGATGGCGCGGGCGCTGAAGCTCCGCCCCCGGGCCCGGATCGTCGCCCAGGCGCTGGTCGGCGCCGACCCGCACTTCCACCTCGACGGCCCGATCGACGCCACCCGGACGGTGCTCGGCAAGGCGGGCATGACCCTGAAGGACATCGACCTGGTCGAGATCAACGAGGCGTTCGCGTCGGTGGTGCTGAGCTGGGCCCGGGTCTTCGGGCAGGACCTGGACAAGGTCAACGTCAACGGCGGCGCGATCGCCCTCGGCCATCCGGTGGGGGCCACCGGCGCCCGGCTCATCACCACCGCGCTGCACGAACTCGAGCGCGCGGACAAGGAGTTCGCCCTGGTCACGATGTGCGCCGGCGGCGGCCTCGCGACCGGGACGATCATCCAGCGGCTGTAGCGGACCGGGCCCGCCGGACGCGGCCCGCCCGGGCAGCGCACCGACGGGCCGACCACCGCTCCCCCGGCGGTGGTACACCCGACTGCCCTCCCGCGTCCGCGGGACAAGAGACATTCGAACTGGCCCGAAACCCAGTCGAGTTCGGATCAGCCGGCGCAGTGCCCGGAACGGGCGTACACGACGACACGGGCACCGTGCAGCTCCATTCGGGAACACACCTGGAAGCCGGCCCCGAGCGTCCGCCGTTTGACCTCCTCCTGGGGGAAGGGGTCGAGCGGCTGGCCGACGGGGTCGGTCAGCGCGATGATGCGCCGGGACGCCAGGATGCGCCTCCGAATGCCGGCCGCGGGCAGTTCGACGCCTTCGAGGGTGCCGGACGCGCGCGGCGACCCGGCCAGAGCCAGGTCGTCGAGGCGGCCGTAGACGGACGGGTACGACAACAGCCACTCACGGCGCCTGGCGGGCATGAACAGCACCCCGTCCCCCGCGCGCGCGGTCCGCTCGACGGCGTGCACGACGGCGACCACGTCGTCCTTGCGGCTCCCCGGTGAGCGCACCGACAGTGACCACGGCAGCAGCACCGCGACCGCGACGGCGGTGAGGAGCAGGGCGGTCAGCGCGCGGGCGGCGGGTGCCAGCCGGTGCCGTTCCGCCAACGCCCGGTCGAGCGCGGCCCCGGCGGGCAGCGCCAGCCCCACCATGCCGTACAGGACGTACCGGTCGACGTACCACGGCTTCACCAGGGAGACGGTCATCAGGAGACCGGCCGGTGCGATCAGCAGCGGCAGGGCGAGCGCGGTCAGCGCGACCGGCCCCGTGCCCTCCGGTCCCCCGGCGGGGAACCGGCAGAGCGCCACCCCGGCCGCGGCGATCAGCAGGAACCCCAGCCAGGCCGTCACGCCGGGCCGCCCGAGCCAGCCGAGCTGCCGGCCGGCCTGCCCGGCGCTCACCACGGCCAGCGGCAGAACGCCCGCCAGCACCGCGGCCGAGGCGACCAGCCAGCGCCGCCATATCGCACGGGGCACCCGCGACCACCACAGCGTCAGCCCGTGGGCCACCACCGCCATCGCGGCGAACTCGTGCAGCCAGCAGGCCAGTCCGAGGACGAGGGCGTACGCCGTCCACCAGCGGCGGCCGGGCCCCACCGCTTCGACGGACCGCAGCAGGAGGTAC
Organism: Streptomyces arenae; assembly: GCF_022343545.1. Classification (NCBI taxonomy): domain Bacteria; kingdom Bacillati; phylum Actinomycetota; class Actinomycetes; order Kitasatosporales; family Streptomycetaceae; genus Streptomyces; species Streptomyces arenae. Next base: position 49,436 of record NZ_JAKQYH010000016.1, read on the forward strand.
GTCGCCCCGGTGACACCTGCGGTGACCAGCGCGTACGAGCGGCCCTCCTGCGCGTACTGCTGGGTCGCCGGCAGCACCGCGAACACCAGCCCGGCGAGCATTCCGGCCCGGGCACCGGCCAGGCGGGCACCGGTCAGCCCGACCCCGGCCGCCGCCAGGGCCGTCGCCACCGTCGAGGGCAGCCGCAGGGCGAGCAGGCCTCCGTCCCAGCCGGCGAAGACGGCATGCATGAGGAGGTAGTACAACCCGTGCACGGCGTCGATGTGGTGCAGCAGGTGCCACAGCTCCCCCAGGGACCGGTGGGCGACCTGGTAGGTGACCGATTCGTCGCGCCACATGCTGTTCCGGCGGCCGATGCCCCAGAGCCCCAGGACCACGGCGGCGACGGCCGGGACGGCGCCGGCCGCCGGCGCCGGGCGAGCGCGCGCGGGCGTCGGCGGGGGCGTTCCGGCCACGGGGGCCGGCAGGAGATCCGTGCGCCGGCTGATGGTCTGCTCCTCGGTGGTCGAGGCGTCTGTGATCGGGGTGGTCGAGGCGTCCGTGATCGGGGCGGAATGGACGGGTGGTTCCGGGTCGGCGGTTCACACCGCTGTTCGTACCGGACGTGGTACCGGTTCACCGCCGTCGCGGTCGGCGGGCGCCCCGGCCGCCGGGCCGGGGCGCGGTCCCGACAGCAGGTACGTCAGCGCGAACCCCGCGGCCACCACCGTGGCGCCGCCGACCGCGTCGAGAACCCAGTGGTTGGCCGTCCCGACGATCGCGCACACGGTGAACAGCGGATGCAGCAGCCCGAGCGCCTTCAGCCACCATCTGGGCGCCAGCACAGCGATGACCACACCGCACCACAGCGACCAGCCGAAGTGCAGGGAGGGCATGGCCGCGTACTGGTTGGTGACCTCGGTCATCGCGCCGTAGTCGGGCTTGCTGAAGTTCTGGACGCCGTGCACGGTGTCGACGAAACCGAGCCCCGGCATCAGGCGGGGCGGGGCCAGCGGGTAGAGCCAGAAGCCGAGCAGGCCGAGCAGCGTGGCGATGCCGAGCGAGGTGCGCGCCCACCGGTAGTCGGCGGGGCGCCGGGCGTAGAGCACGCCGAGTACCGTCAGGGGCACCACGAAGTGGAACGACTCGTAGTAGAAGCCGAGGAAGCGCTCCAGCCACGGCACCCGGACCACGGCGTGGTTGGCCCACTGCTCGATGTCGACGTGGAGGGCCTTCTCGAGCGCGTGGACCTGGTGCCCGTGCCGCTCCGCGACGGCCCGGCCGCCGCCCGCGGCGGTCCGCACGGAGGAGTACGCGGCGTAGCAGACCCGGATCAGCAGCAGTTCGAGCAGCAGGCTGGGCCGGGTGAGCGCCCTGCGCCAGAACGGCAGCAGCGGTACCCGGGACCAGCGGGCCGCGGCCGGCGCCGCGTACCGGGTGGGCACCGGTGAGCGGTAGTACGGCGAGGCGGTCGACAGGAACGGCACGGCGGTGGCCGCGGCGAGCGCGGCGAGCAGCACCAGGTTGTCGCGCAGGGAGTACAGCGCGGACACGTTCGGCAGCAGCATCTCCGTCGGCAGCGTCACCACCAGGACCACCGCGACCGGCCACAGGTACTGGTCCGCGGCCCGCCTGCCGACCCGTCCGACCACCGCCAGCAGCACCCACAGCAGCTGGTGCTGCCAGGCGGTCGGCGACACCGCCACCACCGCGCAGCCGGTGATCGCGACCGCGAGGAGCAGCTGTCCGTCGCGGGCGTAGCGCACCGCGCGGCGCAGCGCGACGCCGGCCACGACCGCGGCGAGCGCCAGGAACAGCACGGTCTCCAGCGGTCCGCTCAGCCCGAGCCGCAGCAGGGCGCCGTGCAGCGACTGGTTGGCGAGCGCGTCGGCCGCGCCGCCGAGCCCGGTGCCCGCGATGTGGTGGATCCAGTAGGTGTACGAGTCGTGCGGCATCGCCGCCCAGGCCAGTGCCGTGCACGCGGCGAAGGTCAGGCCGGCGGCGAGGGCGGCCCGGCGGCGGCCGGTGAACCACAGCAGCGGGGCGAACAGCAGCAGGGCGGGCTGGAGCGCGGCGGCCAGGCCGACGCACAGGCCGCCGTCGCGCTGCCCGCGGGCGGTGAAGCAGCCGAGCAGCACCAGCAGCACCGGGATGATGCTGGTCTGGCCGAGCCAGAGGGTGTTGCGGACCGGCAGCGAGAGCATCAGCAGGCTGATGGCGACGGGGGTGGCCAGCAGCGAGGTACGACGGCTCACCGGCTGGGGCAGCGCCCGCGCGGCGACCAGGCCGAGGGCGACCACCAGCAGCAGCGTGCCGAAGGTCCAGCCCCAGCCGAGGGCCTGCTGGGCGGCCTTGGTGAGCGGCTTGAGCGCCAGTCCGCCGAACGGCGTGCCCGTGAACGTCGTCGAGTCGTACAGCGATCCCTTGACGTGCAGCACGCCGCCGGGGCCGACCCAGGTCTCCAGGTCGGTCAGCCGCTGCCCGCTGGGGGTGGCGAGCACCACGGCCAGCTGCCGTACGGCGAGCACGGCCGCCACCGCCCACAGGCCGAGCCGGGCGGCTCTGAGCCGGGCCCCGGCCCCGGCCCCCATGACTGCTTCCTCCGGTCGTCCGCCGTGCTCCACCTTCGCCACGCCCCGTCGGCCTCCCGCCCCGTCCGGCGTTCACTCGTTTGCTCCGAGAACCCCTTGAGGCTCCCACCCCCGCCTGAGGAGGACGCGGGCAACCCCCTCCTCACCTGACAGCCGCCCGCGTTTTGTCCCGAAGACGACCTGAAGACGGCGGTACGGGACCCGGTTGCGCCGGCGGAGCGCGAGAAGGATCACAGTGCGCGGCCCGCATGAGGCTCCGCGAGCGGGCATACGCCCCTGCATACAGCGTATTTAGCTGCACAGTGCAGCTACTCGCGTACGCGACGTAACGGCACCAAGTGCTCCTATCGTCGCTTTCCGACCCGTCCGGCGCCGTACGGGCCGCGCCCCGTCCCCGTCGAAAGGTAGGCGAGCCCCGTTTTGGCGACCGTCACAGCCGTCACCCCGTCCCTCAAGGTCCCCGGCCCCCGTCCGGCCGCGCCGGCACCCGCGCCCACGGTCACCGACCCCGCGCTGGTGAAACGCGCCGTGAAGGCGGCCGCGCTGGGCAACGCCATGGAGTGGTTCGACTTCGGCGTCTACAGCTACATCGCGGTGACGCTGGGCAAGGTCTTCTTCCCGTCCGGGAGCCCCACCGCCCAGCTGCTCTCCACGTTCGGCGCCTTCGCCGCGGCCTTCCTGGTGCGGCCGCTCGGCGGCATGGTCTTCGGACCGCTCGGCGACCGCGTGGGCCGCCAGAAGGTCCTCGCCGTGACCATGATCATGATGGCGGCGGGCACCTTCGCGATCGGCCTGATCCCCTCCTACGCGGCGATCGGCGTCGGCGCCCCCGTCCTGCTCCTCGCCGCCCGCCTGGTGCAGGGCTTCTCCACCGGCGGCGAGTACGCGGGCGCGTCCACGTTCATCGCCGAGTACGCGCCGGACAAGAAGCGCGGCTTCTTCGGCAGCTGGCTGGAGTTCGGCACGCTGGCCGGCTACATCGGCGGCGCCGGCCTGGTGACCCTCATGACGGCACTGCTGTCCTCCGACGACCTGACGTCCTGGGGCTGGCGCGTCCCGTTCCTGATCGCGGGCCCGATGGGCATCGTCGGCCTCTACCTGCGGATGCGCCTGGAGGAGACCCCGGCGTTCGCGGCGGAGGTGGCGAAGGCCGAGCAGTCCCGCCCGAAGGTCCCGCTGCGCGAGATGATCACCGGCCAGTGGAAGGCCCTGCTCCTGTGCATGGCCCTGGTCCTGGTCTTCAACGTCACGGACTACATGCTGCTGTCGTACATGCCGAGCTACCTGACGAGCGAGCTGAAGTACGACGAGACGCACGGCCTGCTGGTCGTCCTCGGTGTGATGGCGCTGATGATGATCGTCCAGCCGTTCGCCGGAGCGCTCACCGACCGTGTGGGGCGCCGTCCGGTCATCGCCGCGGGCTGCGCGGGCTTCCTCGCCCTGTCCGTCCCGGCGCTGCTGCTGATCCGCCAGGGCAGCCTGCTCGCGGTCGGCCTCGGCATGGGCGCCCTGGGCCTGCTCCTGGTCTGCTTCACCGCGGCGATGCCGGCGGCCCTCCCGGCCCTCTTCCCGACCCGGGTCCGCTACGGCTCCCTGTCGATCGGCTTCAACGTCTCGGTCTCCCTCTTCGGCGGCACGACCCCGCTGGTGGTGACGGCCCTGATCGGGGCGACCGGCAACATGATGATGCCCGCCTACTACATGATGGCGGCGGCGGTGATCGGCGGCTTCGCGGCCTGGCGTATGTCGGAGACGGCCGGAAAGCCGCTGCCGGGCTCGGCCCCGTCGATCGAACAGCCCCACTGAAACACACCCCGCAGACGCGCCCCGCAGGACACACCCCGCGCAGGACACACCCCCGCAGGACACGCCCCGCGCAGGACACACCCCCGCAGACGCGCCCGCTGAACGCGCCCCGAAGGGGCGCGGGGAACTGCGCGACCAGCCCCCACCGGGCCGGCACCCGACCGACCCACCGGCCCGCACCCGACCGACCCACCGGCCGACCACCTTCCCCCAGCCCCTTTCACCAGCCCCTTCGAACCAACCGACCGCCCCGTCCGTACCCTCGGTCGCCAGGCGGTAGCTGTACGGAACGGCCCCGGAACCACGCCCTCCGCTATACCGTCTGAAGTCCTGTTCGACGGCAGCGGAGGGCATCGGTTCATGAGCGGCCAGCGGCGACCCCGCCGACGCACACGTTTACTCGCGGTCCTGCTCGTCCTCGCCGCCCTCCAGCTCGGCTCCCTCGCCGCCCCCGCGTACGCCTGCGCCTGCGGCGCCCTGGTGCCCGACGCCACCCGGCAGGTCACCGTCGGCCGGGAGGAGTCGGTGCTGCGCTGGGACGGCACCCGCGAGCAGATCGTGATGCGCCTGACGGTGGACGGCGACGCCGACCGCGCCGCCTGGATCATGCCCGTCCCGCACCGCGCCACGGTCACCCTCGCCGACCCGGCCCTCTTCGACCAGCTGCACACCCTCACCGCCCCGGTGCACCGCACCCGCCACCACTTCTGGCCCGCGGACGGCGACTGGCCGCTGACCACCGGCGGCGCCACCTCACCGGTCCCGCCCGGCGTCGGCGCCCAGCCCCCCGGCGTCGGCGTGGTCGAGCGCCAGCGGCTCGGCCCCTTCGACGTGGCCCAGCTGACCGCCACCGACCCCGGCGCCCTGGACGGCTGGCTGCGCGGCAACGGCTTCGCGCTCCCGCCCCGGCTGAGCGGCGCCCTCGCCCCGTACGTCGCCGAGCGCTGGGAGTACGTAGCCGTCAAGCTCGCCCCCGAGACCGCGAACACCACCCTGCACGGCGCCCTGGACCCCCTGCGCCTCGCGTTCGCCAGCGACCGGCCGGTCTACCCGATGCGGCTGTCCAGGCTCGCCGCCACCCCGCAGTCGCTGGGCCTGTACGTCCTCGCCGCGCACCGTATGGAGCCGCGCACCGCGATCGGCGGCGAACGCCCCCGGGTCGTCTACGCCGGCCGGCTCAGCCGTCCGGCCGGTGTCCTGCGCGAGCTCGCCACCGGCACCCCGTACCTGACGGCGATCGGCCAGGAGTTCCCGTACCCGTCCCGGATCTCCGGCGACCACGTGCTGCGGCGGGCGGCCTCCGACACGCCGTTCCAGCAGGTCGTCTACACGGACCGGCTGAGCACGGTGGCGGGCGTCCCGGCCTGGCTGGCGACGGTGGGCGGCGCGCTGCTGCTGGTCGTCACGGTCATGTCGCTGGCCGCGGTACGGCGCTCCCGCCGTCCGGTACCGCCGCCACCGCCCGCCGGGCCGCCACCGCCCACTCAGCCACCGCCCACTCAGCCGCCGCCACCGGCACAGCCCCCTGGGCAGCCGCCGCAGCCGCCGCAGCCCCCTGCGCCGATCGGCTGAGTTCCGGCCGCCGCCGGGGCGGTGGATCACCGTGGCGGCGGCCGTCTCAGTAGTGCTATCCAGGTGGCTGTCAGGGGACAGCCTCCTGGACAGGCGAAAGGCAGCGGACGCATGAGCGGCTCTCAGCTCTGGGACGACGTCGACTTCTACTTCACCAGCCATCTGTCACCGGACGACGAGGCGCTCCAGGCGGCCCTGCGCGAGAGCGAGGCGAACGAGCTGCCGCACATCAGCGTCACCGCCAACCAGGGAAAGCTCCTCCAGCTCCTCGCGCAGATCCAGGACGCCCACAGCATCCTGGAGATCGGCACCCTCGGCGGGTACAGCACCATCTGGCTGGCACGGGCGCTGCCCGCCGACGGCCGGATGGTCTCGCTTGAGTACAACGCCCGGCACGCCGAGGTGGCGGTCCGCAACATCGCCCGCGCCGGTCTGGACCGGCTCGTCGAGGTGCGGGTCGGGCCCGCCCTGGAGTCGCTGCCCAAGCTCGCCGACGAGAACCCGGCCCCCTTCGACCTGGTCTTCATCGACGCCGACAAGGCCAACAACCCGCACTACGTGGAGTGGGCGCTGCGACTCACCCGGGCCGGCAGCCTGATCGTCGTCGACAACGTGGTGCGCGGCGGCCGGGTCGTGGACGCCGGGAGTGCCGAGCCGGACGTGGTCGGCACCCGTGCCGCGATCGAGCTGATCGCCGCGCACCCGAGGCTGAGCGGCACGGCGATCCAGACGGTCGGCAGCAAGGGGTACGACGGCTTCGCCCTGGCCCGCGTCCTGGCCTGACCGGCCGTTACCGGCCCTCGCCCCGGTCAACCCTCGTGGTAGAAGCCCACGTTGACGCTGCGCGGGGCGGTGCGGTCCCGGACGACGATCTCGCCGGAGCCGCCCCGCGGCAGCGCGACCGTGCCGCCGTAGGTGATGGCCTGGGCGTACTCCCCGACCTTCAGCAGCACCTCGGAGGAGGGTTCCGCCTGGGAGCCGCGCAGCCAGGTGACCTGCCAGCCGCCCTCGGTCCCGCACAGGAACTCCAGGTGCACCCGGGAGACGAACAGCCAGTCGTCGGGGGTGGCGAGCCGGCAGACGGAGGCGTCGCGGCCCACCCGCAGCACGGCACCCGGGTCGCTGGGTGCGTCGGCCATGAGCATTCCGGCCGTTTCGCCCGTCTCCCCGGATACGGAGGCCATGGTGAGTTCGAGCACGTGCGTTCCCCCTGCGCGGTTCCTGGGTCTTCCCTGAGATCCCTGCTGGGTCTCGGCCGCATGATAAAACGCCCGGCGGATCCGCGTCCGGCACAATGGTGTCATGACCGAGCGAAAGCCACCCGGGGTACCGTTCGAGTCCTGGGTCGACAAGCAGATCCGAGATGCCCAGCGGCGCGGGGAGTTCGACGAACTGCCGGGCGCGGGGCGGCCGTTGCCGGCGGTCCTGGACACGTCCTACGACGAACTGTGGTGGGTCAAGCGGAAGATGGCCCGCGAAGGGCTCGCGATGCTGCCGCCGACGCTCGCGCTGCGCAAGGAGGCCGAGGACGCCCTCGCGGCGGCTCTGGCGGCACCTTCGGAGCGGATCGTCCGGAAGATCATCACGGAGGTGAACGTCAGGATCCGCGACATGATGTTCAAACCGCCGCCCGGGCCCCCGCTGGGCAAGAAGCCGTACGACGTCGAGGAGGTCGTACGCGAGTGGCGGGAGCGCCGGGCGGCGGCGGGGCCTGCGGGACCGGACCCGCAGGCGTGATGCGGTCCTGACTCAGATGTGCAGCAGCCGGTCGGCGAGTTCGCGATAGTCGCGCAGGGCCAGCCGGAGCTTTTCGGTGTCGGCCGTGCCCGGCCGGTCGCCGCCGTCCGCCTGCCAGCTGCCGCGCAGGGCGCGGCGGCGGCGCTCGACGGCGTCGGTGAGGCGGGCGCTGAGTTCCTCGACGGCCCGGTCGGCCTCCTCCACGGCCGCGCGCGGCTCGTCGACGAAACCGGCGACGGCGTGGTGCAGCCGCTGCTCCAGCTGACCGCACTCCTCGTTCGGGATCAGCCGCTCACCGTTCGCCCCGGCGTCCGTCTCCCGCGCCGCGGTCCCCTCGGGCCCCACGACCGTCCCGCGTCCGGCGTCCGCTCCGGCACCCGCGACCGTCCCGCGTCCGGCGTCCGCTCCGGGCCCCGCGACCGTCCCGCGCCCGGCACCCGCGACCGTCTCGCGTCCGGCGTCCGCTCCGGGCCCCGCGACCGTCCCGCGCCCGGCGTCCGCTCCGGCACCCGCGACCGTCCCACGGCCCGGGTCGTTCGCGCGTCCCGCGTCCGTCTCGTGGCCCGGGCCGTCGCCGGCCACCAGTACGGCCGGGCCGGACTCCCCGGCGCCCGTGCGGCCGTCGTCGTGGCGGCCGGTGCGTTCCGGTGCCGTCTCCTCCTGTCCGGGGGTGACACCGCTGACGGAGGCGTCGCCCCAGTCGGTGGTCTGCTCCTCGCGGTCCGGCAGCGGCTCGCCGCCGGGATACGCCTCGCCGCCCGCCGGACGGCGGCCCGGTCCTGTCCTCGCGTCGGTCATGTCGGTCAGCTCTCCTTCGGACGGCTCCGGTCGGCGGACCAGGGCATGTGGCCGCCGGTGTCGGCCCCGACACCGGCGCGGTGGCGGCCGTGCTCACCGGTGGACGAGGTGACCAGGTCCTCGAAGAGGGAGCGGGCCTCGATCATGGCCCTGCGCATCTCCTCGGTACCGGCCTGGGTCTGGGGGGCGCCGCCCACGGGCGCCACGGCGGCGCGGTGGACACGGCGGTAACCGTCGACGTGGTCGGCGTGGTGCACGGAGAGCGCGGCGACCTGGTCCTCGTACTCGGCGCCGGCCGGGAAGCCACGGGCGGCGGCCACTTCGGCGAGCAGCCGGTCGATCTCGGTCACGGACTCGCGGGGCGAGTCGACGAAGTGCTCCTGTGCGGTCGTCCAGCGAGCCGCGTAACGCTCGCGCTCCGCCGGTTCCAGGGGCCTTTCGTGCAGGTCGCCGTGGCGCTCCAGGCGCTCGGCGAGCTCGCGCTCGGCCGCCTTGGTGTCACCGCCGTGCTCGGCCACGGTCCGCTCGTACTCGGGTCCGAAGCGCCGCTTCAGGCCTCCCGGGCCCTTGTTCCGCGAGCGCATGGCCAGTACGGCCGCGACTACGACCACGGCGGCCACGATCACGATCGCGATGATCAAGCCTGTGGACATGGTTGCCTTCCGGTGTCTCGGCCCGACGGGCCGGCTCACTCTCCGGGTGACCCGGACCGCGCTCCGCAAACAGCGGGCGGTACTTCCCGGCGGCCGCCCGATGCCCCGAGGTCACCGATATCCGGTTGCGCGGTCGGCCCGGTGCGGCCTGGGATACGGGTCATGACCTCCTGGACGATCACCCCGGAACCACCTGACTCGCCCGCCGCGACGGCCCTGTGGCGGGCGTACTACACCGAGGTCAGCGACCGCTGGTACCTGCTGCACGAGGACCGGCGCACCGACCCGGCCGAGCTGGAACGCGAGATCGCGGCCCGCACGGGATCCGAACTCGCCCCGCCCACCGGCCGGTTGCTGATCGCACGGTACGAGGGCGAGCCGGCCGGCACCGCCGGTGTCCGGCTGCTCGGTCCGGGCACCGCCGAACTCACCCGGGTGTTCGTGGCCGAGGGCCGGCGCGGCCGGGGCGGTGCCGCGCTCCTCGTCACGGCGGCCGAGGACGCGGCCCGTGCCCTGGGCGCCGCACGCATGGTGCTGGACACCCGTTCCGACCTGGTGGAGGCCCGCGCCCTGTACGCGCGGCTCGGCTACGCCGAGACCGAGCCGCACAACGACGACGTCTACGCCGGGCACTGGTTCCGCAAGGAACTCGTCAACCGGCCCGCCGGGCCGCCGGATTCTGGGGCTGCTCACGTTCGGCCCCGCACAGCTCGTCGGTGAGCTCCCGCACCAGGCGGTCCAGGTCGGTGGGGCGGTCCGGGCCCCACCAGTCGCCGAGGAGTTCGGCCAGGGACTCCTCACGTGCCCTGGCGAGCCGCTCCGCGATCTCCCGGCCCTGCCCGGTCGCGGTCAGGTCGAGACCGAGCCGGTCCACCAGGCGCCGTTCCTCCAGCTGCCGGGCGCCCTCCAGCACCACGGTCAGCGGGACGGCCCCGCGCTCGGCGAGCTGCCCGGGCTCCACCGAGCCGTACCTGCGGATCCGCAGCAGCAGCCAGCCGGCCGCGGGCAGCAGGTCCACCCCGGCCCGCTCGTTGATCTTCCGGTAGACCTCCCGGCGCCCCTCGCGCGTCCCGAGCAGCGACAGGGCCCGGCAGCACTCGTCGTACGACGACCGCTGCACCGGATTGGGCGGGAGGGTCTCCGAGGCGTCCGGCGCGGTGACCGAGCCGCGCAGCCGGTCCTCCTTGAGGAACCAGGCCAGCACGAAGCCGAGGGCGGCCACCGGTGCCGCGTACAGGAAGACGTCGGTGATCGAGGACGCGTACGCGTGCAGGGCCGCCGGGCGCAGCGCGGGCGGCAGCGCGGCGATGCCGCGCGGGTCGGCCTTGAGGGCGCCCGGGGAGACGCCCGGCGGGAGGTGCACGCCCCGGAAGGCGCCCGCCAGCTTGTCGGCGAGGCGGCTCGCGAAGACGGAACCGAAGATGGCGACCCCGAAGGAGGCGCCGATCGAGCGGAAGAAGGTCGCGCCGGAGGTGGCGACGCCCAGGTCCTCGTACGAGACGGAGTTCTGCACGATCAGCACGAGCACCTGCATGACCAGGCCGAGGCCCAGGCCGAAGACGAAGAAGTAGCCGCTCATCTCGGCGGTCGGGCTGTGTTCGTCCAGCCGGTGGAGCAGCAGCAGCCCGATCGTGGTCACGGCGGTGCCGGCCACCGGGAACACCTTCCAGCGGCCGGTGCGGCTGACGACCTGGCCGGAGAGCGTGGACGACAGCAGCAGGCCGACCACCATCGGCAGCATGTGCACGCCCGACAGGGTCGGCGAGATGCCGTGCACGACCTGGAGGAAGGTCGGCAGGTAGGTCATCGCGCCGAACATCGCGAAGCCGACGATGAAGCTCATCAGGGCGGCGAGCGTGAAGGTGCGGATGCCGAAGAGCTTCAGCGGGAGGACGGGTTCGGCGGCCCGCCGCTCGACGGCGACGAAGGCGAAGGCGAGGACCACCCCGAGCACCGCGAGCCCGACGATCCGCGCCGAACCCCATGCCCAGGTCGTCCCGCCCAGCGAGGCGACCAGCACCAGGCAGGTGGCGACGGCGGCGATCAGGACGGTGCCGAGGTAGTCGATGACGTGGTGGGCGGTGCGGCGCGGGATGTGCAGCGCGGCGGCGATCACCGCGAGCGCGACGACGCCGACCGGCAGGTTGACGTAGAACACCCAGCGCCAGCTGAGCTGCTCGGTGAGCACCCCGCCGAGCAGCGGCCCGAGCACGCTGGTGGCGCCGAAGACCGCACCGAACAGGCCCTGGTAGCGGCCGCGTTCGCGCGGTGGCACGAGGTCGCCCACGATCGCCATCGACAGCACCATGAGGCCGCCGCCGCCGAGCCCCTGCAAGGCGCGGAAGCCGATCAGCTCGCCCATGCCCTGGGCCATCCCGCACAGCGCCGACCCGATCAGGAAGATCACGATCGCGAGCTGGAAGAGCCGCTTGCGCCCGTACTGGTCGCCGAGCTTGCCCCACAGGGGGGTGGCGGCGGTGGAGGCCAGCAGATAGGCGGTGACCACCCAGGACAGGTGCTCCAGGCCGCCCAGGTCGCTGACGATGGTCGGCAGCGCCGTGGACACGATGGTCTGGTCCAGCGCGGCCAGCAGCAGCCCGAGCAGCAGCGCGCCGATCGGGACCAGCACACCGCCGGGGACCTGTTCCGCGTCCTTCGCCGTCGCGTGCGTGGCGTCCACAGCCATGGAGACCTCCCGGGGGTGCGTCAACCATTCTCCATCGTGGCCGGTGTCACCCGTTATGGCCCGTCGAGTCCTCTTCGCGGCCCCTTGAGCCCGGGGGTTCCCGCGAACGTACGTGTGGGTGCTCCGCATAATCTGTGGAGTTTGTAAGGGGGTTGCAAGGGGAGGGACGGACGCCGTGACGGATACGACCGAGGGTCGCCAGTGCCCGGAGTGCGGGGCACCGAGGCGGCCGGACGGCTCGCCTTCCTGCGACTGCAACCAGCGGGCGTCCGACGCGCTGCGCGACGCGCGTACGGCGGAGCAGGCCGCGGCGGAGGACTTCGACCCGCTGCGGATACGGCCGTACATCGGCCTCGATGATCGCGACGGCCTCGACGGCCTCGGCGCGGCGGGTGCCGGTGGGGCCGCCGGAGGGGCCACCGGAGGAGCGGAGACCGTGCCGGTGCCGGTGTCGCCGGGGGAGCCGACGGTGCCGATGCGGACGGTGGTGCCGGCCGCCGACGCGGGAGCAGCGCCGTACGACGACGTGCCCGACGTGCCCGACGTGCCCGGCATGCCGGCTCCGGAGGAACGGCCCCGCCGGCGTTCACGGCGGGCCCTGCTGCTGTCCGTGGCCGGGGCGGTGGTGGCGGTCATCGCCGTGGCGGGGTTCGTGAGCGGGCTCTTCGCCCATCTGACGCCCACGCGGGACGGGGCGGGGCCCGAGAACGTCCGGGAGAGCGTGCCGGACGTGACGCCGGGGTCGCCCTCGGCCACCGCGCCGACGTCGCCGACGGCGTCCGCGACGTCGGCGTCACCGTCCGTGTCGGCGAGCCCCAGCGCCTCGGCGGAGCCGTCCGCCACGCCGTCGGCCGCGAGTCCGTCCGCCACCCCGTCCCGTTCGGCCACGCCGACCCGGTCGGCGCCGGTGACGGGGACGTCGGCGTCCGCGCAGCCGTCGACACCGCCGGTGCTGCGCCCCGGGGACAGCGGGGCCGAGGTCACGGAGCTCCAGCTGCGGCTGAAGCAGGTGGGGCTGTACTCGGGGGACGCCTCCGGCGAGTACGACAGCAGGACCGAGAGCGGGGTCCGCTCGTACCAGGTGACGCGCGGGGTCCTGACGGACGAGTCGGGGGTGTACGGGGCAGCCACGCGGGCGAAGCTGGAGTCGGAGACGACGAAGCCGTAGGCGGCGGACCGAGAGGGGGCCATCGCTTGGGGTCCGGGTGCGGGTGAGTGGGGGCTGATCGCGCAGTTCCCCGCGCCCCTTACGGGGCTCCTCAGCCGCGTATCCCGCCCCAGCTACGGGGCCACTCAGCCACATAACCCGCGCCCCTTACGGGCTACTCAGCCGCGCACTCTGCCCCAGCTACGGGGCTCCTCGGCTGCGTATCCCGCGCCCCTTACGGGGATCCTCAGCCGCATAACCCGCGCCCCTTACGAGGCTCCGCAGCCGCGCACCCCACCCCCCTTACAGGGCTACTCAGCCCCGCACCCCACGCCCCTTACAAGGCTCCGCAGCCCCGCACCCCACGCCCCTTACGAGGTTTCTTTTCAGCCGCGGGCAGTCGTGCCGCTGGGGCGGCACGGGTGGGCGCGGGCGGCGCCCTGCAAGCGCCGGTGAGCGTCCCACCCCGGCCGGCGCACCTAGCCGACGTGCACGCGGAGGGAACCGTCGGGCATGGCCTCGACGCGTACCTCCGTGAGGTCCCGCACCACCGCGTCCGGTCCGTGCAGAGCCGCCCGCGGGCCGACGCCGATCACGCGCATCCCCGCCGCCCGCCCCGCCGCGATCCCCGCGCCGGAGTCCTCGAACACCACGCAGTCCGCCGGGTCGACGCCCAGTTCGGCCGCGCCCTTCAGGAAACCCTCCGGGTCCGGCTTGCTCGCGCCCACCGACTCCGCGGTGACCCGCACCCGCGGCAGCGGCAGGCCCGCGGCGGCCATCCGGGCCGTCGACAGGGGCACGTCCGCCGAGGTGACCAGGGCGTGCGGCAGCCCGGCCAGCGAGGCGAGGAAGGCCGCCGCGCCCGGGATCTCCACCACGCCGTCCGTGTCGGCGGTCTCCTCCGCCAGCATCCGCGCGTTGTCGGCGAGGTTCTGCTGCACGGGCCGCTCCGGCAGCAGCAGCGCCATGGAGGCGTGCCCCTGCCGGCCGTGGACGACCTTCATGACCTCGTCCCCGTCCAGCCCGTGCCGCTCGGACCAGCGCCGCCAGATGCGCTCCACGACGGCGTCGGAGTTGACGAGGGTGCCGTCCATGTCGAGCAGGAGGGCGCGGGCGGTGAGGACGGTGGCCGTCATCGGGCAGCTCCTAAACGGGCCGGGAGGACCAGGCCGGAGAGACGGGCCGGGAAACGGCCGGAACAGACAAGGCGGCCCCGCCCGCCGGTCAGGGAAAACGGGCGGGAGCCACTTTGTTTCTCTACGGTACAAAACAGAGCGGCCTCCCGCCACCGCCTTCGCCGACCGTTCACCGACTCTTCAGCTCGCGGGACCGCCTCCCGGTCAGCCGGCGAACGCCTCCCACAGGCTCCAGGCGCCCAGCGCCAGCATCAGCACGGCGGCGATCTGCGTGATCAGCCGCAGCGGCACCTTCTTCATCAGGGCCTTGCCGCCGACGATGCCCAGCCCGGCCACGGCCCACAGACCGAGCACCGCGCCGAGGCCCACGGACAGCGGGTCGTCGTAGCGTGCCGCGAGGTTCGCCGTCATGATCTGCGTGAGGTCGCCGAACTCGGCGACCAGGATGAGCATGAACCCCGTTCCGGCGACCTTCCAGAAGGACTGGTCGGCGGGCTTGCGGATCTCCTCGTCCTCCTCGTCCTTCTTCAGCAGCAGCACGGCCGCGCCGCCGAGGAAGAGCAGACCGGTGATCGCGTGCACGATCTGCTGCGGCAGCAGGGTCAGCACGCTGCCGGCCGCGACGGCCAGCACGACGTGCAGCAGGAAGGCCGCGGCGACACCGGCGAAGACGTACGACGCCCGGTAACGCGTGCCGAGCACCAGACCGGCGAGCGCGGTCTTGTCGGGCAGTTCGGCGAGGAAGATGACGCCGAAGACGAGCGCCGTCACGGTGATGCTGATCAAGGGTCCTCAATCGGTCGGGGCCACCCCACCGAGAGCACCGCGCTTCGCAGACGAACACCTCGGCAGGGCAGCACACGGTCGCCCGCGCCGAAGGGCACGGGGGTGCACTGCTTGCCGAAGGTCTCGCTGGCCGACCCCTTGACCGAGGTCCGCCTCCGGGCGCCGGCTCAGACGGGCTGAGCAGTATGTCGACGGTCCGGCGAAGAGCTACTCCCCTTCAACACCGCCCACAGTACGTGAACCCGCCACCGATCCCAAGGCCGGGGATCCCGCCTGTGAGTCACGTCGCACGTCTTGTCGTGTCATGAACACGTCACTAGTTTCTTACCGAACGCTCACCCACCCGCAACACGGCGGCGCGAGCATTCCCTCGCCCGCGCTCCAACACCCCACCCCCACCAGGGAGTTCGCATGGCTCGCAAGTCAGCGTTCTACGCGCGTCGACGCCTCAGCATACTCGCGGCTCTTACCGGACTCATAGTCTCTGCCGCCCTCTTCAACTCCCCGAGCGCCTCCGCCGCCCTCCCCACGCCGGTCAGCGCGTCCACCGCCCGCACCTACCTCGCCTCGCTCACCGTGGCCACCGAGAACCGCACCGGCTACGACCGCGACCTGTTCCCGACCTGGATCACCATCAGCGGCACCTGCAACACCCGTGAGTACATCCTCAAGCGGGACGGTACGAACGTCGTCACCAACTCCGCCTGCACCGCCACCAGCGGCAGCTGGTACTCCGTCTACGACGGCGCCACCTGGACCGCCGCCTCCGACGTCGACATCGACCACCTGGTCCCGCTCGCCGAGGCCTGGGACTCCGGCGCCAGCGGGTGGACGACCGCCCAGCGCCAGGCGTTCGCCAACGACGTCACCCGCCCCCAGCTCCTCGCCGTCACGGACAACGTCAACCAGTCCAAGGGCGACAAGGACCCGGCCGAGTGGATGCCGCCGCTCTCCTCTTACTACTGCACCTACGTCCGCGCCTGGGTGCAGGTGAAGTACTACTACGGCCTCTCGGTCGACTCCGCCGAGAAGAGCGCGCTCACCAGTTACCTCTCCGCCTGCTGAGCGCGGAACCTCCCCGCTGACCTCCGTCGTTCCGTACCGTACGGGGCGACGGAGGAGGGGACTGTGGCCGGACTGCGCCTGGGACCGCTGCTGAGATACACCGACGGCTCGTCGGCGACCGTCTGGGTCGAGACCAGCCGTCCGTGCACCGCCGAGGTGCGCTGCGCGGACGGCGCCGCCGGCACCGCCCGCACCTTCCAGGTGGCGGGCCACCACTACGCCCTGGTCCCGGTCACCGGACTGACCCCGGGGACCGCGCCGTCGTACGACGTGGTCCTGGACGGCGTCCGGGTGTGGCCGCCGGCCGACTCCTGCTTCCCGCCCTCGCTGATCCGCACCCCGGCCGTCGGCGAGGCCCTGCGGGTGACCTTCGGCTCCTGCCGGTGGGCCGCACCCCCGGCCGACGGCCAGGACCCGGTCGGACCCGACGCCCTCGACAGCCTGGCCGCCCGCGTCGCCGCCGGCGGCGAACGCCCGGACGTGCTGCTGCTGTTGGGCGACCAGGTGTACGCCGACGAGACCTCGGCGGCGACCCGCCGCTGGCTCGGCGCCCGCCGCGACCTCGCGGACGCCCCCGGCGCCGAGGTCGCGGACTACGAGGAGTACACCCGCCTCTACCACGAGTCCTGGCTCGACCCCGAAGTCCGCTGGCTGCTCTCCACCGTGCCCACCTGCATGGTCTTCGACGACCACGACGTGATCGACGACTGGAACACCTCCGCCGCCTGGCTGGCCGGCATGCGGGCCACCCCCTGGTGGCAGGAGCGGCTGCTGAGCGGGCTGATGTCGTACTGGGTCCACCAGCACCTCGGCAACCTCTCCCCGGCCGAACTCGCCGCCGACCCGCTCTACACCGCCGTCCTCGCCTCCCCCGACGGCACCGACGCGCTGCGCGCCTTCGCCGCCGGGGCCGACGCCGACCCGGCCTCGGTGCGCTGGAGCTACCGGCGGGACTTCGGGCGGACACGGCTGCTGATGGTGGACACCCGGGCGGCCCGCGTGCTCGACGAGCAGAACCGCGCCATGCTCGACCCCGGCGAGACCGAGTGGCTGCGCGAACAGGCGCTCGCCGACCGGGAGTCGTACGACCACCTGCTGGTCGGCACCTCACTGCCCTGGCTGCTGCCGCATCTCATACACGACCTGGAGACCTGGGACGCGGCCCTGTGCCGGGGCGAACGCGGGCCCCGCTGGGCGAGGTTCGGGGAACGGCTGCGCCGGGCGGCCGACCTGGAGCACTGGGCGGCCTTCCCGGCGTCCTTCGCCGAACTGGCCGCCCTGTTCGCCCGCACCGGCTCCGGGCCCGAGGCCCCCGCCTCCGTCTGCGTGCTCTCCGGGGACGTCCACCACGCGTACGTCGCCGAACCCTCGTGGCCCGCCGGTACGGCACCCCGCTCCCGGGTGCTGCAACTCACCTGCTCCCCCGTCCACAACTCGGTGCCGCCCACGATCCGGGTCGGCTTCCGGTTCGGCTGGAGCGCCCTGGCCCGGTTCCTCGGCCGGCGGCTGGCCCGGCACGGACGCTGCCCGCGACCGCCGGTGACCTGGCGCAGGGCGGGCGGACCCTGGTTCGGCAACCAGCTCATGACACTGACCCTGCACGGCCGTTCGGCCCGCCTCCGGCTGGAACGGGCCCGCCGCGACGGAACCCTCACGACCGTACGGGAGACGGCCCTGACCGAGTGACGGCACGCGGACGGCCCACGGCCCCACCCAGACCGACGGCCCGGCCGCCGGCGCGGGTCGGCGGCACGGGTCGGCGGCCCCGGTGGACGCCCCGGTCGGCGGCCCGGGGCGACGCCTAGGTCGACGCCCCCGGGGTCGGCGCCCCGTCGATGCCCGGTCGGCGCCACGGTCGACGCCCGCGTCGATGCCCGGTCGATGACCGGGTCAAGACACGCCGTCGGTCGTATAACCCTTTGCGGATCTCGCGAACCCCCCGTGAAACTCCTGTCACACCCCCGGCGTACGCTGTATGGCTGTCGTCGGGGGGCGCAACAGGACAATCGCGGGGGAACCGTCGTGTGGGAAAGCATGGGGTCGCTGGAGGCCGGGCCATGGATGTACGCCATGGTGGCACTCTCCGTGCTGCTCGACGTGTTCCTGCCGGTCCTGCCGAGCGGCGTGCTGGTCATCACCGCGGCCACGGCAGCGGCGGCGGGCTCCGGCGCGTCCGCCGGACAGGTTCCGCACGTCGTCCCCGACTTCCTGGCGCTGGTCTTCTGCGCCGCCACCGCCTCCTTCCTCGGCGACCTCGTCGCCTACCGGCTGGCCTGGCGCGGCGGGGCCCGGCTGGACCGCGCGATCGCCCGCTCGCGGCGGCTGAGCAGCGCGCAGGAACGTCTCGGTGAGGCGCTGTCCCGGGGCGGCGGCGCGCTGGTGGTACTGGCCCGATTCGCCCCGGCCGGCCGCTCCCTCGTCTCCCTCGGCGCCGGCGCCGCCCACCGCCGCGTCCGCGACTTCCTCCCCTGGTCCGCCCTCGCAGGACTGACCTGGGCGGTCTACAGCGTCGCCCTCGGCTACCTGGGCGCCCAGTGGCTGGGCGCGACCTGGGTGGCCACGGCGGTGTCGGTCGCGGCGCTGTTCGGCGCGGGCGCGGGTGCCGGATACCTGATGCGAAGACGCCCGGCGTGACCGGTCCGGCGTGACCCGCCCGACCGCCCCGGCATGACCCGACCGGCGAGACCCGTCCGACGCGATCCGTCCGACCGCCCGCCGACCGCCGCCTCAACCGCTCGCGGGCCGCCTCAACCGCTCGCCGGCCGGCCGCCTCAGCCGGTCGCGGGCCGGCCGCGTACCTCCAGCGTCCCCAGCAGTTCGGCGGTCGCCGCCGCCACCGCGTCCACCGCCCGCTCGAACGCCTCCCGGTTGTGCGCGGCCGGTGCCCGGAACCCGGACACCTTCCGTACGTACTGCAACGCGGCAGCACGGATCTCCTCCTCCGTGGCCTCCTCGGCCAACTGGGGCGGACGCAGGGTCTTGATACTCCGGCACATGCCATCAGTCTCCCGCAGACCCCCCGTCTGCTGCGAGGATCTCCGGAGGCGGCCACCGTTCCCGGGGCCGACCGACGAGAGGACCGAACCCATGACGCACGCGTCCCACCCGCCCCACGCACCGCAGCCACCGCAGGCACCGCGGGCTTCAGAGGCCTTCGGCGGGCCGAAGCCGTCCGACGGGGCCCGGCTCAACGTCGCCGTGCTCGGACCCGGTGGTGTCGGCGGCCTGCTCGCCGCCCTGCTCTCCCGCGCCGGCCACCGCGTCCTGTGCCTGGCCGGCGAGGAGACGGCCCGCACCCTGCGCGGCACCGGACTCCGGGTCCGCAGCACCGTATTCGGCGACTTCACCGCCCCCGTGGACGCCGACACCCACCTGCGTGAACCCGTCGACGCCTGCCTGATCACCGTCAAGGCCACCGCCCTGGACGCGGCCCTCACCCGGATCCCGCCCGCAGCGCTCGGCGACGCCCTCCTCGTGCCGTTCCTGAACGGCGTGGAACACCCCGCGCTGCTGCGCGCCCGCTACTCCCCCGACCTGGTGGCGCCCTCCGTGATCCGTGTCGAGTCGACCCGCCGGGCACCCGGCCTGATCGAACACACCAGCCCCTTCGTGGAGATCGACCTCACCGGCGGCAAGGTCCCCCGCCCCCGGCTGGCCACCCTGGCCGAAGCCCTCACCACGGCCGGCCCGACCACCAGGGTCCTGGACGACGAGACCGCGGCCCTGTGGGCGAAGATGTCCTTCCTCGCCCCCTTCGCCCTCCTCACCACCCGCTACGGCCTCCCACTCGGCGAGGCCCGCACCCGGCACCGCGAGGAACTGGCCTCGCTCGTCGCGGAGACGGCCGCGGTCAGCCGCGCCTGCGGCGCCCCGGCCGACCCGGCGCAGGCACTGGCCCGCTACGACGCCTTCCCGGCCGCCGCCAAGTCCTCGATGCAGCGCGACGCGGAGGCGGGCCGCCCGCTCGAACTCGACGCGATCGGCGGCGCGTTGCTCCGCGCCGCGGACCGGCACGGCGTCCCCGTGCCGGTGACCGCCCGGATCGTGCGGGAGCTGCGCGAGACGGCAGGCTAGGCGGGCCCCTGCCCCGGGGTCGGGGGGTGAGCGCGGCCGGGGGTACGGGCGGCGGCGACGAAGGCGGCCATCTTCTCGCGGCTCTTGATCCCCGGCGCCGTCTCGACACTGCTGGAGACGTCCACCCCGTAGGGCCCGAAGTCCTCGATGACGCCGGCCACGTTGTGCTCGTCGAGGCCGCCCGCGATCACCACCCGTCCGGGCAGGTCCGCGACCCAGGCGGGGATGTCCGCGAACACCCCGCTGCCCGCGCTGGCGTCGTAGAAGAAGTACTCCAGTGCCTCCGGCCGCTCGGGCGGGGCGCCGGAGGCGAGGGCGAGGTTCGGGATGTCGGCCGTCTCGTAGATCTGCACGGTGTCGAAGTGCCCGGCGACGGCCGCCGTCTCCTCGTACGTGAGGGCCACGGCGAACACGGGGATCCGCCCCCGGGCGTGCCCGGCCAGCCGCACGGCCCGCTCCGGCGGGCAGTACCGCTTGCTCTTCGGGGTCACGACGATCCCCACCGCGTCGTAGCCCAGCTCCACGGCCCAGTCGATCTGCTCCTCGCGGGTGAGCCCGCACACCTTCACGAACGTCGGCCGTTGCCCGCTCATCCTGTCCCCTGCTCCGTTCTCCCGCCGGGCGGGAACGCGATCGTGCCGTCCAGGGTCTCATCACCGGAGCCCCCTCACGGGCCCGGGCGTTGTCAGTGACGGCTGCCAGGATCACCCCCATGACGGACACGAGCGAGGACCGTACCGGCGGCGACCCCACGAGCGGCCGTACCAGCGACGGCCGTACGGGCGGCCGGACCAGCGATGGCCCTACGGGCGAGGACTGGCAGTCCCTCCTGACCCGGTGGAGCCAGGAATGGGCGGACGCGCAGCCCGAACCGGCACCGGAGGGCGAGCCGCCGGCCCGGGACGCGGAGCCGCTGCGCACCCGATGGCTCGGTTTCCCGCCCGCTTCGGAGGAACGGATACGGGCGCTGGAGGAGAAGCTCGGGCACCGGCTGCCGCCGTCGTACCGGACGTTCCTCGCGGTGAGCGACGGCTGGCGGTACGCGGGCGGCTTCGTCTGGCTGCTCGCCGGCACCGACGGGGTCCGGTGGCACGAGGACGCGGCAGGCCTGTCCGAGTACTTCCCCGGCGAACTGGACGACGACCCCTCCCCCCACGACGTGCTCCTCGCCGGGATGTGGGGCCGGGCGCTGCAACTGGACGTGGAGTCGGACGCCCTCTACGTCCTGCTGGACCCCGGTGACGTGGACGAGGCAGGCGAGTGGGCCGTCTACACCTGGGCGCCCTGGCACGCCGACCAACCGACGCGCCACGACTCGTTCGGTACGTTCATGGAGGCGATGTACCGGGAGTTCCACCACCTCGAGGTCAGCCGCTCGGAACGGACGCGGACACCGTTCGTCAACGCCACGACCCGGGCCCAGGACGCGGCCGTGGACAGGGCACGCCTGGACGCGCTCGGCGGGCGGTACGAGCGGGCCTCGGCTGCCCTGGCGGAGGCGGACTCCTTCGGCAGACCGCGGGCGAGAGGCCTGCGCGACCAGATCCGCCGGCTGCTCGGCGAGACGTACATGGTCTACTTCCAGGGCCTGACCGCCGACCCGATGTACGTCCCGGAGGTCGTGCCGGTCCTGCTGGCCGAGCACGTGCGCATGCGCGGGGGCGACGACCGCCTGCCGCACACCCTGACCGGCGCCTCCGAGGCGGTGCTCGAGACGGCGGACGGGATCCTCCGGCAGCTCCGCGAAGGCACCTACCGCTACACCGCCGAGGGCCCCTTCGGCCGGGCCGTCGAGGAGGCACGCGAACAGGCCCGCTGGGGCGAGACCGACGCGGCCTGGCACACCCTGCGCGCGGCCCTGCCCGAGTGGCGCCCGCTCAGCCCGGACCACCTCGCCCCCATCGGCCTGTGCGCCGACTCCCTCCTCGGCGCCCTGATCACCCGGGAACGCGGCCAGGAACTCCTGGCCACCCCCCGGACCGGCCTGGCGGGCGACATCCCGGCTCCCACCGCGGACCTGGACCCACCAGGGCTGGCCTGGCTGGCGGACGCGGACCCCGGCGGCTCCCGGAGGTCGTACCGCTTCCTTCTGGTGGAAGGAGTGGCACCGGCCGGTCTGCCCGCCCTGATCGGCGCCGACGACACCACCGCCCTCGACGCTCCGGCGACCTCGTGGGAGGCACGCCGCCTCTCCTCCGGCGACCAGGACCACACCGCGCCCTGGGCGGACCGGGCGCGCATGGCCGTGGGCCGCGCCGGGCCGGGCTGGAGCTTCGCCTTCGAGCCCCGCCCCAGCGGCCGCTTCCACGAACAACGCCTCACCTCCCCGGCCCTCGCCGCCTCCGCCGGCACCCGCGCGGTGACGGTCTGGAGCCAGCCCCCCGACGGTCTCCGCCCCGCCGTCTTCCACCTCTCCGTCGCCCAGGACGGCGAGGAACGCTACGGCCTCACCACCGACGGCACCACGACCACCACCCGAGGCCCCGTGCCGGAATCCCTGCTCCCTCCTTCCGCTCAACCGCCCGCCCCCTCCGACGACCACGGGCACCACCGGGCCGAACGCCACATCCTCGAAGCCCTCTCCGCCGAACTCCCCGTCCACCTGCCCCGGTTCGCCCTCACCCACGGCCGCCTGCACACCCTCCGCACCCGCCCCTGGAACCGGCCCCCGCAGCCCGGCGAGACGTACCTGACCGTTCGAATCGTGCGCGGGCAGCCGGGAGACGGGAGGTAGCCGGGAACCACCGGGACCTCTTCAGCCGGCCGAGCGGGCACGGGGCCCTGCCCGGTAGGCGTCGCGGCCCGGCAGCTCGCCCCACCCCTCCTCGAACACATGAACCCCACGAACGAACTCGCCATGCAAAATCGAACAGGCGTACCATTGCCGTGTGGCTGCGACCTATGACTTTCCGAGTGACCTCCTCGCCGGTCAGGAGGAGCTGCATCAGGTCCGGGCCGAGCTGTCGGCCCTGCTGAAGCGGCTCCCCTGGTCGGTCGAGCCGCTGGACGGATTCAGTGACGACGGCGGCTGGCGCAAAGTGGAGCGCCCCGCCTCCCCGGGCTGGACCGAGGACCAGCAGGCCGAGGTGGAGAAGCTGCGCCGCCGCGAACACGAACTGGCGGTGTTCGTCAGCGGCCACCGCTTCTGGGCCGAGGTGACGGCCCCGGACCGCATGGACGCCCGAAGCCGCCTCAAGCACGCACACAAGGAGGACTGACCGCCGGCCCCCAACTCCCGGCGCGATCGGCAAAGGGCCCCGAACCGTGATCGGTTCGGGGCCCTCTGTCTGATCATTCGCGTGGGCGCGGACGGTTTCGAACCGCCGACATCCTGCTTGTAAGAGCGGCCCTCGCCACTTCGGGCATGATCGCCGGACCTGCGAGGACGGGACCGCAGCCCAGGTCAAGCCGCATCAGCACCCACTTGTCGCGCCTCGAACGGACACTCCGACTACCACCCGGAGCACTCTGCCTACACCCTCACTGCAGAGCCCCATCCCCCAAAAATCCCCTAAACGATCATCCTGTTTCCGCAGGTCAAAGGGGAAGCAGGTGGCTCCCGCACCGCACGCCGGCCAGAGTGCGGGAGCCACCCCGAGTGCCGGACCGCGAGGGGGGCACCCATCTTGACGGTCCGGCACGCCTGCTGAGGCGCGGCGTAGTCGTACCTAACAGTGACCGGCATGCACTGTCAGTCACTCATTCGCGTGAACAAACTTTCGATTTCTCGACCGTACCTGTGGCCCTGCGGCATATGCCAGAGCGTCGCAGGGCCGGAGATATCAGCCGATGGGGTCAAACAGAATGCGGTTACCACGCAATGCGCGCTGGACATCAAGATCAAACAATGCCTCAGAAGTGATGCTGACAGATGATCATCCGCGCATCAGCGTGGCCGCGTGCCCGATGCTCAGCCGGAATGGATCCGCCTCGCCTGCCAGCAGCAGGGCGTCCGCGTCCGGAAGGCTCGCGAGCACGCCAACCTGACTTGGGACGGTCCACCATCCAGCGGGTGGAAGCCGGCGACGGCATCAAGTACGTCCACCTGCTCCGCATCGCCCGCGCCCTCGACGTACCCGTTACCGACCTCGTGCGGTAAACGGTCCGCTGCCGGTACAGGGGATGCCCGGCAGCGGACCTGTGGCCGTCCCCGACGGGGGCGGAGGCGGCCGGATCATCCAGGCCCAGGCGCGATCGGCGCGCGCCGGAGCCGTGCATTCACTGACTCCCCCGGCGCGGAGCGTTTGCACTCCACCACTTGTTGTGCGGCGTCGTCTGTATCTGCGCCCGCCGACACAGCCGCGCATGGACCACGACCGACGGGCTCGCGCCCGTCCCCGGGTTGTTCTCGGCCTCGACGGCCCGTTCACCAGGGCCGATCGGCTTGTCGCAGCGTGCGCAGATCATGATGTGCGCTTCCGCGCCCGATCCCGTTCGCGCCACACCCGGTACAGGCGGGCTACTTCGGGGCACTCGTGGTGTTCGGCCTTGTCGCCGTCCCACGTTGTCGTGCACTGGGTGCAGTGCCGCTGGTGGTCGCCGAGCGCGAACAGGGCCTCCTGAGCCGGAGTGGGGACCGGTGTCAGTGCCGCGTTCACCGCTGGTACGTCCGCATCAGCTGGCGTAGCCCAGTTGACGTCTCGCAGATGGTCGCGTCGTCCGCGCACTGCTCGCAGGAGCCCGGGTGCGTCCAGAACGCATCCTTGGCCGTGTCGAGGACGCAGGCGGGGCAGGCCCGGGGGAAGGTGGAGAACCTGCCCCCGGGACGCTTGTGCCGGCGCTCGCCGAGGTCGACCGCGGTTTCCGGGCTGAGTTGGTCACCGCACCAGATGCAGTCCGCGCCGCGCACTTGGCCTTGGGTGAGGCCGTCGAGGGCGGGGAGTTCCAGCAGGGCGAGCGCGTCAA
The DNA here is from genome assembly GCF_022343545.1 of Streptomyces arenae. Lineage (NCBI taxonomy): Bacteria > Bacillati > Actinomycetota > Actinomycetes > Kitasatosporales > Streptomycetaceae > Streptomyces > Streptomyces arenae. The sequence goes on from NZ_JAKQYH010000016.1 coordinate 74,371, forward strand.
CGGTGCTGCTCGCAGGTTCGCTCGGCATGGATCTCGCCTCCATGGTCACGGTGGTCCGTCTCACACAGCGACCGTATGCAGACCTCAGCAGTCTCAGCCGAGCTGACAGCTCGGGTGAGCCACGCGCTCGTTCAGACCAGCCCGATCCGCTCGGCGAGCTTCTCTGCCTGGCGGGCGTGCATGGCCCGGGCCCGGCGGATCACGGTGAGCACCAGCTGGCGGGCGAGCGGGGTCCGCGCGAGGTCCTCCGGCGCGAGAGTCTCCAGGCCGAGGAGGGCGAGCAGGACGGCGGCGTCGTCCCGGCGCTGGCTGTGGCAGGCAGCCACCTCCAGGCCGAAGGTGAACTCGCGCTCGAGGGAGGGGAGCCCGCTGGTGTCGATGGCGTCCGCAGTGTTCAGGGCCTCGCCGGTCTCACCGGCCTCCATGTCGATGCTCAGGGCGTGTAAGGCGACGTTCGTCGGCCCGAAGACCGTGAAGCCTACGTTCGTGCCGTCCGGGACCTGCCGGGCGGCCGGCGCCGCGTGCTCCCGTAGCCGTTCCCGCGCCTCCCACCATCGGCGTCGCCGCGCCTCGCCGACCACTGCGACGAGCTGGAGTGCACCGCCCATCGCTGCCCGCTCAAGCTCCGGGATCCGCGCGGCAGCCACCTGCTCGGCCGCCCGGAGCGCGAGGTCCTCAGCTTCGGCGGGCTGGCCGGCGGCCAGGAGGACGTGCCCGAGATTCCACTGTGCGGCGGCGATCCGGAGCGGGTCGTCGGCGTCCTCGGCCGCGCGCATCGCCCGGTCGGCGGCGAGGGTGGCGAGGTCGACCCGCCCGGTGCGCCGGAGGTACGAGCGGAGCAGGCAGTACAGGTCAGCCGCGGCGCGCAAGACGGCCCGGCGCTCGGCGCTGTCCGTGCTGGTTCGCGCGGCCCGGGCCGCATGCTCGACATCGGCCACGAGGATCGGCAGCGTGTCAGCGGCCTCGGTGAACCTCGTGCCGCTGGTCTGCCAGCTCTGCCACGCCGCTTCCACCCGGTCCCTCAGCGCGGCCGCAGCCACCGGCTCGGCGCTGCGCGCAGGCCCGTACCCGACGAGCGCCCGGCCCACCGCCGCTTCCGCGGTGTCCACCAGGCCGTCCTCGGCCGGGGCCTGCTCGGTCAGCAGGGCGGCGGCCGGGACTCCCAGTTCCTGGGCGAGTGCGTAAAGGATCGGGAGGGACGGCATCCTGACGCCGCGTTCGATCTGGGACAGGTAGTCAGGTGAGATGCCGACCAGCCCGGCCACTGTGTCCTGGCGGCGGCCGCCGCGGTAGTGCCTGATCCGGTCCCCGATGGGAAGGTCTGCTGCAACCATGGCCCGCTCCTCGCTCCTTGGTCTGAGCGTAGGCTGCCGGGATCGTGGGGACCCCGTATTCGTCGAGAGCGGAGGCGCTGGTGCCGGACCTGGTGCTGTGGGACATCGACCATACGCTGATGGCCACCCGAGGCCTCGGCGGCCAGCTGTGGGCCGCCGCGTTCGAGCAGGTGACAGGTGTGGCCCTGCGGAAGCAGGCTGACGTCACCGGGTCGACGGAGCGGGTGATCCTGCGGGAGACCGCTCGCCTGCACGACCTTCCGTACAGCGACGAGCTGTTCACCCGGTTTGCTGACGCCCTCGGCACGCTGCACGTGCGCCGCGCTGCCGAGCTACGCGAACGTGGCCACGCCCTACCCGGAGCAGCTGCCGTCCTCGCCGCGCTCGCGGACCACGGTGTCCGGCAGTCCGTGGTCACCGGCAACGTGCGGCAGGCGGCCGAGGTGAAGCTGGCCGTGTTCGGCTTGGACTCCTACCTCGAGCTGGGTGACGGCGCCTACGGCGAGGACGGCGATGAACGTCCCGAGTTGCTGCGTGTCGCCCTCGCCCGCGCTGACGTCCCGGCCGCGGCGGCCGTGTTCCTCGGCGACACCCCGGCCGACATCGCCGGCGGACTCGCCGCCGGAGTCCGCGTCGTCGGGGTGGCCACCGGCCGGACCCCGGCGGCCGAACTGCGAGACGCTGGCGCTCACGCCGTACTGGACGGGCTGGCGGACACGGGCCGGGTCCTGGCAGCCATCGGAGCATGACGAAAGGCCCCCTCCGTCCGAAGACGAGAGGGGGCCATAGCGCGTGTTTCTTAGGCAGCGGGCAGCGCGGCGCCGCCGACCCCCAGCTTGTCGGCGAGCCAGTCCATACCCTTCGGAGTGAAGAACGTCTGCTCGACCATCTTGAAGCCAGCGGGAACGAACTTGACCTCCGCCCGCTCGGCCTTCATGTGGACCTCGTAGGGGATGCGCGGGTTCTGGATCTGAAGGAAGCGGATGTCGTCCTCACGGAGACGGTCCATGAACTTCGTGCGACCGAGGCCACCGGTGACCTTGTGGAAGGCCTTAGCCGCAGCGCCCATGTCGATGAGTCCCTCGGCGTTGCAAAAGGCGTCCCACTTCCCAGCCTTGGGCTTCGCAACCTCCAGCTCCTTCTTGGTGGCGACGAGCTCCTTGGCCGCGGCCAGGTACTGCTCGGCGAGGATGAGGACGCCTTCGGCGCTCGACACGTCGGGCTTCACCGCGAGCTCCGCCTCGCGAGTCTTCACGGCGAAGTACGTCTTCGCTGCGGCGACCTCGGGCTTTCGGCTGTCTCCCGCGAGAGCTACGTGGTACGCACCGAAGCGGGTGAGGCGGTAGTCGGCGACTTCCTGCTTGCCCCAGCGACCGCCGGACATCACTTTGCGGGCACCCGCAAAGTGATCCCGGGAGTCCAGACCACTCGCGTCGATGGCCTGCCGTGCCCGCTGCACCGTGTCGTCGAACTGACGCCACTGCTCGTACCCCATCAGAATCTGGAGGTCACGGGCCGACCACCGCTCCTGGCCATTGTGGTCCAGGAGCATGATTCGATCGAAAGGACTAGACCCCCCACTAGATTCTGCGGGCAGGTCTGCGTTAGCGTGCGAGGGTGCCATGGAGCTCCAATCTCCTGGTCTTTGCCCTCCGCGGGGCCCTATCCCCGCGTGAGGGCACAAAAGTTTTGGCCTTCGATTCGAAGGTGTTCTGCTATCGATCAGGTTACGACACCTCCCCGACACCCCATCAGAAGTGGTATTGGCACAGGGTGTCCGTGAAGTGGGCGGAACCTTGGATTCAGAGCCGCTAGAGATCGTTAACGGTCGCGAGCTGTCACTGAGTGCCAGTCTTCGCGCGTATACCTTTCATCTCACTGTGAGTAACGTCTCCCTGTGTGAGTGAACGGCTGGCCCATCATGCACGCGCGCGGCGGCCTCGCTCCTCGAGTGAGGCCGCCTGATCACCTACCGGTCGCCTGCCACAAGGCCACCGCGAGGGCTCCAACGCCCGTCAACGCGCCGACGGCAGGCAGAGGCCACCTGTTCCGCTCGATCGCGTCCAGGCGCCGCTCGTGTTCGTCCAGCGTCTTGTCCGTCTGGTCGCCACGCTGGACCAGCAGCGCCAGCTGGCCGTCGGCTCGGGCGAACCCTGCCTCGACGGTGCCGCGTAGCCGCTCCAGCTCGACTACGACTGTGGTGTCCGGTGGTGTCACTCGCGTGCCCCCGAGTCGGTACGGAGCCAGCTCGGAAGCAGGCCCTGGACGCCGGGCAGCGCCATCACACGGGCGAGGCCGCCGGCCACCGCCAGAGCACCCACCACCCACGGCAGGGACTCCGGCACACCGGAGGCCGAGACGATTTCGGGCAGCACTACCGCCACACCGACAGTGGTCTGGAGGACTGTGCGCACCGTGCGCTTGGTCGTGTCCTGCATGGTCGTACCTCCATTCAGGAGAGGAGGAGTCGCCAGGTGAGCGGCCCCGGGTAGCCGTCCGGATCGCCCGCGAGCGCGGGCACGGAACGCTGGAAGTCGGCGACGTTGCGCCGGGTGTTCTCGCTGAACAGCGGGCCCGGCACGTACTTCGCGCCCGCGTGGTGCCGGGTGAAGCCGCGCCGGACCAGGCCGCCGTCCAGGACGGTCACTGACGGGTTGGACTTGCCGAGGATGAACGCGCTTCGGCCAGGAAACGGCGGAGCCGAGGACGTCGCGGTCTTCCCGGGGAGCGCGCCGAGCAGCTGCTGGAGGCTGACCGGGCCGGGGACGCCGTCCGCGTCCTCGTGTGGCGCCGTACCGCTGAAGCCGAGCGACACCTGGAAGTCGGAGAAGTTCCGGGTGTCCGAGTCCGTCCATTCCGGGCCCGGGCCCACGGTGTAGTGCCGCCCGAAGCCGCGCGCGACCAGCGCCTTGCCGACGGTCGTAACGTGGGCGCCGGTCGCTCCGTAGCCGTACCGCAGGCCGTTGATCTCGACCTGGTACCGGGCGGTCCCGGTACTCCCGGTGGCACCGCCGCTGGTGCCGCCCTGCGGGCTCGTGCCGTCCGGCCGGTGCGCGCCGGCCTGCACCCACGCGTACAGCGGGTCGCCCGGGCACAGGGTCGCGTAGCCGTCGCGGTGGCCGAGGACATCGCTGCCGGCGGCGCCGCCGCTGCGGAGCCACTCGACCGCGTCGACCAGGCCGTCCAGTTGCGCGTCGGTCGGCTGGACCAGGCCGGAGGAGCCGACCATGGCGCACACCGCGTAGTCCTCGATGTTCAGGGGCTGGTTGCCGTTGGCGGCTGTCTTTCGGTGGAGGCCGCGGCCCTCGAAGACGTACCCGTGGGGGCAGACGACGGCGTTGTACGCGATGTCGCTGTAGTCCTCGCGGGTGTTGGCGAGGTGGGAGGCCTGGATGTCCCGCATGTGGCCGGCGCAGGCGCTGTGCGCGTCCGAATCGGCGAGGGACTTGGGGACGTAGGACCCCTCATAGTGAATCTTCACGCCGTGCGTGGACGCGATGTACACCAGGTCGTACCGTGACGGCTTCGCGCCCCACTGCGCGCGCGTGACCAGCTCCATCACACAGCTCCCTTCCGGACCCACTGACCAGCCGCGGTGCCCTCGGCCCGCGAAGTCGCCCAGTACGTGTCCGCGCCGTCGAGCAGGACCTGGAGGTTGCAGGTGACGGTGCTCTCTGCGTGGACCTGGACAACCACGGCCGGGAACACGTAGCGCTCCTGGGCCCAGTTACCGACGTGGCCGACGAAGCCCGTACGGCTGTCGGCGGACTTGCTCTCGTGGAAGTCCTTCCTGCGCCGGTTGATCGCCTCGGCGTCTGCTTCGGTGAGCGCGTAGAGGACGATGTCGCCAACCTGCGGCAGCGCGGCCGCGGCTGGCGCTGCTCCCTCGAGGACCGCCGTGCTCGCAGCGAGGACCGCCCAGTTCTTCGCCGACCACACGTCGTCGAGTGCCTTTGTCACCTCCGGGCCGGTGAGCGTCTCCGCCAGGCGGTGCGCCAGGTCGTGGAACGGCTTGCTCACCTCACCGAGGTGGGCCGGGAGGTGGTCGTAACGGAAGTTGCCGAGCATCCGCTCGACGGCGGGATGGAGCTGGTCGGGCATGAGTGCCTCCAGGAAATGACGAAGCCCCGGGCCATAGCGGCACCGGGGCGTGAGAAGTACAGGTCAGAAGGTCGCGATCCCGGGGAAGTCGCTGGCCGGGCCGACGTCGTAGACCGTCAGCAGCCCTGGCGTGCCGGCCGTCGCCGAGAGCACAAACGTGGCCGAGCTGCCGGTGTCCCATGAGGCGGTCAGCACCACCGTGTCGGTGATCGTGGATGCGGGCGTCACGATGGTCGCCAGGGAGATGGGCATGTTCCGGCTGGCGGTACCGCGGTTCGCCACCAGGACCGACTGCCAGTTGCGGATCAGGCCGCCCGCGCCTCGGCGGAGACGCAGGTAGCACAGGTCCAGAAGGGACGCTGTGCCGTGTTGGATCAGACCGTGGTACTCGATCCGGTAGGCCCGCCCTGCTGTGAGGACAGCGCTGGACGTAGCGACGATGTTCACTTCGGTGGTGCTGCTGATGGACCCTGAGTTGGAGGTCAGGGCGCCGTGGGCCACGACGTAGGGGCTTCGGTAGGTCAGCAGATTGCCGGTGATCTTGGTGCCCGGCGGGACGATATCTGGCACGGCGACTCCTACAGTGCGGCGAAGGCGGGGATATCGAGCGACACTGCGGTGTTGATCGTCTGGGCCTTGACGACGCCGTTTACGGACCGGACCACAGTCCAGGTCTGCGGGCTGGAGGCGCCGCTGATCCCGGTGACGGTGACGACTTCACCGCCCAAGCGGGCAGCGAACGGGAAGACGCCCGACGTGGGCCAGAGCGCGCCGGCGGTAACGGCCACGGACAGGCTCGTCGTGGTCGCGCTGGCCGCGACGGCCAGCTGACTGCCGTCCGTGTCGACGACACCGAGCACGGCGTCGTCCACCACGCCCACGCGGTACGGGCCCGCAGGCACGCACATGAGGTCGATCTCCCACGTGCGGACGCCCAGCCGCTCCGTGTAGCCCTGCACCATGAGATCGAGCGGCCCGGGCGGGAGGTGGGTCGGCAGATCGGTGATGCGAATCAGGTCGCCCTCGGTCAGAGCGAGGATGGTCGGGATCAGCGACGGGACCCGGTGCAGGCGGATGGTGACGGTGGGGTAGCGCGACTCGTCCCATGTGCCGAGGCGTACCAGCCACCAGGCCATCGGCTCCGTTTGCGCGTCGGTGGCGAGGTTGAGCGAGATCGAGTCGTCGTACCGGCCGATCCCGTTCGGTGGGTCGTTGGTGGACAGGGCGCCCGTGGTCAGCTCGGCCCGGCCGCTGCTGCCGCCGATCCTTTCCACGGTGAGGTCGTTCCGGATGTCCATGTCGTCGTCGACCGGTTCCACCAGGCCGAGGGCCCGAGACCCGTACGAGAGCGTCAGGACCGGCGTCTGCGAGTACATCGACGTCCGGGTCCGGTACCGCAGCCCCAGCCGCTCTCGATCTTCGACCAGCAGGCCGCCGTCTGCGCCCTCCGCCTGCTCCAGTTGTTCCAGCAGGGTGTTGGTCCGCTGTGGGCCCATCAGCGCCGTATCGGCCTGGATTCCCGCGACGGAGATGGGGAGGCTTTCTTCAGTGCTCAGGCGCAGCAGTCGGGCCGCTGCCGTCTCGGCGTTGAAGCCCTGGTCGGCGCCGTTGAACGGAATGTCTGTCTGCTGGTTGAAGAGGGCCAGGTGCCCGAACCTCATGCCGTCCAGGCCCGTGCCGAAGCTGGAGCGGACGTCGATCACGTAGCCCGGTGACGCGGTGATCGTCTGCGAGGTCGCGAAGCCTGTGCCGCCGATGATGAGCCACCGCACCGAGTAGGTCACGCTGCTGCCGGACTGGACTGCCCGGATCTGGAGGCGGTTCCAGGCCCCGGTGAACTGCGGCGCCGTGACGCTTCCGGTGAACAGGGTGTTGTCGTCGCCGTCGAGGCCGTCGATGACCACGTTGTTCGTCGCCACTCGCGCGCGGACGCGCCGCGCGGTCCCGGACGTCCTCACCTCGAAGAGGGTCGTCAGTGCGACCGGCATGACGTCGAGGTTGTAGACCAGCTCGACCTGCCAGGTCCCCGGGGTAACTGGCGGTGCCGGCGCTACGAAGGACGCGCCGACCTGGACAACGGGCAGGGGCGACGATCCAGGCAGTGTGTCGTCTGCTGCCCAGTCCAGCGCGGTGGCTGTCAGGGGACGTACTCCCACGATGGGGCTGAACGCCTGGGTGGCGTTCGCGCCCTCCTCCATGGGCCAGTAGGCGGTGGGGCTGTAGGAAGGGATGCGGCGGCGGAGAGTGCTTGCGAGAGGCTTCCTGCCCTGGTTGAGGCGCCGTAGGACCCCGGCACCCGTACCGGACACCTTGATCAGGTGACCGCCCCGGCTGCTGACCGTCGGCCAGTCCGAGTACTCGCCGGAGAAACGGATCCTCTTGTTCGTGATCGCAGCGTCGCCGACGAGGGACCACGTGCGGCCAGCCGTGTCAACGAAGGACGTGGTGCCGATCGCCAGAGCCGTGAAGTCGGTGCCGCCAGCGACGATCGGACCACCGATGCCGTTGCGCAGTTCGAAGGCGTAGACGCTTCCCCAAGGGGCCACGGAGCCGGTCGTCTGGTCGATGTCGCCGACTTGCAGCGCTGTCGAGTTGGCGAAGAGGGTGCCCGGGAAGCCGGAGATCGACGAGCCGAGCTGGGTCCAAGGTCCGGCGATGGACGGTGCGGTGTAGTGGGTGAACATGCCCGCCACGTTGTCCCAGGTGCTGCGCAGGGCGATCCGCCCCGATGACGGCACCGGGATCGGCACGGTAGAGGCCCAGGTGAGCGTGTTGGTCCCGTCGAGCGTGATGCGCAGCACCAGTTCACCGGCGGGACCGATGTACAGGACCCAACTGCGCTGCGGTGGGGTGGAGATCCACTTTCCGCACAGCTCGACGGAGTCCGCCACCCCCCAGTTGGTGAGTCCGACTTCGATGCGTACGTCGAGGGAGCCGGTCAGATTGAGGGCGCTCACGCTCGGGGTGGAGATGCGCGAGCCTGTCCCGTCGGGCAGGTAGAGCCGTTGCTGTCCTGTGGCGACGGACACCCGCATCGGCGTGTTGCGCCCCAGGAGCCCGAAGTACGGACTCCTCGGATTCTTGCTGGCGAAGAGCCCACCGGGCGACTTGAGGAGGACGGAGCAGGAGGCCGGGTCGACTGCCTGCCCCTCCGCCTGGCGGCCGCGCCGGTGGGTGATGATCTCCTCCGTCTGCGCGTACTTCGTGACGTCGGTCCAGACACCTCCGATCTGGAACTCGACTTTCGTGCCGAGCGGATCCTCGGGGAACGCCATCAGCCCGACCTCCGTCCTGCGAGCACCAGGTCGACGTCTCCGCCGCCCTTCTTCCGGATGCCGCGCCGCACGCGGCCCAGCAGGTAGTCGTCCTCGCCGCTGCCCGAGGACCGCAGCTCCAACACGACCTTTTGCGAGGCAGCCGAACGTGCACGCGCGGAGGCCATATCCCACGAACCCGGCGCCGGCGTCTCGACGAGGCTGGCCATGGACCGGTTGACTGCGGCTCGCTGCCCCTCTACGCCCTTGATCAGGCCCTGCCCGGTGTACTGGCCGACCAGGGCCATCACCCGGCTGGGGCTCTTGATCCCGAGCGCCTTACGGATGCTCTTGGCCATGGATCGCGCGATCTTCAACATCTGGTTGTCGATCGCCTTCTGCTGCGACTGGAGCCCCTTGATCAAGCCCCTCGCCGCGTTGATGCCCGCGCCGTACATAGCGTCGCCCGCAGAGTTCCCCGCCTGGCCAGCAGCCGTGACGAGCTTGGACTGCTCCGAGTTGATCTGCTTGATCTGCCCGGAGGTCGCGGCTGCGAGAGCGGCGGCCGCCGAGGAGCCCTGGTCGACCCCGGCCTGGGCGATCTGCGCGATCAGGTCCGCGCGCACGCCCTTCTTCCGCAGCGTCGCGAGGTTCCTCGCGAACCGTTCGGCTGCCGCACGGTCGGCCTGGAGGCCGGCGAGGATCGTCTCTGCGGTCTGCGGCCAGCCACCGGTGTCCTGCTTCGTGATGTCCGCCGAGTCGAGAACGCCCTGCTTCACGCTCGCGGCCAGCTTGTCCCGATCCTTGATCAGCCCGTCGAGCTTCTTCTGGGCGGTCTTGATCCGGGCGCCGATCCGGTCCCGCTGGTTGGCCAGCTTGGTCAGCTTCTTCGTGTCGCTGCTGATCAGCTTGAGGGCGCGGGACTTCTTCGAGCCCTTCCGCAGCGAGTCGGAGACGATGTCCGCAAGCTTCGTCGACGCAGCCCTGATCTGCTTTGTCGAGCCGGTCATGCCGTCGACCAGGCCGCGGGCGATCCACCGACCCTGCGCCTTCGTGACCTTCGAGGGCGAGTTGATTCCGAGGGCCTTCGCAATGGGCCCGGGGATCGACGAGCGAGCCCAGCTGTACAGCTTGGACTTGAGCCAGCCGCCCATCGACGCGATGCCGGCCCACAGGCCCTCGACGACGTTGCGGCCCTTGCCCGTCAGCAGCGAGCCCATCCCGCCGACCGCGCCGACCGTGCGGCCTGGGAGGCCGCGCACCCAGGCGAGGAACTGGCTGCCCTTCCTCTGGGCGGCCGCCAGGAAGGACGACCAGGCCCGCGATGCCACTCCAGCGATGGCGCCGCCCAGAGCCGCCAGGGCTCCCACGGTGCGGCCGGGGAGTGCCCGGTGGAAGGCGATGAAGCTGTTGTAGCCGCGGCTGACCGGACCAGCGATGTACTTGGACCACAGGCCCGAGAACCAGTTCGCGATGGCCAGGCCGAGCGGAACGAGGATGCCCGCAGCTTCCTGGGCCTTCTGCACGTGCCAGTTCTTGAAGTACTCCCACCACTTCGGCAGCTGCTCGTTGAAGGAGTTGATCAGTCCGGTCGTGAAGCTGACGGACATGGTGGTGGCCGCCGCCACGACGGATGCCGCGACCAGCACGGGCAGGGTGAGGATGCCCGCGATGATCCCAGCCGCGATCATGGTCAGCTTGAGCGCCTGCTCGGGGTTGGACATGATCCACTGGGCCAGGCCCTGGAAGGCGTTCGAGACCATGCCTCCGAGCCGGGGAATCAGTTCCTTCCCCTTGTCGACGAGGCGCTGATACAGGATCGGGAAGAACGCCACCACCCGGTCCGCGGCCTGCTCGTTGCCCTTCCCCGCCTCGTCCCAGACGCCACCGATCAGCGAGCGGCCCTTGTCCCGGAAGGTCGTCAGGGCTGGCACGACGGTGTTGCCGAGGAAGTCGACCACGCCCTGCTGAATGCCACGCTTGAACGCCTCGACCTTGGTGGAGGCGTTGTCACGGAGGGCGTTGCCCATCTTGTCGGCAGCGCCGCCGACTTGGCCCAGGGCGTCGGTCGCGGAGGACGGGTCGAGCGCCATGAGCGCTTTCTGGGTGTCCTCCGACTTGGTGCCGAACAGGGTCAGCGCGGTGTTGTTCCGCTCCGTCCCGTTCTTCATCTTCCGGAGACCGTCGAAGACCTGGTCCAGGGCTTTGCGTGCCTTCGGACCGCCCTCGATGAAGGCCTTCTGCATGTCCTTGCCGTTGAGGCCGATCGACTTGAACGCTGCGTCGACCTGCTTGCCGCCGCCCTGTGTGATCAGGACGAACTCCTTCAGGGAGTCCGCGACGACGTCGGTGTCCCTGGCTCCGGCCTTCATGCCCTGGCTGAGCAGGCCGGTTGCCGTGGTGGCGTCGATGCCCATCTGCCGGAAGATGGTCGAGTACTCGTTGAAGGTGTCGGCGATGTCGTCCGCGCGGGGGCCCATCTTTTGCAGGCCCCGGGTGAGCGCGTCGACGGCCTGCTTGCCGTCCTTCGCCAGCCCGGTCTTGATCATCTGGCCTACGGCGTTCGCCGTCTGCCCCAAGTCCAGCTCGAACGTCTTGGCCAGGTCGGAGACGTTCGCCGAGATGGACTGGATCTGCTTGTTGGTCGCGGTCTCCGGCATGATGCCCGCACGCATCACCGCGCCGATGACCTCGGTCGCGCCCTCGAAGTCCTCGGTGACGGCGGTCGCGTAGAGCTGGCCTGCGATCTTCCCGTACCGCTGTGCCTCGGCCGGGGTCTTGCCCAGCTGCGCGGCCAGGCGGCCGGTGAGCTGCTGCTGGTCCATGGCGTCGCTGATGCCGGCCATCAGCATGCCGCCGACCACCGCTCCCAGCGCAGCAGGACCGAGGCGGGTCAGGAAGATCTCTCGGAGGTTGCCGCCGAGTTCTCCCATGCCGTCGGTGGCGCGGCCGCGCATGCGCTGGATGAAGCTGTCGCTGGCGTCATCGCCCGCGTCTCCAGCAGCGTCGTCCACGTCTCGGGAGCCCTGCCGGACTCCGTCACCGAGGCCTTGCCCAGCGTCCCGCCCGGCCTGGACGAAACGGCCTCGGAGGTCCCTGAGGCGGCCGTCGGAGCCGCGGACGACTCCGTCACCGAGCTGCTGCCCGGCGGTCTGCCCGGCCCGCTGTGCGTCGTCGCCCATGGTCTGGCCGGCGGTGCGGATGGCCTGCTCTGTACGGCGCAGAGCAGGGTCCACGGCCCGGTCGTCGACAGTCATGATCGCGTTGAGTTCGCCGACGGTCAGGGCCACGGCTCACCTCCTGCGTTGCTGGGGCTGTTCGGGAGGTGGGGCGAAGTGCCGCTGGAGGCGGGATTCAGCGCAGAGCAGGCCGTAGATGCGGGCCTGTAGCCAGCGCCAGGAGCGGCGGCGGAGGATGCCGGAGTCCACGTCGATGCCGTACTCGGAGTGGAGGTCGGCCTCGATGAGCGGCCAGAGGGAGAGGAGGTTGTGCCAGCTCAAGTCCGGGGTCGGCCCTTGCCCTTCCTTCGGCGCTGGGATCCCGCCCTCGTACCACTCGTAGAGGCCTGTGATCGGGTCCCGTTCGCCGCAGCCGACTCCGAGGAGCCGCGCGAGTCCTGCCTCCGAGCCGCCCTGTTCTGTGCTTTTCCCGGCTGCTGGCCCGTCCGCCAGAACTGAAGCGCCGTATCCCGGTCCGTGGTGACCCAGAACATCGTGGTGAGCGCGCAGTGCTTGAACTGGGCCCAGCCCAGCTCGCGCTTCATCGGCTCGTACGCTGCGCCGAGGCACATCCGGTACAGGTCTAGCTCTTCGTCGTCGTCGAGGACAGGCGATTCGGGAGCCTTTCCGCCGGCGGCGAGGCGGGCCGCCAGGGAGGTGATGCGCTCGATCTTGATGCCGTCCTCGGCGGACGGGTCCTCGATCCGGTAGACGCGGGTTTCGCCGTCCCGGCCGCGCATCGGCAGGTCGAGGTGGTCCTCGAGGAAGTTGTCGAGCGCCTCGAAGTTTGTGCTCGTCATCAGCTCACCGGGTTCGTGATGAGGAGCAGCGGCCCGTCGCCGGTGAGGGTCAGCTCGACCTGGTCCAGCGCGGTGTACTCGCCGCCGGACGGCTTCCAGGCGACCACGGCGGTGCCCTCGTAGGCCTCGGGCAGGCCGTCGCGGTCGTAGTACCGCAGGTGGATCTGCGAGGCGGAGCCGAAGCCGTACGCGGCGGCCCGGATCGCTTCGTGGGTCGGGTGGTACACCTTCACCTGGTCGTTGATGCGTCGGTTGATCGTGACGCCCAGCTCCCAGGCCTGGCCGGTCTTGGTGTTGCCCGCCCAGCCGGCGCTGTCGTAGTCCGAGCTGTCCTCGATGTTCGGGTCGGCCGTGGGCTCGAAGCTCGTGATGCCCGGTACGGCCTGCCAGTCGCTGCCGTCCTTCGCGGCGGACATGTCGAGCTCCAGCTTCCAGCGACGGGCCAGCGCGGTGATCGGGGTGGGTGTGGTCATGCGGTCCTCCTAGTCGATCAGGTACGTGCCGGACCGCACGGTCCGGAAGTAGTAGTTGCTGGTCAGCTCCATGCGGCCCTTGGTGTCCTGGCCGATCCAGGCCTGGGACTGCCGCCACGACAGGACCACGTGGATGCCGTTCAGCGCGTAGTGCTGGCGGTTGTGCAGCTGGTCGAAGACCGCGTCCGCCAGGTCGTCGACCTCGTCCACGTCCTGGCCCGCGCGAATGCGTACCTGGACGCCTGTGAGGGCGTTCGTGGTGTCGTCGTCTGCCACCGGGTAGGCGGTGAGGCACAGAGCCCGGTCGGGGCTGTCTGGCATGACGGCGCGGAAGATGCCTGTCTCTCCGGGGCCGATCACCTCGTCGGGCCTCCAGGAGGCAACGCCTGCGTTCGAGAGGAGAGCGGCGATGCCGTCCAGGAGGCTGCTGGTGTAGGCGCTCACCGCAGTGCTCGCCGTACCTGCGCCGCGATGATCCGAAGGATGTCGTCGCGGCTCTGGTTGAGCGGGCCTTCCAGGTACTTCGCGGTGCGTCCGGGCGCGTGCCGGTAGTCCAGGCGCTCATGCTGGACGACGGCGTAGGGGGTGTCGTAGCTGACCATGCCGGTCAGCGATGGCTCGTCGACGCTGGCGGTGCCTGACTGCATCAGCGGGCTCTCGTCGAGCGGCACGACCTGCTGCGACTGCTGGAGGACGTGCTCGCCTGCGAGGAGGAGGCCGCGGGCGGCGCCCTGCCGCATCTCCCGCTGGACGGCCGAGGCGTCGAATCGGAAACGGAAGTTCTGCGGCACGACGGCCTCCTACTCCAGCTGGATTTCCGTGTGGTTGGGGGTGCCGAGTCGGCCGCCGTCGCGCCGTTTCGCGAGGATCACCTTCGTGACGCGGCCGGACGGGAGAGTCACGCGGGACGCCGGCGGGATGGCTTGCTCCTCGGGCCCGGCGTAGGCGGTCGAGGTGGACGTCACCTGGTCGCCGTCCGGGCTGCGTACGAGGCGGGTCTGCTCGTCGACCAGGCAGGCGACCTCGCGCGCGGCCGCGTACCGGTCTCCCTTGCTGGTCTTGCCGAGGTAGTCCTCGACGGTGATCGTGTGGATCAGGAAGCGGCGCGGGAGTCTGCCCATCAGCAGCCGCCGCCCGAGGCCGCGATCCAGCGGATCTTGTCGGCTGGGATGTTGGTCAGCGCGCGGGTGAGACCCGGCGCGTAGTAGGACGGGCCGCTGCGGTTCGTGCCGGCGCCGTACTGGAGCTGCACCGAGCCGATGACCACGCCCTGGAGCGGGCCGCTGATGTCGGTCTCGACGCCGACCTCGCCCCAGAACTCCACCTGGGCGCACACCGCTTCGGTGAAGGCAGCGGCGACGACCGGGTCAGTCGGCATGCCGTTGGAGTCGACGTCGTACACCGCCGACAGCAGGAAGTCGCTGTCGAGGAGGCGTGTCGCTCGCTCCAGCAGGTCGACCGCGTCCAGTGGCGGCGCCGCCTTCAGGAAGTTCGCGAGCTGGGTGGTCGTCGCGTAGGAGCGGACGTCCGCCATGAGGGCTGGCGCAGGGGCGACCGAGACGACCTCGTGCTCGACGGAGGCTCCGGTGCCGGTCACGGTCCAGGACAGCCGCCACAGCCCGGCCTCCGCGTAGTAGACCGGAGCCGTCCAGGTGGCGCCTCCGTCCGTGCTGGTTGCGGTCGGCGTGCTGGTGGCCCCGTCTGGTCCGGTCACGAGGAGCGTGGCCGCGGTGGTCCCGTCGTGCGGTGCGACTGTCAGGACGGCGGTTGCGTGGTCACCGGCGCCAGCTTGCATGGAGCACGCTCCCCGTGGTCGTCGTGGTCAGATCGGAGGCCGGGCGGGTCGATGGCACGAGGGCCGGCGTGCCGCGGCCTCCGGGTGGAGCCCCAGATGCCTGGCAGACGGCACCCGTTGTCACTCCGCCGTGAGCGGGCCGCACTGCCGTCCCTGCTGCCGTGGTTCTCGCCGCGGCCAGGGCATGGCCTGCCGCGGCCCGCGAGCTGGTCCCCCGTCCGCTCACAGCTGCCAGCACGTCGCCGCGGCCCGGGCCGGTGCGTCGGCCGAAGCCCGCCCCGACCACGCCGCCGGTGAACGGCCCGTGAGCGTCCCTGGCTGCTGTGCCCTGGTGTGTGACGTGTGCTGCGGCTGTGGCAGAGCCGATGCCCGGCCGGATGGTCCGGCCCTGGGCAGTCCCGGCCGCCGTGCCGAGGACAACGCCCTTACCGGGTCGGGGCGCTGCTCCCCGTCCGGTCCCGGCGCCCACCGCGTAGGTGCGGCCGACGCCGTACCGGACTGCCTCTCCGGCGCCTGCTGTGGTTGGGCCGCTGGTCTGCTGGGTGGTGCCCGCAGCTGCGCGGTGCCCGGTGCCTGCGGACAGTGCGGCAGCGTAGCCCCGGCCTCGGGCGGTGCCTGCGGTGTCTGCGGTTCCGGCGCTCCGGCCGCCCGCCGGGATGTGCCCGGTGCCGATCCGTACGGTCTGCCCGGTGCCTGCTGGGACGGCGCCGGCCGCTGCGTGTCCGCTGAACGCGTTGGAGACTCCGGCGGAGGCCGTGCTGGCCACGCCTGCCGGAGTCTGGCCGTCTCCGTGCCGTCTGGTAGCTGAGGTGGCGGTGCTCGCCGTCGCGAGGTGAAGCGCGGCCGAGGTCGAGCGCACCGATGTCGTCGGGCCGGCCGCGGTCTGGCCCGAGGCTACGGCTCGGCCGACGGCATGCCGGATGGTCTGCCCTGCCGCGCCCGTGGTGCCCGCCGCAGCGGCGATCCGGCCCGCGCCCGTGTGGGCCTGCGCGCCCGTGCCCCCGCCGAGGACGGCTCCGGTGAGGTGGCCGGTCGCGTACCGGACTGGGAAGCCCGCGCTGGTGCTCGCGCCCCCGCCTGCGCCCGGGGCTGCGCCGGGCCGGGCTGGGGCTCCGGTCCCGGCGGTGCTCGCGGCGGCCGAGGTGCGGCCTGTGGCGTTCGGCGGCAGGGCGACGAGGACGGGCATCTGTCACCCCCGATCTCAGCTGACGGCGGCCCAGATGTTGTTGGCGTCGGCGGTGTAGCCGGAGAGCGTGACCGATGAAGGAAGCGCAGTCTGGCCTGACGCGCTGCGGCACCACCGATACGACCCAGCGGAGAGACCGGAGTTGCCGGGGGTGAACGTGGCGCCCTGAGTCGACCCGCAGGCGACGGTCGGTGATGTGGTCCCGTTGAAGAGCAACGCCACGTAGAAGCGTCCGGCGGCCGCGGCGTACGACGAGGTGAGGTTCATCGCCTTGTGGCCGGTGCTGTTCCAGGTGGTCGACATGTCGGCGGTGATGCCGACCCTGGTGCCGGAGGCGTTGTACAGGCCGGCCAGGCACTGGCCTGAGGTGAGGGTGGCCCCTGCGGTGCCGATGTAGATGTTCAACTTGCTGATGGTGGTGGCCTGCCGGAGCAGGATGCCGAGCATGTAGATGTAGCCGGCGGACAGCGTGGTACCTGAACTGCTGGAGACACCCGGGTCGAACGTCCACGCCGTGAATCCATGGTCGTTGGGCGTCCAGATGTTGCCGTAGTTGGCGAGGCTCAGCACGCCGGACGAGCTGGGCGCCAGCCTGAACCGTGTCCCGGCTCCCTGGGAGACCCAGAGGTCACCGGTGTACGAGTCGGGCCCTTGGAAGGCTGGGATCAGACCGGCGCTGGTGCTGATGAGAGCGGCCAGTGAGGCGCCGCTCAGGTCCTGGAGGTCGGTCACAGCCGAACCTCCGGAGGCGGCGTCCCACACGCTCAGGGTGACCGAGGCGACGAACGTGGCCACCGACCGGTTGACGGCCCCGGTGTCGGTCACGGTCGCTGCGCCGATCGTCCAGTCCGCAGGGGAGCCGCCGTAGATCAGCCGGGCCACGGCTCACCCCCGATCAGAGTGCGGTCAGGTCGACCGTGAGTCCGCCGTCGGCCGTGATGAGCTGGCCGGCGGAGCCGTAGGTTTCCGGGATGACGGTCTGCCACCACAGGTGCGTCCCGGAGGTGATGTCGATCGCGGAGCCGCCTGCGGTGGCCGCGAGCTGGAAGGTGTTGGTGGCCGAGCTGACGACGTAGTAGACCGTGCCTGCGGACAGCCCGCCGGGCAGCGCCTCGGCCATCAGGGGAAAGACCAGGACCCGAGTGCCGTTGGCCAGGCCGTGTGCGGGGCTGGTCAGGGTGTTCGCGGTCACGTCGGCCGTGGCCACCTCGTGCGCGGTGCCGTTCAGCGGCGCCCACCCGAGGAAGTTCCCGGACGTGCTCGCCGACCAGTAGCCGTACGCCGCCACTGTGGAGCTCGCGGGCACGTCGTGCGTGATCTGCCCGCTGGAGCTTGCGGCGCCGCTGGATGGTGTCCCCCAGGTGACGGACTTCCGGGCGTATGTGCCGCCGGTCAGCTCGTTGCTGCCGGCCGAGTTCGGGGCTGCTGTGTGCAGGCTGATGTGCGTGATGGCGTTTGTGAGACCGCCAGCCAGGGCCGCCGCGCGGCCGAGGTCGGTCAGGGGCATGTCCCCTCCTTCTCCAGTCGCGGGTGAGGGGAGGCCGCTCGGGCCTCCCCTGTCCCGGCGTGATCGGCTACGCGGACGCGCCGATGATGCAGATGTCGTACGACACAGAAGTGCCCGCGCCGCTGTTCGCGACCTTCAGCAGGTCGCCTGTGGACGCGGTGACCGCGTAGCAGGTCGCGTCCGCAGGGCCGGCCACCACCGCCAGGCTCGCGCCCGGGCGCAGCGTGACGGTGCCCGTGGTGTTCAGCAGCGTCACCCACTGGTTGGAGCTGGCCGCCCCCACCACGACGTTGTTCGTGTTGCCGGCGGCGGCCTTGATGAACAGGCCCTTCACGCGAACGAAGGTGATCGCGGCCCCGAAGGCGTCCAGCAGGACTCCCGCAAGGTCGAGGTCCTCCGTCGCGCTGGCGGCGAGCGTTCGGCGCCCCTGGTAGACCTTGTCGGCCTTGCCCGCCGCGGTGCCCGAGGAGAGCGACACCGAGCCGGTCAGGTTCGACTTCACGCTGCCCGTGCCGAGCCCGACGGCCTGGGACAGCTCCGAGGAGACGCTGATACCGAGACTGCTGGTGAGTGGCATCCCTGGCCTCCGATCAGGTCGCGATGACGAGCGGCACGTGCCGCTTGAAGGCGGGCGTGGCGATCGTTGCCGGGGCCGTCGCGCCGATGCCGGAGCCGGACGTCTGGGAGAGGTTGCCCTCGCCCGTCAGGAACGGCTTCGCGCCGACCGTGCCGACCAGCGTCGGCACGGTGGACGCGGCGATGGCGAGCGCGGCGTAGTAGATGCCCGACTTGGTGATCCGCTGCGCGGTCGCCAGCGCGAACGTCTTCGCGGTGTCCGCCGCCCAGGCCTCCGACGTCCTGTCCGCGGACTGTGCGAGCAGCGTGCCAGCGCCGTTGTACAGAGCCGCGATCTGGTTCGTGAGCGTGGCGCCCGCGGTGCCTGCGCTGATGAACGTCAGGGCGGAGATCAGGTCCCCGTCCTGGAGATACAGCGCCACCGAGCACATGACGCCGGTCGCCGCGGCCGGGACGTCGTCCAGGGCGACCCGCGGCAGGTTGGCCCGGTGGAACACAGCCTCCGGGTCCGGACGGCCGGCCGAGTTGAGCCAGCCCAGGTCGTTGCGGGGATTCCCCTTGTATGCACCGAGGAGTGTCACTGCCCGGTACCTCCCTTCGCGGCGAGGATGTCCTCGCGCTTGCTGGTGATCCCGACGCGCGGCTTCGTCGCGGCCGCTTCCGCATCCAGGACGCGGGTCGCCTCGTCGAGATCGGCGGTGTCCAGGTGCGCGAGGACCTCGTCGACGCTGTGCTTGGACGGGTCGAAGAGGTCGGCCGGGGTAGCCGCCGGGCCGCGCTGAGTGGGCGTCCCGGTGACCAGCTCCTGGGCGCGCTCCTCCTCGGTCTGCTCGTCGGCTAGGGCGACCCCGTAGTGGTGCCGGCGGAAGTACTCCAGGGCGGCGCGACCGTCCTTGGTGGAGTCGTCGACGTAGCCGGTGCCCTTGGTGAACCGGACACCGACGGACTCGCCGGTGAAGGACCGGACGGGGGCTTCGATCTTGTACCGGTTCATGGTCACCGCACCTTCACGTTACGCAGGACACCGCACGACTTCGTGTTGCGGAGGACCGCCGCCACCGGGCCCATCTCGACCTCGCCGGTCTTAACCGCGCCCGGCTGCGAGAAGTCCGGGAGGTACGTCTCGACGAGCGGGGTGGAGGCCATGCTGGCGCCGTGGAAGGCGTCGAGGCCGAGGCTCACCGCGTAGATGTCCGTGAGGCCGGTGATGTTGCCGCCGGCGCCCGCGCCGTCGGGGTCGCGGGTCTGGATCGGGATGATCGGGGACGCGCCGTCGGCGCGGTCGCCGAGGTCGACCAGGACCCAGTCGCCGTACCGCTCGATCAGCACGCCCAGGCTGTTGCGCTCGGAGGTGTACTGCGAGGCGCGGCGGGCCAGGGCCTTGATCCGGGAGATCGACTTGGTGTTCCCCAGGATGCCCTTCACGCCTGCCGGAACGGAGCCGTCAGCGCCGGTGTCGCCGGAGCCGGTCTGCGAGCCCATGATCCGGGACAGGAAGTCGTCGAAGGCGTCGAAGGCCGACATGGCGAGGTCCTCGGTGTTCACCGTGGCCGGGGACCAGTCGAGGTAGCCGGTGGTGACGCCCTCGTTGATCGGCAGGAACTCCGTGGACTGCCCGACCAGGGCCTTGTCCAGGCCGTCGAAGCCAGCGTCGTCGACGGCGGTGTCGCCGAGGATCAGTTCCTGCTGGAACCGGGTCCGCATCGAGGTGAGCTTCTGCGCGAGCTGGAAGCTGATCTCGTTGGAGGCGGCCGGGCCGAGACGGGCCAGCTTGCGGTCGACGGTGAAGGCACCACCGAGCGGGTGCAGTTCGACCGACTTCCGCTCACGGGTGGCCTGGTTCGGGACGTACTCCTCGTTGAACCGGCGGAACGACGCCGAGGACGGGGCCAGGAGCCGGGTGTAGCCGTAGGTCAGGCTGTCGCCGCCCGTGCCCGGGGTGACGGTGTCGTCCCAGACGAAGTTGTTGAACAGCCAGCTGTTGCGCCGGAGGTTGTCGATGACGGCGAAGTCGATGTCCGCCTGGGTGTTGAGCTGCGCCTGAGCGAGCGTCACGGGCATGGGTAACTCCCTGGTGATCAGGTCTGGTAGTGGTCCGAGATCGCCCCCGCGAGCGATCCGGTGCGCTTCTTGGCGCCGCCTTCGCCGGTCCCGCCGGACAGGTCGCCGCCGGACTTACCGGCCGGTGCCACAGCGGCGAAGCTGGGGTTTTCCTTGACCGCCGCTTTGATGGCGTCGTCCAGGGCGGTGGTGAAACCCTTCGCGGCCGGGTCGAGGTCGCCGATGGCTCGGAGGAAACTGCGCGAGTCGAGGAGCGCGCCGGCCTTAGCCGACAGCTTGTCGGCCCGCGCCCACACGGCGAGTTCGACGTCCTTCGTCCGGAGCGAGGCGTCCCGCTCGGCGATGGTGGTGTCCTTCGCGGTGATGGCTTCAGCGAGCGCCTTCGGGTCCGGCGGGGTGTCGTCCTTGACGAAGCCGAGCGCCTTGCCGAGCTGCTGCGTGAGCGCCCTGACCGCGTCGTCGGCGGCCTGCCTCTTCGCGTCGTTGCGGGACTTGCCGGCCTCCAACCGTGCGGCGTGGAGTTCCCGCTCCAGCCGCTTGATCCTGGTGGCGTCGTCCTCGCCGCCGTCCTTGCCCTTGCCGCCGTCGCCCTGGCCACCGCCGGAGCCACCGTCGCCGCCGCCGGAGTTCCCTCCGTCACCGGATCCGCCGCCGTCTCCCGTACCGCCGTCGCCAGAGCCGCCGTCGCCTCCGTCACCGCCTGCGTCGCCGCTGCCGGATCCGGATCCGCCGCCGTCCCCGCCGTCCGCGTACAGGAACGGGGAGAAAGGGGCGATCGGGTACGGGTGCGCCCAGCCGCCTCCCGCGAGTCGGGGCAAGGTCTTCCTCTGCATGCGCCCTCCAAGGGCTGTGATCGCCCGCGCCTGGCGGGCTTCAGGGGGTTCGAGCCGCACCCGGCGGTCTCGAGGGAGTGCTGACGGCCCGCACTGGTCGCGCCGTTCATGAGTGACCCGCTCCAGGCGGATCGGGGAGCTCGGCCTGCTACCTGGCGGGCCGAAATCTGGGCATGAAAAAGGGCCCGCACGAGGCGGGCCCTACAGGAGCTGACGTCAGCTGGCGGGGAGTGTGCGCGTCTTCGCGTACCCACGCACCCACGCCGTACGGCGCAGGTCGCCAGCGGGGTACGGGCACGTGCTCACGGGCGCGCGGTCGCGGCCAGCCGCGGCGCCCTCGCCGAGCGCCCGCACCAGTGCCTCACGTCCCATGACTGCCCCCGGTCAGAGCTTGTTCTGCTGGTCGCTGGCGGCCTTCCGCGCTGTCGCTGCGGCGCTGCTGGACTGGCCAGTGACCATCTCCGTGTACTCGGCCAGCGTAGTGCGCGGGTGATCCGCCCACCACCGTTTCAGCTCTTCTGACGCGCGCGCGTAGGCCACGTGTGACGGACCCGTGAACAACGCCAGGGGGTCGATCCCGGACGAGTTGATCCGGGGGTTGAACAGGTAGCCGTTCGTCGCCTCTTCGGCCGCCAGGAGCTGCGCGACGATGTACTCGGTGTACATCTCCCGGATCTCCTTGCGGCTGTACGCCGCGCGGGCTGCCTGCTGCTCTTCCTCCCGCTGCGCGATCCACCGCTCCGTCGACGTCATGCCGGCGTACGGGTCTGGCAGGTCATCGACTAGGTGAGACCAGTCGTCGATCGGGCCGAGCGGTTCGAGCGCCTCATCGAGGGCTGCCCGGTCGGCGAGTTGCCCCTCGACCGTGTGAGCGCCAGCGGCCGCGGGGAGTGGCTCAGGCGGATAGCGCCGGTCCATCTCGGCCGCGATCCGTGCTGCGCTGGTCTCGTCCGCGTAGCGCATCGCCCATCCGAGGACGTCGTCACCAATCGCGGACAGGTCGGAGGCGAGCGTGCCGCCGGGGAACACGGTGGCGAGCAGTTGGCGCCGGTCTGCCTCGGCTGCGACTGCGGCCAGGTCCTCGCCGGAGACGTGTGCCGCCCGCGCGCCGAGTTGCTCGTCGGACATGCCCACGAGAGCCCGGTCGATGTCGGGTAGTCCGGCGTCCATGTCCCGGCGGTCCATCTCTGCGGCTACCCGGAGTGCCTGGGCCGGGTCCAGGTCCCGCAGCGCACGGCCCAGCTCGGCGTCGGAGAAGCCGGTGAGGTCGTCGATGAGCTGTCCCAGGGGCCGGATCCGGTCCATGAGGGAGGCCTGGTCTCGGCGGTCCGCTTCCTGCTGGACGCGTGCGAAGTCCCGCTCGTCCAGCGCTCCGGACCGCACTGCCGCGCCGAGCTGTTCGTCAGTCATTTCCGCGGGGGTGCGCGCGTCGCCGGCGCGGATCCGTGCGGCCTCGACAGCGTCCTGCGGCGGCCGGGTGCCCTTGGGTAGGTTGCTCGCACCGGGCTGCTCCCGGTACGGCTTTCGCTTCAGCTCGGGGTGTGCCTTCAGGTGGTCCCGCATGGTCCCCTGCCACTGGCGGACGCGGGCTTCGGCCTGCCTTTTGGCCGCTGGGTCGACGGCAGCGGCGGCGCGCAGCTTGTACTTGCGGATGTGCCGCTCGATCTCACGCTGCCGTTGCGTCGCCTCGTACCCTTTCGGGTCGTTCGACGCGTTCTCCGGGGTCCGGGTCAGGCCCGGCAGGTATGCCCCGACGGTGTGCTTGCAGTTGGGGTGCTGGAGTCCTGCGCGCCGGGCCTCGTCTAGCGTGCCCGCTACCTCGACCCGGACCATCCGGTCGTCCTCTGTGGCGTGCTCCACCTCGACGGTGCGCTTGCCCTCCAGCCCGGACAGTGCCAGAACCTTCCCCTCCCAGGGTCGGCACAGCGGGCATTCGTGGGGGCTGTTGGAGACGATGACCAGGTCAACGTCTGCTGCGGTCAGCTGGTCGGCGTGCGCCTCAACTGCGGCCCGTCCGACGGCGGTCCGGGTTGCCATCTCCGCGTAGCTGGGCATGGACCAGGCCCGGCCGGACCGGTCGACGAAGCTGGTGATGCCGCGATCGGTGAGCCGCTGAACGGCCGTCTGGGTCGCCTGCCGGCGGGTCTGCACGCCGATCAACGGGGTCGCTGCGGCCTGCGCGATGACTTGCCGATAGGTGTCCTCAACGCCCCTGAGGATGCCGCGGTGCGAGTCGGTGACGACCTGCACAGCCTCCATCGCGAGCCGGTCGATGCGACGTGTCCCCGGGGTCTGCTCGGCGAGCCGTGCCACGGTGGCGTCGTCGAGGGCGCCGAGTTCGGCGAGGCCTGCGCGGGCGCCGACGTTGTACGCCTCGGCCACCGCGTCGTGGACCTCCAGCGTGGTCGCCTTGCCCAGCTCGTCGACAACGGCCTGGGCGCCGCGGCGCAGCGCCTGGACGTCGGCGAGCTTCGCCTCTATCCGTCGGGGGGCGTCGATGCCGTCGGCCAGGTACCGGGCCACCATCGACAGCAGGCGTTCCTCAGCGTCGGAGTAGAGGTCCCGTACTCCCGCGGAGAGGTCCTCGGCCATCCAGGGGGAGACGGGCACGGCAGGTCACCCCCGGCGGTTACGGCTCGGCTGGGGCTTCACCGTCTAGCTGCTCCTGCTGCCCATCGGAGGGCGGCTGTTCGCCTGCGAGGGGTCTGTCCGCGCCAATGGTGGTCGGATCCTCGACCAGGCGGCCGGTCTCCTTCAGGATCCGGTCGACTTCCTCGCGCTGTTCCGTCTCGGTCCAGTCGGGGTGCAGCAGAGCGACCTTCGCCTGGGTCGAGGCGGCTTCGGCCTGCTGGAGCAGGGAGGCGGTCTCGGCGAGGGTCTTGATGTCGTCCTGGACGCTGTCCTGGAAGTCGACGTCGGGGCGTTCGACCTCGACCCTGGTTACGCCTGGGAACATGCCGCTGGACTCCAGGATGAGCAACGTCTCGACGACGTCCGCGATGCCGGTCGCGGCCAGCTCTGCCTTCCGGGCCCGGGTGGTCATGGACCGGGCGGTGCGGGCCTTGATCTCGGTCGCGGTGACGGCCTGGCCGGCGGAGTCGTCGCCGAAGGTCCCACCTGAGTATCCGGCGTTGCGGATGACCTTGCTGACCAGCTCCTCGATCGTGGCCCGGTGCTCCTCGTGCCGGATCATGAACTGGTTGAGGGTGATTTGTTGGTCGCTGGTGGGCGGGACGTTCATCGGGGCGTACACCTCGCGGTCCTCCCACACCGCGCCTTGCCCGGGGCCGAGGTTAAGGAGGTAGCCGGACGGGACGATGATCCGGCTCTTGGCGAGGCGGATGTCCCGCATCCAGCTGGTGTACGTCTCGTCGATCGACGACAGGAACGTCTCGGCGCCCTGGTAGTCCGAGGTGCCGAGGCCGGCCGCGCCAGGGATGTCTCGCCAGTCCGGCGCGAACATCGTGTTCGGGATGTACGACACAGCGAGCCGCTTCTCCATCCCTGCGGGCAGCTGTCGGGCCGGCAGCAGTTCCTTCGTCTCGTCGAAGGCCTCCAGCGGGAGCGGCTTGCCGAGGTTCTCCTCGGTGCCGTCGTAGACCCCGTGGAGGATCAGGCCGGGCTCGTGGCGCTCCAGGTGCCGTACGACGCGCTGCCCGTCGCAGACGAGGACGGTCCAGAACGTGACCGACCTGAGGATGTCTCCGTGCGCGAAGGTCGGTGCGGCGCCGTCCGCGTGGACCATGCTGATCCACGGCCCAGGTCGGATCGCGTCGTCCCAGACGATCCGTAGGTACGCGCCTCCGAGCGCGGACCCGGTCTCGCCCGAGGCGATCAGGGTGCGCTTCATCCCGAGGTCCATGAGGTCTTCGAGCCGTGCCTGGGTGGCCTTGTTCTCGGCCTTGAGTGTGGGTGGCTCGGAGTACAGGAGGTCGCTGCTGGTGCGGGCGATGTCCCGGGCCAGCGGCATGTGGAGGTTGGCGCGCTTCTCGCCGAGCGGGGTGGGCTCGCCCCAGAACCAGCGGGCTACGCGGCCGACCACGCCGCCCCGGTACTGGCTCGGGCGGTTTTCCGGGGGCCCAAAGCGGGCGTTGTCGCGGTGCCGGTTGCGGTACCGGTAGGAGAGCCGGTCCGGGTTGGCGGAGAACCAGGCGGACCAGTCGGCCATGTCGGCCTGGATGGCGGGGTGGACCGGAGGCCACCGGACGCTCTTAGTGGGGAGCGGCATCGGGCACCTCCTCGCAGTCGCACGGGTTCTCCAGCCGGTCGGCGGCTTCCCGGAAGAACGCTGCCGTCTCGCGGCGGATGGTGGCCTCGGTGAGTGGGCCGTCCCCGGCGGGGAACGTGATCGTGCCCCAGTGGCCTTCGGTGTCGCCCACGCGGACGTGCACGGGCAGCGTGATCTCTCCGGGCGTCATGCGGCCACCTCCAGGTTGGCGCGGACCAGGTGGCGCCACTCGTGCGCCGAGGAGTGGAGGGCGTACCGCAGGGCGTCCACGGAGTGGTCGTCGACCTTCAACGGCTTGTCGTCGCCAGCGGCCGCGGCCTTCTCGTCCCAGGCGTACGAGGGCAGCTCGGCGAGGAGGCCGGCGCAGGAGCGGTGGACGTGCAGGAGGTTGGAGCCGAGCGCCACGCTGACGCTGCGGATGCCGTCCTTGACCTCGTTGTCGGCCTTGGCCACGCCCTGGACCCCGTCGGACCAGAGCTGCGTCATGAACGACGCGGCGGACGGGTC
Organism: Streptomyces arenae; assembly: GCF_022343545.1. Classification (NCBI taxonomy): domain Bacteria; kingdom Bacillati; phylum Actinomycetota; class Actinomycetes; order Kitasatosporales; family Streptomycetaceae; genus Streptomyces; species Streptomyces arenae. Next base: position 100,244 of record NZ_JAKQYH010000016.1, read on the forward strand.
CACGAAGATCCACTGAGGGGTGACGCCCTCGCCGCCCCTGTGCCGGTAGGTGCCCAGCCACTCCCGTACAGCGAGGCTGTACTGGGCGTCCGTCAGCTGCCGTCGCTCGGCTCGGGAGTCGTGCCGGTACTCGGAGGCGACGTACAGCCGATCGTCCGTTCCCACGCCCAGGAGCACCGCGGCGAAGGGGTTGATCGTGCCGTAGTCCAGGCCGACGCACATCCAGTGCCGGACTTCGGGGATCACGTCGACGACGTGCCGGGCCTCGTCGAACATGTCGTAGACGACGCCTTCGGCCAGGCACCACTCGCCGAGGACGAACCGCCGGTAGAACAGCCCTTGATACTCGATCTTCAGGTTGGCCACGTAGGCCGGCGGCAGGTACGGGTTGTCGTCCAGGCTGAAGCTGAACCGGTGGAGGTCCAGCACCCCAGGGTCGCTGGACTCGACGACCGTCCCGTCCCGGCGCAGGTGCAGACGCGCGCGGTCCAGGAACTTCTTCTTCAGCCAGTGGTTCGGGCCCTCGGGGTTGGTGGTCCCGAACCACTGTGCTCCCTCGACGGAGAGGCGGGTCCCGAGCATCGAGAAGAAGCTCTCGGGGAAGGTGGTGACCTCGTCGCAGTACGCGCCCGCGAGGGTCATGCCCTTGATCTTGTCGGCGGCCCGCTCGTCGTTCGCGCCGGCCACGTAGATGGTGCGCCCGAAGATGACGACTTCGCCCGCGCCCGCCCTGTACTTGCAGCGCTTCACGCCGACCATCTCGATGATCGGGTCAATGATGTTGCGCTTCAGGGTGCGCTCGGTCTTCCCGACCATGAGGAGGGCGCCGGGCGGGCCGGTGCGGATGTACTTCAGCCAGACCAGGACGCTGCTGACGGTCTTCGAGGACCGGACCGCGCCTTCCCAGAGGTTGCCGCGGGCGGTCGCAAGGGTGGTGGCGCGCAGCTGCTTGCCGACGAGGGGTTGAACCACGACGTCCCCCTCAGCTGCCGCCCATCATCCCCTTCAGCCAGGCGTCGACGGCGGCCAGGCCCTCGGTGTCCTGCTCGGCCGGGGACAGCTTCAGCGAGCGGTCGATGGCCGTGGCGACCACGCCCATGAGGGCGCGCTTGTCGGCGGGGGTGGGCTCCGGGGCGTCGTAGGTGTCGAAGTCGTGGTCCTTGCCGCCCCAGTCGAAGTAGGTGTGCGGCTGGTTGACCCTCTCCAACTCGCGTTCGGCGATGTCTTGGAGGCGTTGGGCGAGGGCGGCGCGGCGATCGGCGAGGTCGGCCTGGCGGATCTCGGTGGCCTGCCGGACTTCGCCGGCACGTGCGAAGGAGAGGCCGAGGCTCTTGGCAATCTCGCTGATCGTCCGGCCGGAGCGTCCGAGTTCGGTGGCGATCTCGTTGCGGCCCTTGCCCGCGGCGTGCAGTTCGCGGACGCGCTCGCGCTCGGCGTCGGTGACGGGGTTGGAGCTGCCCATGGGTCCACCCCCTGGACATGGCGGAGGCCCGCGCGGTGGCGGGCCTCCTGATACGCCCGTGGGCGCCGGTGAATCTGGTTATGAGTATGTGTGTCCGGGCACGCCGGACTTGCGCCCAGGATGGATCATGCCGATCCGGAAAGCAACTAGGTCACGTCAGACCTTGCAGAAGCCGATGCCTTTGAGCGCCGCGTTGATCTGCTTGCCCTGCGCTTCGCTGGTGGTCACGTCCTTGTACGTGAAACGCTGTGCGGCGAAGTAGTCGAGCCGGGCGCCGCCGCCGTTGATGGCGCTGCACTGGTTGCGGGCGGCATCGACGGCCTTGTCCTCGTACTTGACGATGTCGGGGTTGGCCGCGGCGAGGGCGCGGAGCAGCTCGGCCCGCTTGGCTGCGGTCGGCTCAGGTGGGATGCCAGCGGCTGCGAGGGCGTCATCCTTCTGCCCCTGCGTGAGCTCGCTCGACGTGGCTTTCGGTTTGGAGCTGGTTGTGCTGTGCTCGGTGGTGCTGGTGCAGCCGGTGAGCGCGGCGGCCGCGATGGCGACGGCGGCAACAGCGTGGCGCGTGTGCATGGTTCCCCCGTGGGTCGGTTATCGAGGGGCATCGTTGCGGCAGAGGTCGAGCCGGCGGGCGGTTGTCGCGTAGCTGTGACGTTGCGTTCGACCGTGACGCCCGTCAGGAGCTGTGATGACAGGTGCCACAGCACTTCGGTCACAACCGAGACAGGCGGGCCAGCATCTACTCACGAACGGTCGGCCTGCGTGCTGTAGATAGCCCGAATGCGCTGGGCCAAGGCTTCCTGTGCAGCCTCCAGCTGGTCGACGATCCCTGCCTGCACTCGCCAGTCACCGGCCGTATCCTCACTGAGCCTGTTGGCTTGGGAGTGCGCTGCGTCAACCAGGCCGCGCACAGTTTCATCCAGCACGAACCCTTTGAGGCGCGTCATTTGCCTGTTGCAGCGCTGCAGTTCAGTACGAGCCTCACCGAGAGGATGACCGTCAATGGCCCGGCTATTGCAGCGGTAGGAGGCGTCGTACAACTCAAGCAGCAGGTTAGTGACCTCGACGAGATGAGTGAGCTCGAAGGACTCGCGGCGCTCGATACGAGCCTGCTCTCGATCGAGTTCACGAACCTTGGCCTCGCGTACCAGCGCAGCAGTCTCACGACGACTCTCGCTCAGCTGGTTCAGCCACGCGCCCAGCACGAGAGAAGCGACGGGCAGTATGGCGGTTACAGTCCACTTCCAGTCCACGAACCGGAGGGTAGTGGCATCAGTCGTCGTCATCGCTGAGGGCGATCTCGATCTGCTTGATCTTCCCGCTGTACGACAGCTCGGCTCGGACGGGGCGGTCGCCGGGGACGCCGGCCTTGCGCGCCTCCTCGACGAACTGGACGAGTTCGTCGAAGGTCATGTCCTTGGATTCCCCGGTGGCCCGGATGACGGTCGGCATGGGGACAGGATGACGCACGAGGCGCCGTCATGACGGCGGATCAGGGCGTCCCGCGTGATGCCCGGATCTACACCGAGGCCAGTGGACTGCCGTTCGGTACGTCGGACTCCTGCCCCCTGACCCTATAGAGCCCTGGGCCAGCTGGCTCGGATCGAGCGGCCACGTCTGCAAGGAAGTTATCGTCAGGCCACTGGGTGCTGCGAGACCAAAGCACGTTGGGTAGCTGAGCCAAACGTAGCCCCATCACGCCCGTCAGATCTGCGCGGACGAGGCGCGCGCTGACCAGGAGAGTGTCGGCCAGAACGGCATTGGTCAGGTTGGCGTCGGTCAGGTCTGCGCGGACCAGGTTCGCTTTGGCCAGGTCGGCGTCGGCCAGGTTGGCATCGTGCAGGACGGCATCGTTCAGTTCGGCGCGCCTCAGGTTGGCGTGCATCAGGTTGGCGCGCATCAGGGTGGCGTAACTCAGGGTGGCGCGCATCAGGGTGGCGCGAGTCAGGTTGGCGTCGGCCAGGTTGGCCTTTGTGAGGTTGGCTTGAGTCAAGTTGGCGAGAGTCAGGTTGGCTTTCGACAGATTGGCATCGTGAATGCTGGCATCCTCAAGGCGTGCCCCGTCTAGACGGGTATTGACCATATTGGCTCTGATCAGACGGGCTTTGATCAGACGGGCGTTAGTCAGGTTGGCATCGTTCAGATGGGCAGTGGTCAGGTCGGCACCGGTCAGGTTGGCGCGGGCCAGATTGGCGTCGTCCAGGTTGGCGTCGATCAAGGAGGCCTTGTTCAGATTGGCGTTGTACAGGTAGGCGCCGAACAGATTGGTACGGGTCAGGTTGGCGCGGGTGAGGTCGGCGCCGGTCAGGATGGCGCGGGTGAGGTCGGCGTCGGATAGGTCGGCACTATTCAGACCGACGCGGGTCAGGTCAGCGCCGCTGAGATCAGCCGTGTCTAGGAGGGCGCCGGTGAGGTTGGCACCGGTGAGATCAGCGCTGGTCAGGTTGGCGCGGGTGAGGTCGGCGCCAATCAGGTTGGCGTCGACCAGGTTTGCGCCGTACAGCTCGGCGTCCAAGAGGTAGGCGCCGCTCAGGTCAGAGCCAGTCAGATCTACGATTGCCTGTTCGCTGACCACCTGATACTTCGGGAAGGCGCTGTTTGTGCGGTTGATTGTCGACCAGAGGGTGCTTGCGGTGCGGAGCGGGGTCGGTCGCTTCGGCTCAGCGAAGATCGGATGTTCCCGGCTCATGACTGCCCAGAGTTGGGCCAGCGCGCCGTCACGTCGCATCTTGGGCCGCCTCTCCTTCGGTGATCTCCGAAGCTGTCCTCCGACTCGGCGCTGGCGTTGCTTGGTTCCTGATCATTTCATGTGCCTGGGGTTGTGGAGCCGAGGCGATTGTTTGGGTACGTAGACTTTCGATGATCTTTGGGGCCGCCATGCCAGCGATGACGGCTCCGAAGCCACCTGAGATCTGCCCGAATGTGCCGAGCACTACGGCCACGCCGATGCCTAGAGCTGTCCTGAGAATTGCTGCCAAGAGATAGATACCCCTCGGCGGCCCGCCCCTGACCTTCCAAGGCAGCTTCTTCTTCACCTGGAGAACCTGGACGAGGTCTCTGATCTCGACCAGCAGTGCGCCCACTGCGCCCCAGGTACCAGCTAGCCACCACTCCATATGTCCCCCACAGGCCTCCTGTTGAGGGTTATGGTCCCAGTCCGGTCCTGCTCTGGGGAGCTGTTCGCACGTGTTCGTGAGGAAGAGGGGACAGCCGTACACCGTCTCCTTCGACCCCGATCGTGCTGTGAGGGTTAGCGACCGCAGTCCTTGACCCACCAGCCGCACTTCGCGCAGTACTCGTAAGCGGCAACGAGGAGGCGTTGGATCACGACTCCCCCTTGGTGGAGGTGTGGCGGCGCACGTTGTCGTTGGGGTCGTAGAGCGCGCGGGCGGACCGGATGCGTCGTACACGCGACCGCTCTCCCGCCGAGGACGGCACGGTGGTGTTGGCGTTGTTGTTGTCGCCTGACCTGCAACAACAACCGTCTCCATGGGAGTCGGCGGCGGGGGAGGGCGCGGGCGGGATGGACTCGGCCCGTACGGACGGCCCGTTCCCTTCTCGCGTGCGGCCGGACTTCCAGGGGATGCCCTCGGCCTCCAGGAGAGCCTTCACGGCCTTCGTGTCGGGGAGTCCGAGATCCTTCTGGAGGACGGTGAGGAGGACGCCCTTGTCGTCGCCGACGAGGCGGCGGAGTGCCTCGCCGACGTCCGGCGGCTCGACGTCCTCGCCCTCGCTGCCGGTGCCGGCGCCACGCGTTGCCCAGCGGGCTCGGGCCTGCTGCACGCCGATGGTGCCGAGGCTTCCGGCGGCGGCCAGGGCCACCTCGGGGAAGGTTGCGATGAGGCGCCAGGCGGCGACCGCTCCGAGCACCGTGAGCGCCACGGCGGGGCCGCGGCCGGTCGACTCGTCCTCCTCCCCCGCCGTCTCCTGCTCGGCCTCGGCGGGCTGCTCTTCGGGCGCGGTCACAGCAGGCCTGCCACGTAGTCGCCGACCCAGGACACGGTCGGTGCGACGGCGAATCCGATGAAGCCCGCGATGCTGGACGCCAGCCCGAGGCTGACCCCGGCGAGGATCTGGCGGACGAAGTCCCAGCGGAACCCGCGCTTCGAGCAGACCGCGATGATGACGACGGTGATGATGATGACGGCCGCGTGCCCGCCGGGGGTGAGCGCGAGGTGGGTGGAGCGGGTCACGGCTGGCGTGGGCGCCCCCAGGCCGTAGATCAGGACCACGTCCCCGACTTGGTTGGTACCCCACAGGGACCAGTCGGCCGAGGCTCCGATGATGCCGCCGGCGGACAGGATAAGCAGCGCGCCGTAGGCCAGGCACAGGATCTGCGGGGCGAGGGCGGCGAGTGCCTTGGGGGCGAAGCGCTTTTTGTGGCTGGTCCACCAGCGGGTGAAGTCCCAGGCGAACAGGCTGAGTCCGACGGTGACTCCGCCGAGGGAGACGATGCCGTAGGTGGGGATGTTCAGGGGTGGCAGGGCCTGGAGCATGCGGAGGTCCTCAGTGGAGGATGGCCGCGACGAGCGCGGCGATGGCGAGGATGAGGGCGCCGGTGGCCGTGACCGGGAGGACGGCGCGGGGTTCGGTATGGCGGAGGGCGGCGAGCGCGCTGATGGCGCTCGCCGCGTAGGCCGCGCCGAAGGCGACGGTCACGGCCACGGCTAGGCCCCCATCGCGAACGGGGCGGCGGGCAGGTGCTCCAGGTGGGGTTCGTACCGCTCGACCTCGGCGCGCAGTGTGCCGCGGATGAAGCCGTCGGAGGCGTCGCTGAGGCCTGCGGCGACGATCGCGGTGCGCATGGCCTTGGTGCCGGGGCGCGTCGGCGGCTGGGTGTTGTAGAGCGCGCGGATGACGCCGCACCGGGGGTCGCTGTACTGGATCGGCGCGTGCGGCTCGGCGGACGGGACCGCGGGGGCCGGCGGGACCGCCTGGCGGCACATGACCGGCAGGAGGCGCGCGCCGGCCGGGACCACGGGCGGACGCGGCGCGGGCCTGCGCGCGGGCGGGGGCGGAGGAGTCGGCCGGCTGGGCAGTGCCGGGGGCGCGGCCGGGGCCGTCACGGGGGTGGTGACGGGGGCCGTCACAGGCTGCTCCATGATCCTGTCGACGCTGGTCACGGCCGTCATGACGGGCGCCTCGACGGTGTCGAGCGTGTCGAGGCGCGTCCGCACGGCGCCGCGCAGAGTCCCCCAGGCGTCGCGGGGGAACATCAGCCACGCCAGCACGGGGATGTGGGGCATGCGCTCGGCGACCAGGCCCCGGGCGGCGCGCTGCTCATCGCGGACGTCGCGGCGGTGCAGCTCGAAGAGCAGCTCGACGGCGAGGCTGATGGAGGCGAGACCGATGCCGCCGACGATGCCGCCGACCTCGCGGCCGTGGCTCCAGTTGAGGACGCCGGAGACACCAACGAAGGCCAGGACGGCGAGGCGCGGAAGGCCGGCGGGCGTGCCGCGCTCGATCGCCCTCTTCGCGTACTGCGCGCAGAGCAAGCCGGCGAGGTCGAACATCAGGGACAGCGCGTAGGCCGGTTCCTCGTCCATGCCCCAGCCCATGAGCTTGGAGCTGATGGACCAGGCGGCGGCCGCGAGCATCATCACGAGGACGAGGAACCAGGCCACGGCGACCGGGCCGCCGAGGCCGCGGCCGGTGCGGGCGGGTGGGGTATTCAAGGGTGCTCCTCACGGGAGTGACCGCCCTGCCGGGGAGGTGGCAGGGCGGCCGGTTCAGGGAGTCAGCTGCGGGACCAGATGGTGAGGCGGTCGCCGCGGCGGTCGCGGGCGCGGTCCTTGTCCTCCCAGTCCTGGCCGGCGCGGGCGGCGCGGGTGGCGGAGCGGGAGCGGGCGACGCGGCCGCGGGCGGCGATGTCGTCGGCGAGCTGGTGGTCGCGGCCGGGCCGGAGCCAGTCGAAGGCGCCCATCAGCGGCCTCCGAGGGTCATCGCGAGGCCGGTGAGGGTGATGGCGAGGCCGAGGAGCGCGAGGACGCGGACGGTACGGCGGCCGGGCGGGCGGCGGCTCATGCCTTCGCCGCCTGTCGCGGGAAGGGGTTGGCGGCGAGGTGGCGGGTGAGCTCGCGGCCGACGCGCGCCTGGGCCGGGTGGCGAAGAAGGGCGCAGAGGTTGCAGGTGCGCGGGTCGTGGGGGCTGGGCTGCGAGGTGGGCAGGTCGGTACCGTGTTCCACGGCTGTTTCTCCTGGTAGCTCAGGGGATTCGGCACCCCGGCCCATGTGGAGTTGCCGCTCCGGGCCGGGGCTTTGTTGTTGATCAAGGCCGGAGGGGGCCTCCGTGCCGTTGTGTAGTCAAGCTACACATGTGTAGTCTAACTACACAAGACGGCGCGAGAGATCCACCTCCCCATCCCCGGAGAGGGACGGATATGGACGACCAGCCGGAGGAGGTGCGGCGCGTGCGCGAAGCCATCGCCGCTGTGGCGGTAGACGTGGCACCTGCGGAGCGGGCCCGGCGGCTGGACAAGGCCATGGAGGCCGCTCGCCAAGAGTGGAGAAAGCGCCGGCGGGAGGCCGTGCAGGAGATGAAGGACGACGGGATGACGCTCCGCGCGATCGCCAAGGAACTGGACATCAGCTTCGGCAGGGTCCGGCAGATCCTCACCGAGGACCCGGACGCACTCCCGTCAGAGGAGTAAAAAACGGCCGAGCGGTATGTCAGGCCGCCCGGCCATGAAGTACCTGCTCAAGCGAGAGAGACAGCGCTGCGCCCTCGCCTCGAGTTGAGGTCGGGGGCGTCGTGACGTGTGCCGACGGGCGTCATGACGGGGTGCTGCTTAGGATCCGTTCGTGGCAGATATCCCCGATGAGTTGATCAAGCTGGAACGTTCCGCCGAGCAGGAGCGGGCGCGGCTCGCCGGCCTCCAAGGCGAGGCGTGGGAAGCGCAGAGGCTGAAGTGGCGCGAGGCCGCGATGGTCGCCCAGGCGGCGCTGACCGAGTACGCCGGTCGCGAGGATGTGTCCATGTCGCGGTACGAGTTGGAGCAGGCCGTGAAGCGGGCGGTGCGGCACGCAGAGGAGGACCCGGCGGAGTAGACGCGAAGGTCATTCCCGTCGCGTCCGCGACCAATTGGGGGGGAACGAGCTGTTGGCCTCCGCCTGGTTCTGGCCGCAGTCCCGTGAAAGCACACCGCGCGCGGCGCCGCCTTGGCATGCTGGGTGCCTGTGCGGCGAGAGGACTCCATGTCAGCAGGCCCTGGCGTCGCGGTCGTGATAGACAAGCGGCACTGGTACGCCGCGAACGAACTCCTCGCGTTCCTGGTGGAACTCGTCGCTCTGGTGTGCCTTAGCTGGTGGGGATTCGCCGTCAGCCACGACGAGGTCCTCCGTATCCTGCTCGGCGTGGGAACGCCCCTGCTGGCCATGGTGCTGTGGTCCTCGTTCGCGGCGCCCAGGGCCCGGCTGCGGCCCAGGCTGCCGCTCGTGCTCGTGGTCAAGGCGGCGGTGCTGGGTGGTGGAGCAGCGGCCTTGTACGGCGTCGGGCGTCCTGTTGCCGCCATAGCCATGGCGGTCATCGTGGTCACGAATACAGCTGTGGCCGAGATCTTTCGCCGCCGGCCGCCCGCCTCGCCCACAGAGCAGGCGCCCGTAGAGGGCTCAACGGCTTCCAGCTGAGGATCACGGAACTGCGGCCAGAGCCCTCCGCCTGGACAGCCATGCGCGACCTGTCGCCCATGCCCGCCATCTGGTTCGCGGAGCCCACCCAGGAGGAGCTCCCCCCGGGCCCCGGATCGTGCCCTGATGCTCAAAACCTCCTCAGAACCAGCATGCGCGGCAAGCGCGTGGGCGATTCTTCCCACAGACCGTTCTGCATGGGCGCGGGTAGCGAGAGGGGGAATCGTGTCAGGACCGGACAACATCGCACGTCTCATCGGAGCTAGCGCGGCTGTGGTCTCCGCCGCGAACATGGCGGTGTCGTACGCCACCTACAAGCGCAAGCGGCCACGGCTTTCAGTGACGCACGTCGGTAATATGTTCCTCAGGTACACCCCGGACGGCAGGACACCCCGTGTTCAGCGGTGGGTCGACCTCGTGCTGGAGAACCGAGGCGAGACAGACGTGCGGATTCGGAACGCGGCGCTATGGGCACGCACAGTTCCCGAACGTCGAGGCCTGGGCCGCAGGGCCAACTTCACCTACGTTGGCGTTGAAACGTTGTCCTTTCCGGATCAGCGCGACAATCATCCACTAGCTAGCCCGGACATCACGGAGTTTCCGATCCAGCTCACGGGCTTCCGGGACGCGTTGGTTTCGCTCCGTCTGCCTGACTGCCTCGCCGCGTGGGATTCACCCTCTGGGCCCGTAGAATACCGAGTCAGTATGTCCACATATAGCGGACGGGGCGTCTATACCGCGTGGTCGCCAGTCCCGCAGTCGTGGCTACCGTGCTCCTGCCATAAATGCGAATGGGATGGGGTGCAGTTGAGCTTTGACGATGTCCAACAGGGCGATTAAGTCCGGGCCGCTGTGCCCACCGTCTCGGCCAGCGCCGGCGACGAGCCCGCGTCGAAGTCGCCGTGTACCGCGATCACCCAGGCGCCGTCCTTCTCGCGCTGGGATATCCGAGGCGACGTTGCCGGCTGCTTGCCGCTCCCGTTGATGGAACTCATGCCGATGAGTATCTCGCGGAGGTGTGTCCCCCGGGTGCGCAGGAGGTGAAGCCTGCGGAGGCTGCCGTTCGTGGACCGGTGCGGTTCAGAGTGGCAAAATCGAACGCATGAGCGAGCTACCGCCGGACCCCGCGCGCCTGCGCGTGATCCTCGCGCACCTCGACAAGCAACTGGCCGACCACGAGACGATCGGCACCTACCTGCGACTCCAGCACGCTGCCGTCCAGGCCGCGCTCGATCAGGCCGAGCAGCCGCCGCCCCGCCGGCGCTCGGCCCGGCCCGTAAAGGGCGGCCGCAGCCTCCCCGCCCTCGCCCAGGCGCGGCCCGAGACCGGCTACATCGTCCAGCAGCGCCGCACCGCGCGCGGGCCCGAGCCCGCCGTCATCCACGTCGACGACTGCACGATGATCGAGGGCGCCCCTCACCCGATCACGCCGCACGACGCCCGGGCCGCGCTCACCGATCCGAACGTCACCGGCTGCGACTTCTGCCGACCGGACACCGAGTTGGGCATCGACGTCGCGGGATAGGCGCTGGGCATGACGAAGCCGCCCGCAGTGTCGGGCGGCTCATCAAATGCGTATTCGGTCAGGCGTCGAGTCCGTACCGCTCGCGGCCCACCTTCCTGCGCCAGCGAGTGAAGAGGATGACGCCCACAATCTGGGCGGCAGAGAGGCATGCCACCCACGGCCAGGTCAGGTCGCGCCAGAGGGCGACGGTGCCCACGGCCGCTTCAAGGAGTACGCATCCGACGAGCGCGAAGTCGTACAGCCTCAACTGGTGGCGGAGCTTCCACCTCCAGGGGCGGGGGCTCATGACATTCGCCGTGGCCCGCGCTCCGTAGAGCGCGAGCGACACGGCGAACCCAACCCCCTTGGTGTAGCGGATGATCTTGCTCTTCTTAGTGTCGTTGAGGTGAGCGAGGAGATCGGGTACCCAGACCTCCGAGAAGAGATAGTCCCGTTGCTCGCGCGGGATGCGGAGCTTGGCGATCTGTAGCAGCAAATACGGCAGCTGCTGGGTCGCCTTGCGCCTGAACATGCTGATCCAGCCCAGGAGCGGCGGGACGACGATCGCCGCAACGACCGCGGCGATCCATTCGGGCTGGGTTACACCGAGCACGGTCATGCCGTGCCCGGCTTCTCCCAGGGTCTCGATAGTGAGTGTGCTCACCTCGTTGTGCCTTTCATGTCAGGGCTACATCGCGGGCAAAGCCCGCCCGAGAGATCGGCTCGACACCTGAGTCGCCTTGTGCAACTCATCTAGGGCTCGTCGGGCCTCTTGCCGCCCCGTCTGGGTCAGCAAGTAGTTCTTCCTGCGGGGCCGACCCTCAATGGCGGGGTCGATGTCTTCCGGCGACGCTTCGAGCCACCCCTCCTTCTGCAAGCGCATCAGGATCGGGTACAGGGTTCCGCTCGCGAGGCCGGTTTGATCCATGAGCGACATGCCGTACTGGGGGGCGTCGGGGTCTGCCAGGAAGGCGGCCAAAGTCTTGGCCACGGTGGTCGTGAGTCGGATGGTCATGCGGTCTCACCTCGCTCCGCGGGGTTGAAAGACGGGAAGGGTGTGGTGGTCATGAGGGTTCCTTCGTGGAGGTCGACTGATCTCCCGGCGCTCCGGCCAAGGTGTTTTCCGGGAGCATCGACCGTGCGGGTTGTGTCCCAGCAGGAGGCACCCACCTGGCCAGCATCAGAGACCTTTGCGTCGCCTCTGCCGCTGACCGGTAGGTGCCACCTGCCGGGCCAGTAGTAGAGACTCTACATAGCCCTTTGTAGAGTTGCAAGTATGGGTCTGCTCAAAGCCTGTAACGCCAGGGTTCACCTCTCCGGGCTTGACCAAGTGCGCCCACAACCACGGCACCGAACTGTCGGCGGCCTCCCGTCTCCGCCCTCGATGCGCAGCACCCCGCGACAGTGCGGACACGGCCGCTCCAGGACCTGCGTCTTCCGCGTCATCTCCAGGGCCTGCTCGATCTGTCCGGCGGCCCAGCGGGCGGCCGAGGCGATCTGGTCACGCTGTACGCCGGTCAGCTTCGCGAAGGGCCCGGGCGCCCCGTCATGACGGGCCAGGAGCCATGCGGCCGCGTACGGTCCGGTCCGGCGCCGGGGGTCGGTGAGGGACCAGCGGCGATCGTCGGCCTCGTCGCGCAGGATCAGCGTGCGCAGCTGGAGGGCGACGTCGTCCCCGGGGCCGGCCACTCGGATCGGGACGCGGGTGGTCGGCAGGCGCTGGATGGTGCCCGCGATGACATCGGCGGTCTCGACCAGTTGCACGTCGATGGCGGTCATCGTGTCGAGGATGCCGATGCGGAGGGGTGCCGCAGTGGCGCCAAGCTGTTCGGGGGAGCGCTCCAGTGCGCGCTGGGCCCACGCTGCTTCGTCGGCGCGGAGGTGGTCGTGGAGGCGGGCGATGCCCATGACAGGGGGCCAGGTGCCGGCCTGGGGGGCGGCAAGGGCGGCCTGGAGGTCGGTCCAGTGGTTGATGACGGTCTTGAGGTCGTCGGCGGTGGTCATCGTGGCTCCTGTGGCGGGCGGGGTACGGTGATCACTGCTGGGGGCGCGCTGGTCTGGCGAGACGTGAAGCGCGCCCCTTCCGCATGCTCAGGCCTGGTCCCGGCGCAGGGCGGCTACAGCCTGTTCTCGGCGGGACGTCAGCACGCTGCGCTTGTAGTCCTCCCAGGCCATGCGGCGAAGGTGCTTGAGGATCGACTGCTTCATCGATCTGGCGATGCACTGCATGGCGTCTTCGATCTCGCGGTCGTCGTGGGGACTGGCCATGATCACGTCCTCCTCGGCGGTGGTCCCGGGGAGTGCCAGGCGGGCCGGTCCTGCCGCACGGCGAAGCGACCTTCCTGGTCGATGAGTCCGGCCTGGCGGAGCACGCGGCCGTACGCCTCGATGCCGCGCGCCGCGGCCTCGACGACGGGTCTGGCAGCCTCGGCATAGGCGTGCACGACCTGCACGTAGGCCTGACGCAGCGGCCGGGTCTGCTCGACGAACTGCTGGAGTGTCATCCCCTGCTCAGGCTCGGGCTGCTCGGGTTCGAACTCGACGGAGGTGATGCCGGGGACCTCGTGCCACTCGCCGTCCTCGCCGAGGATCTCCAGGCGGCCCGTCATGACGGGTCGCCGGGACGCTGTGCCTGCCGGTCGAGGTCGGTGATGATCGCCTGGCAGACCGCGGCGACCTGAACGACCTCCTCCCGGAACTTCGCGAGGTTCCCTTCGGCGCCGGCCTCGTACACCTCCTCCAGGAGGATCGTCATCCAGCAGCGCTGTGCCGGGTCGTCGTTGGTCCGGCGGAGGCCTTCGGCGAGGTCCTGGAAGAGGACGGTGGAGTGCGGGCCGCGGATGATCGGGTGGTGCTGGTCGCCGAACTTGGCGATCTGGCGCTGGCGTTCGGCGTCGACGGCTTCTGCGAAGTCGCGCATGCCGGGGGTGGTGAACAGGGCGGGGTAGCTCACGTGCTGCTCCGGAGGTCGGTGGTGGTGAGGCGGTGAAAGAGGTCCGTGCACCGTCTGTCGTGCGCTGTGCCGTCGCCGTGGCGCGAGAGCAGGCAGCACGGGTTCAACGGCGGAGGCGTCCGGCCGAGTACGTGCTGCTGTTCCCAGTCGGCTTCGGCGAGCTGTCGGCGGTGGCCGGCGTAGTGGCAGCGTGCGCACCAGGCCAGGAACACGGAGACGTACAGGGCGGCCCCGGCGAGGATCGGGTGCCCGACGGTGACGGCGTAGGCGGTGGAGGCCGCGGTGAGGCCCGCGCCAGTGAGGCAGGCGCGGGCCGTACGACGGTGGGCGGTCACCGCGGCCGCCGGCGGGCGCGGGCGGCCCGAGCCATGGCGGGCAGGACGTGGTGGTGGCCGCAGAGCGGAGCGCCGAGGCAGAGGACCAGGGCGACGAATGCGATGACGGCCGTCACGACGGGTCCATGACGGGCTGTGACGGGTCGACCAGCAGCTGCTGCTCGTCTGGGCGCAGCCGGTCGAAGTTCGGCCTGGTGCCGTAAGGCTCGTGGGCGATTCGGAGGCGAGCCTCGACCAGCTTGGCGACGCGAGGATCGGTCGCGGACTCAGGCATGAGGGGCCTCCGCCTCGGCCTGGCCGGCCTTCTCCATCAGTCCGCTGACGATGACCATGGCGCCGGTGAGCGGGCCGTCGCTGGTGTCGCGCAGGGCCTCCCACACCTCCTGGAGGACCTGCCTGCGAGCGCTCACCTCCGGTGCCTGCACGGCCGGTGGCGTGCCGAGGGTGATCATGCGGCGCAGCAGGTACGCCACCCTGCGTGCGCCCGCGGCCTTCCCGGTGAACCCTTCGTAGTCGAGCCGCTGGCCTTCCTCCCGGGCGACCTCGAAGGCCTCGCGCAGCACGGCGTCCCGGCTGGGCGGCGGGGCCGTCATGACGCCCGTCACCAGGCCGTCAACGCTCAACTCCTCCAGCGCCAGGAGCCGGACGTGATTGCGGATCCGCTCGTCCCGCTGCTCCGACCCGTGCCCATCCCACTGCGCCCGCTCGTCGGTCACGTCGACAGCGGTCACGTGCCGGAAGAGGTCTGCGTGCTCGGCCGGGATGGACCAGTGCATCTGCCAGGCGCCGGCCACGATGTACAGGTCCTGCGATCCCTCCCCGTCATGCGCCGGGGTGATCACGGCGGTGGCCGGGTGGAGGGCTGCGATCCAGGCGAGATGCAGGGCCTGCGCGCGCAGGGCTTCGTCTCGCTCACGCTCGTACGAGTCGGCGTGGCCCTTCCAGCGCTCGGCGTCCTCGCGGGCGAGGCGGAGGTTTTCGGCCTGCCGCATCCCCCGGGCGATGTACTCGGCAGGGTTGACGGCGATGAGGTTGGTGTGGGCGGTCTGCGCGGGCGTCGGCCTGCGGCGGAACAGGCGCGCGAACCGGGGCCGAACCGGTTCCGGTTCCTGGTTACTTCGGGGCTTGTTGATCGTGGACATGTCTTCTCCGGTGGTTGGCCGGAGGTGGGTCCCTGTCCTCGGTGGGTGGGTCCCTGTCCTCGTTGGTGGGCTAGTTGCTGGGGTGTGGGAGGAGGTCGAGGCCGTCGCCGATGTTGTGGGCGAGGTTGCGCCAGCGTGCTGCGGTCTCGGGGGCGGTGGCTTGCTTGGCGTCTGCTCCGGCGATGAGTCCTTCGACGATTTCGGCGAGGTCGTCGGTGTCGCTGAGCTGGAGGAGGACGGCCATCAGGTGTGCTCTGGTGCGACGGGTGGGGGTGCGGGGCTGGGGGTTGGGACCGCGGTGGTGCCGGTGTAGTGGCAGGCGGTGAGGAGGGCTGCGGTGGCGGCGAGGGCTGCGAGGGTTCTGCGCATCAGAACGGCGGTTCGTTGCTGTAGCCGTTGGCCTGGTCGACGGCCCAGGGGTCGTCGTGGGGCGGTGTTCCGGAGCGGCGCTGCTGCTGTCCCTGCTGGGCGCTGCGCTGTCCTCCGCCCTGGGCGTTCTGCTGGCTGGCGGCGTCCTTCGAGACCTTGGCGACGGCGAAGGCCAGGTTCGGCGCGATGGAGCGGATGAGGAGTGCCGGCCGCTCGTGCTTCTGGCCGTCCTTCTCCCAGCGCTCGGTCTTGAGTTCGCCGGTGACGAGGACCTCCATGCCCTTGGAGAGGGTTTCGGTGGCGTTCTCGGCGAGGCGCTCCCAGACGGTGCCGCGGACGAAGAAGGTGTCACCGTCCTCCCACTGCTGGGTCTGCTGGTTGAGGCGGCGGGAGTTGAACGCGAGGGGGACGCTGGCGACAGCCTTCCCGGCCTGGGTGAAGCGCAGCTCGGGGTCGCCGGTGAGTCGGCCGACGCCGGTGAGGGTGGGCAGCAAGGTCATTCCTCCGTGGGGAGTTGGGGCTGGATGGGGATGGCGGTCTGGTCGGGGTGGACGGTGGGCGTCGTGACGGGCGTGACGGGCGTCAGCGCGCGGGCACGGCGGGGCGTCGGGCGCGGGATGAGGCCGCGTCTCTGGCCGCAGATGGGTCCGTAGCCGCGGGTCCGGGACTCCGGCGTCAGCAGGAGTTGCGGGCAGTAGCGGCAGCGGACGACTTCGTTCATCGGCGCTTCTTTCGGCGGTGTGCGTCGAGGCTGGTCACTCCGGTCGGCAGGGTGCCGGGGAGGGCGGGCTGCTGGACGCGGGCGGGGCAGGTGGCGACGTGCGGCATGTGGAGCCGCTCCCAGCCGGTGAGGGGGAGCTCGGCCGAGGGGCGGCGGGAGCGGACGGCGCCGGTGCCGTCTCTCCACACTGCGGCGTTCCCGGCGGGGTCCGCGGTGGGGTCGACGGCGAGGCGCTTCCCGGCCTCGGTGGTGGTCCAGAGGACGGGGCGGAGGCAGTCTCGGCATGGGATGGGTCGCTTCATGGCGTGGTGTTGGTCGGTCGGGAGGCCGCGATGGTGCGGGCCTGGTGGACGTCGGGGGTGAGGGTGCAGGGCTGGCCGGCGGGGGCTTGGCAGATTCGCTCGGGGCATCGGGTTGACATGACCTTGGCGAATTCGATGACGCGGGCGGAGTGCACGTCCCGGCGGCGGTCGACGGTGCCGCGCTGGTTGGTGCACAGCTCGCCCGTGCGGGCCCGGCACCAGGTGCACTGCACGGCCATGGCGGCGAAGCGGTAGGGCCTGCGCTGACGCGGGAGTGGGGTCGTCATGACGCCTTCGCCTCCGGCTCCTGGTCGTCGTCGTGGGCTGCGAGGGCGGTGGCGGAGGCGGCCTGGATGCGGGCCTGCTCCTGGTCGTGGTCGAGGAGCGGGAGGCCGGCGGCCGCGCGCTGGGTGTCCTCCAGGCGGATGGGGTGGACGTCTCGGCGGCGGCGTCCGGCGGTGGTGCAGCTGACGCCGGGGGCGGCTCCGCAGCGGCGACAGGCGCGGCCGCGGGGGTCCTCGGAGGTGTCCCGGCCGACGGGCATCTTGCCGATGGCGGCTCGGGCGGCGGCTGCGCGGCCGCTGTACGGGCCATGATCGGCGCCTGGGGGAAGCGCGAGGCGCTCGGCGGTACCGAGAGACCCGGCGATGCTGCTGGGGCCCGTGAGGCCGTCTCCAGCGGCTCGGATGATCTCGCGGAGGGCGGCAGCAGACTCCGCACCCGTGTGGGTTGGGTCGCCGTCGACCACGATGTTCGCCAGCTCGATGCGCTCGGCGCGACGCGCCTTGACCTCGGCGACGATGTCGGCCGGGGCGATGAAGCGCAGGCGGCCCGCGAGGGCAAGGACGGCGGTACGGGCCTCGTCCAGGCTGTACGGGGCGAGGATCTCTCCCCAGACGTCGGGGGTGTACTCGCCGAACTTCTGGGCGGGGCACGCCGACTTGACGTACTCGGTGAGGTCTACGGCTTCTTCTTCGGTCACTGGGCTGCTCCTTCCTGGCGTGCTGCTGCTCGGGCTCGGGCACGGGCCCGAGCGCGGTCGAATTGGGTCTCGCCAGCGGGCTGGCTGTGGGCGAGGGGGCCCGGGCCAACAGCGGCGTTCATGACCTCGTTGACGACGCTGGGGAGCGTCGCGGGGTGGAGTCCCTTGCGCATCCAGTGCGCGATGCCACGGCGGACGTGGTCGGGGTGGATGCCGTCCTCATCGAGGAGCACCCGAATCTGCTTGGCCATCTGGCCGATGACGGCACCTGGCGGGCGTACTGCGCACCGTTCCAGCCACTCGGCGACGATCGTCTGCGCAGTGACCGGGGCGTCGGAGTCGGCGGCCGGAGCGTCGTCGACGACCTCTCCCTCGAGGACGTCGTCTGTCGCGTCTCCTGTGTCACCGGGGGTGGGTGTGGCGGCGGGACCGGAAGGGTCGGCGGGACCCGCGAACGGTTCCTGGTGGTTCTCTGACGGTTCATTGGTGGTTAGGGGGGCACTGAGTGCGTGACATTCGGACGCAGAGTGCGTGACGTCACGCATCGGGAGTGTGTGACTCACGGACTCTGAGTACGTGACACCCCCCTCTGTCACGTCGTCTGAGTGCGTGACCGTCACGTCGTCTGACTGCGTGACACGCTTCTGCCGTGCCCGCCGCTGACGCTCCGCAGCCTGCTTACGCCCCGCCTCGGCCTCCGCCTCCAGCTCCGCCCAGTCGAACTCCGGCCGCCGCAGGTGCATCTGGAGCTTCCACACCGGGCGCCCCTGGCGGGTGCCGGTCCGCTTGATGAGGCCACCGGCCTCCAGGCGGCGCTCGGCGCGCTGCACGGTCCGCTCGTCGTAGCCGGTCCGGTACTGGATGCGCAGGATCGAGGGATGGCTGTTGGAGCCGTCGGACCGGGCATGCTCGGCGAGGACCTGGAGGACGTGTCGCGCCGTGCTGTCGGGCCGGTCCTTCTCGGTCCGCAGCATCGGGGCGTCGTCCATCGCCCAGGTCACAGCCTCGGTGCTCACTCGCCCTCTTCCTCGTCGTCGTAGTGCTGGTGGCCGGTGGCCCGGCGGCCGGTCACATCCGCCGGGCCACCGGGGCTCAACAGGGCGCCGGCACCTTCGTGGATCCGCTGCGCCGGTACTCCCGCGCACCGGCGGCCAGCGCGTCCCGGCATGCCTGGTCGATCGGCTCGCCCTTCCGCTGGTGCCGCTGGTACGCGGACTTCGTCCCGCACGGCGCGAGGGGACGCCCGGGCCCCTTCGGCTTCGGCTTCTTCCTGGGCGCCTGCTTGGCCTGGGAGGCGGCGATCTCCGCGCGCTGGGCTCCCGTGAGGCCTGCGACGATGCCGGTGCGCAGCGAGGCCGCCGTGTCCGCCTCCCGGAGGAGGATCGCCTCCAGGCACTCCTCACGGACGGGACACTCTTCCTGGCAGATCCTCTTCGCGGCCGACCAGGTCTTCTTCGAGAATCACAGTTCGGGGTCCCTGGTCCGGCACTCGGCCTTCAGCTCCCACTCGCGGTCCACAGCCGGGCCTCCGTTCGGTAGGTCAAGATCCAACGAATCTGCGCTGGCTGCGGGTACATGACGGCCGTCATGACGGGACCACCGAGGACTCCGGAGCACCGGCATAAGTGCCGTGCGCGCGGTAGTGGCGATCGGCAGCCCTCTTGGCCTCACGGCATGCGTCGTCCAGCGGCTCCCTGCGCCTGATGTGCCGCTGGGCGCCGTGGTAAGTGCCACATCGAGCCGAAGCCTTGGGCGGTCGACGCTCAGCCCATTCCGCGGACGTGTGGACTCGGGTCAGGGCCTCACTCAGTGGTGTGTCGTCCGTGGGAAACCAGACTCGGAGAGTCCGGTAGTCCATCCCGAGTCGCCGCGCAATCAGGGATCGGTCCGCGCCGCGTCGGAGAAGGATGTCCGCGGCGTAGGCGATCTCGGGGCCGGTGAGTGTCCAACCCTGGCGACGGCCGTTCGCGGCCAGTTCCACAGCGATCAGGTCGAGACAGATGAGCCCGTCAGCTGTAGCGAGCCAAACCGTGGGCACGGTGAGGTTGGTGACGCTGATCCACTCGCTCTCGCCGCGGACCTGAACAGCGCGCTCACTGTCGCGTTGGCGGGCCTTCACTCGCTCACCGCCGTCACGCTGCTCACCCAGTTGAGGGCGGTGTCGTCGAGCTGCTCGCGGGCGCGGGTCACGGCGACGTACGCCAGGCGGGCCTCCTCGCGCGGCAGGACGACCAGGCCCGTCCGCCGGTCCGGCTTCGGCGCCCGGAAATCCGCGTGGATCCGGACGGCCGGCCACTCGCGGCCCTTCGACCGGTGCGCGGTCGACACCACCAGCTCGGCCTGCGTCTCGGACACCAGCCCGTCCGCAGCGGAAACGATCCGCTCCGGGCCGTGCTCGTCGACGAGCTTGACGAGGACCTCCAGCGAGCCGTCCTCCTCGGCCGCGTACTGCCGGACGTCGTCCCAGCTGGTGAAACCCATCAGCTCCGGGTGATCGGTCGGTTTGCCGTCCTGGAGCGCTCCGGCCGCCCACGCGAGCTGCTTGATGGCGGAGCCGCCACCGACCAACGCGACCTTCCGGCCGGCGGCCAGGGCCTCCAGCACGATGCCCATGGCGCCCGCATTGGTGCGGCACAGGATCGCGTCCGGTGCGTCGAGCTGGCCGACGGTGGACTCGGCGGACTCCCAGCCGGTGAGGCGGAGCGGCGCGTCGATCAGGCGCAGCCACTGGTTCGCGCGGTCGGCGATGGCCGGCCCGAACCGGAACGACTGGCTGAGGGTCAGCTCGGGGCAGCCCAGCTCGGCCGTGAACTTGGCGAGGGCGTCGTTGGCGCCGCGCCAGCTGTAGATCTGCTGGGCCGAGTCGCCCACGGCGATGCGCTGCGCGTGCTCCTGGTCCAGGAGGACGGCCGAAAGCACGTCGTTCGTGTCCTGCGCCTCGTCGAGCAGCACGACGTCCGTGGGGATGCGGGGCTTCGAGAGCGCCCACATCTTCAGGTAGTGATCGTGGGTCAGGTTGAGGACGCTGTCGTCGTCCTGGAGGTCTTCCCAGGCGGCCCGGGCCACCGGCAGGACCAGCTTCACGACCTCGCCGCGGGCCTTCTTCAGGCCGTCGAAGTGGGGGACGTGCTTCTGGATGACCTCGGGGTCGGCGCTGTGGCAGAAGCATTCGATGGTGTCGAGCGCGGCCCGCATGATGATCTTCGAGGTCATCGCTTTCATGCCGCTGCGGTCGGTGAGGACCGTTGGGGTGGCGCCGATGATGCCGAGGATCGAGCGGACGTCGAGGGCCTGGGCGGCCTGGTGCGCGGTCTGGCGCGGGCGTTGGAGCCGCGCGCCGTACCGTGGGTCGAAGGCCAGGCCGTGGCCGGTCTTGGACATCACGTTGGACGGGAAGGAGCGGCGGGCGTCGGCCGCGATCGCCGAGTTGTAGGCGACGTACGTCATCCGGCGCCGCCGGTCCGCCCGGGCGATCATCTTCAGCGTGCTGGACTTGCCGCAGCCCGCGCCGGCCTGGAGGACGAGGTCGAGCCCATCGCCGTACGTCTCGATCGCGTCGGCCTGCTCTGGGGTGGGGTTCACCACTGTGGTGCACCTCCTTTCTGGGGGTGCGGGCCCGCCCCGCATGGGGTCGGGGCGGGCCCGCGGTCAGTGGTGAATCAGGCGGGCTGCTTGGCGAGGCCCTCGACCATGGCGGCGAAGTCGGCGGCGGCGTTCGGCCGGTCGCCGAAGTTGGTGAGGGTGTCGAGGAGCGTCTGCGCCTCGTCCTTGGTCAGCTCGTTGGCCGAGCCGATCGAGCGGCCGATGATGACCGAGGTCACCCGGAGCCGCTCGTCGCGGGCCTCCTTCGCCCCGAGGCCGACCTTGGCGAAGCAGGCGTGCATCATCCGCATCTGCGGGGCCGTGACGGGCGTCGGACCCTGCTCCTGGTCGGTGGCAGTCGTGCGGGCGAACGTCGCGGCGGCGGCACGCAGTTGCTCGGCCGTACCCCAGATTGCGTCCGTGCCGTACTCGGCCTTGAAGCGCGCGCTGGCTGCGTCGACGTCGAGACCAACGGCCTTGGCCGCCGCGTACATCGCCTCGCGGGCCCTGGCGGTCTCGGCGGCGATCTCGGCGTCCGACGTCGGCGCTGACGAGCCGGTGACGCCCGTCGTGACGGGCTTGACGGCCTGCCCGTACTCGGCGATGACGGGCCCGAGCGTCGCAGGCTCGCCGGTCACCGGGTGCAGGAGGTCGGCTCCGAGGAGGTTCCGGGCCTTCGCCCGAGCGTGCAGCGCCAGGGCCCGCTCGTACGTCAGGCCGTCGGCGACCAGGTCGTCCACGATGGCCTGGACGGGGTCGACGCCCTGGCCGAGCTGCTCCAGGATCGCCTCGGCGAAGTCCTCGCCCGGGTGGTGCACACAGGCGCCATCCAGGGCGGAGTACCTGGTCTTGGTGACGGTGCCCGTGCCCGCGATCATGTCGATCACGACGTCGACCTCGTACTCGGCGCCCTCGCGCTGGACCGTCTTGACGCCGATCTTGGTGACGGTCTTCCCCTCCATCGCGTAGTCGTTCTTCGTCCGCATGGTGACGATGACGTGCCCGGGGAAGTTCAGGAGCGCGTCGAGCATCTCCTGCTCCAACTCGTTCACGGGGCCCCAGGCGGTGAACTTGCCGCCGTAGTTCCCGGCCTTCTTCGACTCCTCGTCGACGCGGGCGAGGAGGCCGCCCTTGCCCGCCCAGAAGGCCGACCAGCTGTCGATGATGAGGACGGCGACGCGCGCTTCGATCGCGGCGTTCACCGCGCCGATCAGGTTCTCCGGGGAGCAGAACGCCATCGGCAGGTGGGCGAACTCGTGTGCCTCGATGTCCGGACGGCCCGGCACCGGGGCGTACTTGAGGGCGGAGCGCCGCTCGGTGTCGACCAGGCCGATCACGCCTCCCTGGGCGAGCCGCTCGGCCATGCGGAGGGCCGTCTTGGTCTTGCCGGAGCCGCCGGGGCCCTGGAGAGCGATGCGGGCCTTGGCGGTCTCGCGGGTGGCCGGCGCGAAGGTGAAGGTGGTCACGCGGTGCTCCCGTTGGTGCGCGGGTTCGGAATGGTGGGGCTGACGGGCAGGGCGGAGAGGCGGCGGATGTTGGCCACGACGCGCATGACGGTGGCGAACGTCCACGACTTCTTCCGGTAGGCCGCGGCGCTGTCGCCAGGCGCGCGGCGACAGGTGCCGTCGAGCTGCGCTGCGATGGCGTCGGCGAGCTGCTCGCCGTTCTCGCGGCGGAGCTCGGCGAGCAACTGCGCGGCCTCGGCGGGGCGCAGGGCCTGGCCGCTGGTGAGGGCGCGGTGGGCCCGGTAGTACGCGCTCACTCCTCGGCCTCCGGGTCGTACTTGGCGGCGATCTCCAGGGCGGTGACGGTGTAGCCGATCGGGCGCTCCTGGCCGTCGACGGTGGCGACCAGTTCAGAGATGCCGTCTTCCGGGTCGACGATCCAGTCGAAGGTGGCCGTGGGGAGGTCGCGCCGGGCGTGGTCCTCGGCGTGCTTCCGGGCCTCGGCCTCCGTCGTGTACGTGTCCAGCGGGACGACGTCCCACGTGGCCCGGTAGACGGTGAGTGTGGGCGCGCCCGTGTCGGTGGGCTCCTCCACGCGGAGCGCCTGGACGGCCGCGAAGATGCGGGTCAGCCGGTCCGGCTGCACGGACCCGAGGTCGATCCACCCTTCCGTCCACTCCTCCGGACGCTGCGCGGCAGACGACCAGGACTGTCCGGCGCCGGCCTGCTCGAATCCGAAGGCCCGCGGGTGCGCCTTCGTGGGGTGTACGCCGACACCGACGCAGATGAAGTTCGGCCGGTCCTCGGGCGCCCGGAACGGCGCGTCCCTCGTGTACATCCGGCCCGGCTGGAAGAAGCTGACGGGAGTGGCATCGGCCGCCTGGTCGCGGCTGCTCTTCTCCTCGGTGTCGGGCATCATCGTGAGGATCTCCTCGATCCCTTGACGGAGTCCGATCGGCGCGTCTTCCTTCCACTGGAGCGCGAACATCACAGCCATGGCGAGGCAGTTGCGTTCGGCGGCTGTCTCCGGCGACTGGAGCAGCTGGGCGGACTGAAGAGCCTCGGCGGCCTGCGTCGCCAGGTCGTAGGACGACCCGTTCAGCCACGCGGCCTCGATCACGCGCTTCGCCGCCAGGGCGAGCTGCGAGATGGTCATCAGTCGTCACCGCCCGTCGGGGTGACTGCGCCCGCCACGACGAGCAGAACGCCAACGACCATGGCGATTACGAGCGTCCAGATCATGCGGGCTCACCGCCCATGGGACCGTCGTCGCCGTGCCCGTCCAGGTACTCGAAGCCCTGATAGCGGATCCGCACGCCGTGCGCGATGCCCGAGACCGTGTGGGTCCGCCACGGGCGCTGCGAGTTGGTGGACTGCTGCGGCTCGCTGACCTTGGCGTTGCTGCCGCGCAGCGTCCTCGCCAGCTCCTGGGCGATCTCACCGATGGCACTGGGCTTGGCGTTCCAAGCCGCATCCAAACTGATGGTGCCGTCGTGCTGGAGACCCCAGTTGATGGGCAGCTTGCCGAGTGCGGGCCGCTTGGCGATCAGCATCTGCACGACGGCCGCCTGCACGGGCGTCTGGTTCGTCATTCGGACTCGCCCCCCGTCATGACGGGCGTGACCAGCTGCGACGGGTTGTCCGTGACGGCCGTCAGACCGCCCACCTGACGCGCGAGATTCAGCAGGGTGCACTGCTCGGGGCGGCCGTCCATCGACAGCAGCGGCATCCCGTCCGAGTCGCGAACGCCCTGGTAGTACCAGATAGCGCCTTGCTGGTCCTGCTGCGGCAGCGCCAGGTCGTACACCAGCCCGTCCAGCTCGTACGGCGCCTTGGCCGTCCGCCTCGCGTGCGCCCGCGCCTCGGGAAGGTCGTACGCCACGACCGCTACCTGGACCCCGTCCCGGTAACCGTCCCCGCTGACCACGTACGGGAGCGGCCGCTCCTTGTCGTGCGTGATCCCGAAGTACGCCCGCCACTGCCCCCACTGGGACTGATCCGTGATGTGCAGCGAGACGAGGATCCGGTCGCCGTCAACCTGGAGGTTCTGGAAGGCGGGGTGCGAGCCCACGTGGCGCTGGATGGTGGCCGCGACGTGCTGCGCCCACTTGCACGACTGGTCCCAGGCGACGGCCTGGGCCTCCAGCTCGGTGTGCGTCGGCTCGGGCCGGTCCGTCCGGCGCGGGAGTGCCGGCCGCTCCTCGTGCTCACGCGCCCAACCGCCGTCCGGCGTCCGGTGCAGGACCACACCCGCTCGCTCCTGGTCCACCAACAGACGGGCCTCGTTGAGGGCGTGGGCGATGGCGGCGGACGGGTCGCTGCCGCTGGACGCGATGGCCGCGCGGATGACCCTCACGGCGTGGGGGATGTTCTTGTTCATGCGGCCATCACCCCGTCGGCCCTCAACTGGCGCTGCATGCTGCGCATCCCACGGAAGGTGAGGGTCTTGATCGCCTGGGGGCGCTTCCCCATGCGCGCGGCAACGTCCTCCAAGGAGAGGTGCTCCAGGTACCGCAGCCGAATGCACTGCTGCTGTGCCATGGTCAGGGCGGCCATCGCCGCCGACACGGCCTCGGCCGCCTGCGCCGCGTCCACGCCGCGCAGAACGATGTCCTCGGTGCTGTCGGCCTCGCTGCCGTCGAGCATGTCGCCGGTGGGCACCTCCCGCCGCGTGCGGCTGGCCTTGAAGTGGTCGGCGACCAGGTTGCGGGCGATCGTCACCAGCCAGGCGCCAAAGTCGCGGCCCTGCCAGGTGAAGGTGTCGATGCGGCGCATGGCCCGGAGGAACGTCTCGCTGGTCAGGTCCTCGGCGAGGACCCTGGAGCCGCCGACGCGGTAGTAGATGAAACGGAACACGACGTCGTGGTTCTCGTTGTAGAGCGTGCCGAAGGCGTCGCGGTCGCCCTGCCTGGCCCGGCGGATGAGCTCGGGCTCGGTACTTCTGGCGATCTTGGCGTTAGCCTGGGAAGACACAGCCAGATCTCCTTCCTTGCAGTGGGATTTCGGTTGGTGCTGAGGGCCGCTCCGGGTCACGTCCGGGGCGGCCTTCGTGTGTCAGGCCTTGCTGAACGGCTCGACGGCCGTGCGCTCGGCCTCGCGGCGAAGGTCTTCGAGCGTGAAAGTGATCCGTCCGCCATCCAGGTGGTGGTGGACCTTGCGCTCGTAGCAGCGCTGCTTCAGCACGCGCACGCTGCGGTACGGCAGCAGCTGCTTCTCGACGACCTCCTCCGGCGTCAGCCGGCGGAGCTCCGCGCCCTCATCGGCCGCGGTCTGCCGCTGTGCGGCGCTGGCCGCCAGGAGGCGCTTCAGCTTGGAGTGGTACCTACGCGTGGCCTTCCTTCCGGTCACGGCGTCTTCTCCTTGAAAGTCAGCAGGTCAGGACTGGTGTCCAGTGCCGTGGCGACCCGCTGGAGCTTGTCCTCCGACGTCGTTCGGATCTGGCCACGTTCCAGGCGGGAGAGCCAGCCGCGGTTGAGGCCGGTCAGCGTCTCCACCTGGCGAATGCTCAGATTCCGAGCTGTACGGAAGGCGCGAATTGCTTGTCCGTGGGGTCTCACGCTTACGATCTAAGCGCACTCTGCCTACCAATGCAAGCACTCTGACCCAGATATGCTTGGAATCCAAGCATTCAGGTGCGGTCAAGGCGCACCAGAGGGGCACTTGATGCAACCCTCTGCGGACAATGCACCCAATACACGCAGGTCAATAAGCCGGATCCGCTCTGTCTGCGTGCAACCCATTGGTGCATCATGGAGGCCATGGACTCGGACTTCGCACGCCTCGGTGAGCAGCTCAAAGCCGCCCGCCTGGCTAGACGGCCGCGCGTCTCGCAGACGGATGCGGCCGCCGCGCTCGGAGTGGGCCGCAGCACCATCCAGAAGATGGAGGGGGACTCGGTCGGTCAGGTCACGCGCACGACCGTCCAGGCTTACGCACGGTGGCTGCACTGGACCGAAGACTCGGTCGACCGCGTGCTCGCCGGCGGAGATCCGGCCATGGCGACCGATGGCGAAAAACCGACTATCCGACCCGTTCCTGATCTCGGCCTCTCCCCCGATGTCGAGTACGAACTGCGCACCGGAAAGGTCCTCGGAAGCCAGGTGTTCAACCTCGGCCCCGACGACTCGGACGGGCAGATCATCGTCGTTCTACAAGGGAAAAAGGACGCCACACCCGAGGAAGTGGAACGCATCGCCGCCCGGTACCGGAAGGCCCGCCGACACCTTCAGGGGATCGCTTCCGAGGCCGACGAGGTTGCAGAGTCATAGACGACTTTTTGCAGATCCGTGGCGTGAAAGCGCCCCGTGTGGTTGCATGCACGGACCGTCACCGAGAGGGGGGCACCACTCGGCGGATCGGGGATGCGACATGGACTTGACCATTGAAGTGGAGCGACACAAGGGCGCTTGGTTTGCGCCGTACATGAAGGACCACATCTGCGAAGCGGAAGGCCGCGCCACAGTCGTCTTCCACTTCCACTGGGACGACATCACACCCGAAGGCGCAGCAGCATTCTGCGACGTCTTCACACAGCAGGCCCTGCGGTGGAAGCCGCGGACACCAGAGGCACCGCGAGGCCCTCGCATCCCCATCTGGATGGAGCTGGAGCCGGACATGGAGCCCGGGTGCGCAATCGTCGTCGACGACCGGCCGGAGTACATCCGGTACGTCGTGCGCGCCGGCCTCATCAAGCAGCGGGCCGCTGACGCGATCACCCGCTCGCAGTCCGAGCGATCACCGGACTGGGTGCGCGTGCCCGCGCGCTACGTGTCACATCTGCGGGCCGTCTGACCCCAGCCGGAACACCAGCAGGGGATCAGACATGGCGTACGCAGAGAAGGTCCACAAGGTCAGGAACGGGAAGAAGACCACCCAGTTCACGTGGCGGTGCAAATACAAGGCGCCCCCCGGGCACAAGCCAGCGTGGCTGACGGAGTCGGGCTTCCCCACGAAGAAGGTGGCGGAGGAGTGGGGGGCCGAGCAGGAAGCAGCGATCCGCGCCGGTACGTGGATCGATCCGGTGAAGCTGGGCACGCCGTTCGGTAAGTGGGTGGAGATCTGGAAGACGGCGAACCGCCGGCGGCCGCGGACGCAGTCGAGCCGGGCGTACCTCCTGGACAAGCTGCTGCTGCCCAAGTGGGAGCACACCGCGCTGAAGGAGGTGAACAACGTCTTCGCGGTGCAGGCCTGGGCGACGGAGGTGTCGAAGCCGCACGGGCCGCATGACCCGGACACCGTGGCCCAGGCGCGGAGTCTGCTCTCCAGCATCCTGTCCGGTGCTGAGGACGCCGGGTACATCCACACGAACAAGCTCTTCGGCCGGCGCATCTTGGCGGGCGTGGACCACGTGGACGAGGGCGAGGAAGAGGTGTGGGCGCAGCCCGAGGAGGCTCAGATGCTTTATCAGCGGCTGGGCGGGGTGCAGGGGCTGATGGTTCTCACGGACTGCTATCTGGGACTGCGGTGGGGCGAGTTGGCGGGCCTCCACAAGGACAACTGCCTTATCAAGAAGATCGACAAGGTGGACGGGAAGCCGTTCGTGCGGCACGTGATCCGCGTCGATCCGAAGGTCGGGTCGCTGCACGAGGATCCGATCGAGCTCGACGAGGAGGGGTTGGCCGCCTGGCACAAGGCGGAGGACGCGCGCCTGGAGGAGTGCCGGGCGAACGGCTGGAAGGCGAACCGGAGGAAGACGCCGAAGAGCCGCCTGGAGGTGTACCTGGGGCCTCCGAAGAACAAGTACAGCGCACGGGAGGTAGACGTCCCGGAGTTCCTGGCGCGGCTCCTGGACCGGCACCTTGAGGCGTGGCCGTACGACCACCCGTTCACGACACCGTCCGGGACCTGGTGGTTGCGAGGCAACTTCGGGCGCGAGCTGCGGCCGGCGGCCGACGGACGGGAGGCGATCCCGCGGAAGCGCGGGTATGCCGGGCGGGAGGGCTGGGAGCCGATCCTGAAGGGGTTCACGATGCGCGGGGCACGGCACACCGCGGACACGTGGATGAAGGAGGACCGGGTGGACCGGGCTCTGCGGTTCGCGTCGCTGGGGTGGGTGCCGAAGGACATCGAGGGGACGTACGAGCACATCACGCCGGAGATGCGTCGGCAGCGCCTGGACGCGCTTACGGCTCGGTGGCGGCGAGGACGGCGGGTGACGCTGCGGAGCGTGGCGTGACGGCCCTCGGGAGTTGATCTCCCGAATATCCCCTAAATGATCTACAGAGCCCCCTTCCTGATCATGGAAGGGGGCTCTGACCTGTGTGGGCGCGGACGGTTTCGAACCGCCGACATCCTGCTTGTAAGGCAGGCGCTCTACCACTGAGCTACGCACCCGGGACGAGTCGACAGCCTACATTGCCCGAGGCCCTGTCCCGCAAACCCGTATCCGAGCCCGTCGCTCGAAACCGTGAACTGATCGGCTCGTGTGTTCGTCTTTTCCAGGTGGGACAATGTCATCGGCGCAAGGACACAGGGCGCACCGCGGCACGGGAGAGGGTAGTGACGGCGACATCGGCGACACCCGGGCAGTCGTACTCGCCTCCCCCGCGGTCCCGGCCGCGCCCCGGCCCGTCGGCGTCGTCGCGGTCGCGGCTGCTCCGGGACTCGCTCACGCTCGTCGGTCTGCCGGTGCTGGCGCTGCTCGTGCTGCCGGGGGCGTTCGCCGGCGGGGGGACCCGGCGGTGGTTCGGGGGGCGGGCCGAGGGGCAGCGGGCGGAGGCGCAGGCGGCCAAGGACGCCGCCGCCGCCGCGTTCTACGAGCTGGACACCGCGCAGCGGGATCTGCGGATCTCGATAGAGACCATCACCGCCGTCGACGACTCGCCGGCCGCCCGTCGGGCCGTGACCGACTTCGAGGCGCTGGGGCGTCGGATCGACGAGGTGAGCAACCGGTACATCCAGGCCATCGACGCCTACGACCTGGACCGGGACGATCTGGAGGCCGCCGTCGCGGCGCGGGCGCGGACGGAGATCACCAAGGCCAAGGACGAACTGGTCGGCGTCAAGCGGGAGCTGGACCGGTTCGGGGAGTCGCTGGGGCCGCTGCTGGGCAAGGCCGAGACGCAGCTGGCGCGGCTGGCGCCCGCCGTGGAGCGGGCCCGGCAGGCGCTGCTTGCGGCGAGCAACGCGCTCGACGCCGTGCGGCGGACCGAGCTCAGGGCCGATGACCTGGCGGCTCGGCTCGCGGCGCTCGCTCCTGAGCTGACGAAGCTGAATCAGGGTGCCGGTCAGCACGGGGCGCAGGCGACGCTGGAGCGGGCCGGGCGGGTGCAGCGGGAGGCCGAGGCGATCCGGGTCGAGGCGGAGCGGCTGCCGGAGCAGGCCGCCGAGATCGATCACCGGCTGGTGAGTCTGCGGACCCGCGCGCAGGCGCTGACCACCCGGGCCGGGCAGGTGGACCCGGTCCTGAGCGAGCTGCGGCGGCGGTTCTCGGCGGCCTGCTGGCAGGATCTTCAGCAGGTGCCGGAGCAGGCCGCGGTGAACGTCCGGCAGGCCGAGGTGAAGCTGCGGGAGGCGCAGGCGGCGCGGGACGCGCAGAGGTGGGCGGACGCCACGTCGTTGCTGTCCACGGTGCGGGCGTTGCTCAACGGTACGGACGAGGCCGTTTCCGCCGCCGGTGACCGGCTGTCGCGGCTGAACGCGGTGCAGAAGGATCCGCAGGCGGAGATCGAGCGGACCCGGTTCGCGATCCGTGACGCGCAGCGGCTGGCGATGGCGGGGCGGACGAGCCCTGATCCGCGGCACGCGCGGCCGCTGGACGAGGCGGTGGCGCGGCTGGACCGGACGGCCGGGATGCTGGAGGGGCGGCATCCCGACTACTGGCGTTTCCTGACGGAGACGGAGGCGGTCCGGCAGTCGGTCGCGCGGGTGGTGGCGCAGATCCGGGAGGATCGCGGGGCCGGCGCGCAGTGAGCCGTTTGCCGCCGGGCCGTGCCGGGCGGATATTGGTGGGAGCGGCCGGCGACGGCGGTCCCCCGCCGGGGCGGCGGTCGACGGTCCTGACAGCGATCCGCGATCCAGATCAGGAGGCGGAGATGGCCTCACACACGCACTCGGGGACGCGGCGGCGCATCCTGTTCGACGAGGCTCTGCCCGTCGACCACCGGCTGAACAGGGTCTACCGGATCGGTGCCGGTCTGATGGGCCTGTTCCTGGTGGCCTTCGGCATTCTCGGGCTGACCGACAACATCGGTTTCTTCGACACCGGGGGCAACACCGCGATCGGCCTGAACACCAACGGCGCGCTGAGCGTGTTGTCGATCTGTGTCGGGCTGCTGCTGTTCGTCGGGATGGTGATCGGCGGGAACTTCGCGTCGACGCTGAACATGGTGCTCGGCGTGCTGTTCATCCTGAACGGCTTCCTGTTCCTGGGCCTGCTCGGCACGGATTCGAACTTCCTGGCCTTCGGGATCCAGAACGTGCTGTTCAGTTTCGTGGTGGGGCTGGTGCTGATGGTGTTCGGGATGTACGGCAGGGTCAGTACGAACCTGCCGCACGACAACCCGTACTGGCGGGCCCGCCACCCCGAGGCGGAGCAGCGGGCCGTACCGTCGGCAGCCGATGATCAGGTGCGGTAGGCGTAGTAGTACGCGTTCGGGTAGGACGCGATGAGGCTCGCCAGCGACCTGCGGTAGGTGTTGTTCGAGTGGTACGTGACGTACGGGATGCCGTTGGCCTTGTACGTCACGATCATCGTGTGGTCCTTCTCCCCGTTGCGGTCGAAGTCCATCTGGATGACGTCGCCGACCTCGGCCTGGTAGACGTTGGCGAGCGGGGTGGTGCGCTTGGAGTTCTGCGCGAACCAGGACCACTCGTTGACGCCGACGAACGAGTCCGACTGGATGTCGGCGTTGCCGAACCACTTGGTGTAGTCGTAGACGTAGCCCGGGACGTGCTTCCAGCCGCCGGCCTTCAGGGACTGGCTGACGAAGTTGGTGCAGTCGCCGCCGGCGCCGTGGCCGTTGAAGTCCGGGTAGTCGGTGTTGTAGTTGTTCCAGTACTTCTCGGCGTAGGCGGCCATCGCCTTGTAGTCGTACGTGCCGCCGGTCAGCGTCTTCGGCACGGCCGCCGGGTTGCGGGTGGTGGCCGCGCGCGGGGCGTCCGGGGTGGTGTTGCCGTCGTCGCCGGTGGCGGGGGCCTTGACCGAGGGCTTGGACAGCGTGTTGACGGCGAGGCCGCCGTCGTCGGTGTCCTGGATCCTGGTGAGCTGCCAGACGCCCTGCCGGTCGGCCTTGAAGGTCAGCTCGTGGTGGGCCTGGAAGCCGGTGTTCTTCGGCTGGCCGGCGGCGGCCTTCGCGTAGGTCAGCGTCGTGGTCTCGGTGATGTCGGCCTTGGCGGTGCGGCCGGTGACCCGGGTCGCGTCGAGCGTCACCTGGGTGCTGCCGGCGCTGTAGGTCTCGCCGAGCTTCGCGATGCTGCTCTGGCGGCCGCGCAGCTGCGTCAGCGCCTTGTCCTCGTCGCGCGTCTGGGTGCTGGAGAGGCGGACGTCGCCGGAGAAGCGGGAGGTGGTCTGCTTCTGGGCGGCCCCGTGGACGAGCGCCTGGGTGCGGTCGGTGAAGACCGCGTCGGCCAGCTTCTGGAAGGTCGCCTTGGTCGCGGCGTCCACGGTGGGGTCGTCGACGACGGCCGCGCCCGCGCTCCAGTTGGGCACGAGGGCGACGCCGGCGACGACCGACGCGGCCGCCGCCGTGACTATGGCCGCACGGCTCCGCCTACGGCTCAGTTTTCTGGATTTCAATGGTGTTTCCCCTCTACGCCGGTACACCTACCGGGCGACGGCATCTTCGCACGGCGTGTGTGACAGCTGTGAAGGGGGTTGCACGATTGGAATCCGCTTGCTGTCGAGTCGAGTTGACATCCTCCGGCGGTATGTCGCATACCGCTTATTTCACGACGGTCGACCAGTCCGCCGGCGCCTGGGCCGGGTCGAGGGTGCGCAGCCGGGCCAGGGTCTCGGGGTCCTGGGCGTCGAGCCAGTCCGAAAGCTCCTTGAAGGACACGCACTTGACGCCCTTCTTGGTGCATATCTTGGGGATGACCTGGTCGATGGCCTTCATGTAGATGCTGCCGTTCCAGTCCTCGAAGTGGTTGCCGATGAACAGCGGGGCGCGGCTGCCGTAGTAGACGCGGTTGAAGCCGTTCATGTACGAGTTGACGGCTTCCTGTTCCCATTCGGCGTACTTGGAGGGGTCGCCGTCGACCTCGCCGCCGGACTGGTTGTAGAGGAAGTTGAAGTCCATCGACAGGGCCTGGATGTTGCTGCCGTAGGGCAGCAGCTGGAGCGGGAAGTTCCAGAGGCCGTCCTTCTTGCCGGGCCATATCTGGTAGTCGCCGGGGGAGCTGGCGTCGTACTTCCAGTTGTAGCCGTACTTCTGGAGCGCCTTGAGCAGGTTCGGCTGGCCCTCCAGGCAGGGGGCGCGGCCGCCGACGACCTCCTGTTTGAAGTCGAAGGGCAGGGCGGGGATGTCCTTGAAGCCGGTGTTGGTCTTCCAGTTCTCCACGAACTTGTAGAACTGGTCGATCTCGCTCTTCCACTGGGCGACGCTCCAGTCGCCGCCGCCCTTGGCCTCGCAGAAGTGGCCGTTGAAGTGGGTGCCGATCTCGTTGCCCTGGTCGTACGCCTCGCGGAGCTGCTCCAGTGTGGTGCGGATGTGGGCGTCGGTGGCGTAGTCGATGGCGGCGTCGCCGGGCTGGTGCATGGGCCCGGTGTAGAGGGTCTTCTTGCTCTTGGGCAGCAGGTAGATGCCGGTGAGGAAGAAGGTCATGTGGGCGTTGTACTCCTTGGCCATCTCCCGGTAGTGCGAGAAGAGATGGTCGTCGCCCTGCAGGGCGCCGTCCCAGGAGAAGACGACGAACTGGGGTGGTTTCTCACCGGGCTTGAGCTTCTCGGGCTTCAGCTGGTCCTTCTGCGGCCCGGTGTACGACGTGGAGCCGTCCCCGAGGATCTTCGTCTTGCCGTCCCACTTCGGTGAGGCCGACGCCGACGGGCTGGCCTTCTTGGTGCCGGAGGCGGTGGGGGTGGTGTCGTCCTGCTTGGTGAGCACCAGGTAGCCCGCGACGAGGGAGGCGACGACGAGGAAGGCGGCCAGCGTCATGAACTCCGGGCGGGCGGGGCGGCGGTCACGGGCGGGCGCCTTGCGGCGGCGGCCGCCGGTTGTCGGCTTCGTACGGGGCTTCATGCGGGGCTCATTCTGCGCGGGTGGTGGGGCGGGGCTCGGGGCTTCGGTGGTCAGTCAAGGCCCATGGCCTTCGCCCAGACCGTGTACGGGACGTTGTCGGTGCCGGTGCCGGCCAGTCCCTGGAGCGGGAGCGGCTCCAGGGACTTGTTGAGGTCGATGCGGTATACGACGACCGATGTCGTCACGTTCGAGAGTGTGCCGGTGTACCAGGAGGCGGTGTCCTTGCCGGTGGCTTCGGTGGTGCCGGCCTTGCCGGCCGCGGTGGTGCTGAGCGCGGCCGTCGGGTGGGCCAGGCGGAACGATTCGGTGAGCGCCTGCTCGACGTCCTCGGCGACGTCGTCACGGACCGCGCGGGTCGGCTGCGGGGTGTTCAGGGCGACCCGGTGGCCGTTGCGGGTGATCTTGGAAACGGAGTAGGGCTCGGTGTGGTTGCCGCCGGCCGCGAAGGTGGCGTATCCGCTCGCCATGCGGATGGCGCTGGGGGTGGAGCTGCCCATGGACAGGGCCGGTACCTGCGCCCCGATGGTGTCGGAGAGCAGTCCGGAGGCGATCGCGGTGGAGCGCACCTTGTCGAGTCCGGTGTCCATGCCGAGTTGCATGAACGGTGTGTTCACGGAGTAGGCGAGGGCTTTCTCCAGGCTGATCTGTCCGTACGACTTGCCGTCGTCGTTGTTCGCGTGGACCTTCTTGCCGCTGCGGTCCCAGTACGGTCCGTCGAGCGTGGTGACGGGGATCTTGTCGTCGCCGTCGTAGAGCGTTCCGGGCAGGACGTCGGTGGCGGCGCCGCCGCGTTCCTTGTGGATGCCGTTCTGCAGCCCGGCGGCGTAGACGAAGGGCAGGAAGGAGGAGCCGGCCTGGACGGTGGTGGCGTTGGACTCGTTGTAGCCCTGTTTCCGGTGGTCCGGGCCGCCGTAGACGGCGACGATCCGCCCGTCGGTGGCGACCGAGGCGGCGCCGTAGTGCGCGGCGTCGGCGAGCTTGGGGTCGCTCTTCTTGGCGTCCTTGCGGGCCTTGGTCACGGCCGCGGTGAGCGTGGCCTCCTTCTTCCGGTCGAACGTGGTGTAGATCTGGTAGCCGCCGAGGTCGAAGTCCTTGTCCGAGATGTGGGCGGACTTCTTGGCGTACTGCTGGGCCAGTTCCACCAGGTAGTCGCTCTGGCTGCCGGTGTCGTACACCTTGTTGGTGGCGATGGGTTCCGGGAACGTCTTGTACTTGGCCCGCTCGGCCGGTGACAGCTTGCCGATCTTGACCATCCGGTCCAGGATCCAGGTCCAGCGTTCCACCGCGCGCTTGTGGTTGGCGGCGCTGAGCGTCGGGTCGTAGAGCCCGGCGCCCTTGAGCAGCGAGGCGAGCATGGCGGCCTGGCTGGCGTTCAGCTTGCTGACGTCCTTGCCGTAGTAGGCCTGGGCGGCGCGCTGGATGCCGTACGTCCCGCGGCCGAACCAGCTGGTGTTGAGGTAGCCCTCCAGGATCTGGTCCTTGCTCATCTTGTTGTCGAGCTTGAGGGAGATCATGGCTTCGGTGAATTTGCGGCTTACCGTCTGGTTCTGCGTGAGATAGACGTTTTTCACGTATTGCTGCGTGATGGTGGAACCGCCCTCGGTGTCCCCTTCGCCGATTGTGCGGTAAAGGGCCCGGGTGATGCCCTTGACCGAAATCCCGGGGTCCGAGTAGAAGCTCTCGTTCTCCGCGGCGAGCACCGCCCAGCGCACGTCCACGGGTATGTCCTTGAGCGGCATGTCCTGCCGCTGCACCCAGCCGGTCCGGGCCATCGGCGTGCCGTCCGACCAGAAGTACACGTTGTCCTGCTGGGTGGCGTAGGTGTTGAGGTTGGAGGGGATGTCGGTGGCCGCGTAGGCGACGACGAGGAACAGCCCGGTCAGCCCGATGCCGCCGAGCCAGGCGCCGAGCCACTGCCGCCAGGACGGCACCCAGCGCCGCCAGCCGGCCCGGCCGGGCCGCGGGTACATCGGCCGCAGTTTGCGCGCGTACGGCGCCAGTGGCGCGAGCCGGGGCCCCACGAGAGCCCGGAACCCCGCCAGGGCCGCCAGCACCCGCTCACGCGGCGTCGGGCGGGCGCTGCGGCGCCGTTCGGCCCGGCTGCCGGAGGCCGTCGGTTCCGAGTCCGGCTGCCGCTGTTCGGGCACCCTGATCTGCATCGTGACGTCCGCCCGCAGGGCGTCCACCTTCAGGTGCAGGGTCTCGTCGTGGACCGGCCGCTCCGGCTTCTTCCGGCGCTGCCCGGCAGCGGGCGCCGGGGCGTCACCGGCACCGGGGCGCGCGTCCTCGCCCTCGTCCGCCTTCGCGGCGTCCCCGGCGCGCAGGGCGTGCAGCTCGTTCCACAAGGCCTCCGCCTTGCTCCGCGCGACCTCCTGCGCATGCCGATCGTCGTCGCCCTGCGGCCGCAGAGCATGCTCCGCACGCAGGCCGTCGACCTTCAGATGCAGGGTCGCATCCGGCTCGAACGGCTTCTTTCCCCGGGATCCGGCCTGGTCACGGCCCTTCTCCGGGTCGCCCGTCCGCCCCGTTGCGTCCGTCACGACTGCGTCTCCCCTCGCACTCGGTCTTGCGCGCGCGGTTAGACAGGTCGGGTGGACAGGCCGCGACAGTCGCGGCGCTATGAGCCCCCCTCTTCCCCCGGTCTTTCGGCTCCTCGCGGCCAGCTCAAATTATCAGCGATCTTTTCAAAATCTCCGCACAAGTATCGGACAGAAAGGAACACTCATGAAATTCTGAGGTGCAGTGATGCCCGTCACTCCCGCATCACTGCCGTTAGCCTGTTCCCATGCCCCGCTACGAGTACCGCTGCCGTACCTGCGCCAACACCTTCGAACTCGCCCGTCCGATGGCTGAGTCGTCGGCTCCGGCAGTCTGCCCCGACGGGCATGAAGACACTGTAAAGCTCTTGTCCGCGGTGGCGGTCAAGGGTACGACGTCGGCGCCCGCCGCCGCCTCCGCGGGCGGCTGTTGCGGCGGCGGCTGCTGCGGTTAACCCGCTGTACGAACGGCCGTCAGGAATTCCCGCAGGATTCGTTCCCCGGCGAGCACCCCGCGCTCCGGCAGCGCGCTGATGGCCGGCCCGGCCCACCCGACGTCGGCCAGCTCGCCGTGGCCCGGCCGCCAGCCCCGGTCCGCGGCCAGCAGCAGGTCGGCGTCGAGCAGCGAGTCCCCGGCGGCCAGCGTCAGTTCGGCCCCGGTCCTGCGCGCCACCTCGCGCATCGCCGCGCTCTTCGTCAGCGGCTTCGGTACGGCGTAGATCTTCCGGCCCTGGAGGGACACCGTCCAGCCGCGGTTCTCCGCCCACACCGCGAGACCCTTCACCCACTCCTCGGGCAGCAGCTCCCGCTCCACCACCAGGTAGGCGAACAGGTCCTCGGCGACGCGCTGCTTGCGCAGCCACACCGGGTCGGCGTGCTCCGTCAGATACGCCCGCACCTCGTCCAGCGGCGCGCACTCGTCGGCCAGCCGCGCCAGCACCTGCCCGTGCCAGTCCCCGTCGGTCACCCCGTCCACCAGCAGATGACCGCCGTTGGCGCAGATGGCGTACCTCGGCGCGGGCCCCGGCAGGTTGATCCGCTCGTACTGCTTGCGGGTCCGGGTGGTCGTCGGCACGAACACGGCCGTGTCCCCCAGCTCGGTCAGCAGCCGCGCCGCCGTCTCCGTCAGGTACGACAGCGGCCTGGCCTCGTGCACCTCGACACAGAGCAGCCGGGGCGCCCGCGCGTCCGGCATGGTCAGCGCCAGGGCCCCCGCGGAGTAGATCAGCGTACGGTCGAGGTCGCTCGCGACGAGCACCGCCATCAGACGTTCACCGTCCGGCCGTCGGCGCCGGTCGCACCACGGGTGTACTTCGGGTGGATCAACCCGACACAGGTGTACGGCAGTTCGCCGACCTCCTCCACCGGTACCCCTCTCTGCTCCGCCAGCAGCCGCACATGGTCCAGGTCGGCGCCCGCCCCGGCCCGCGCCAGGATCTTCCAGGGCACCCGGCGCAGCAGCACCCGGGTGGTCTCGCCGACACCCGGCTTGACGAGGTTCACGTCGTGGATGCCGTACTCCTCGCTGATCCGCTCGACGGCCGCCCAGCCCTCCCAGGTCGGCGTCCGGTCGGCGACCGCCAGCTCCTTCACGGCCGTGTCCACCGCGTCCACGACCTCGCCGAAGCGCGCGGCCACCGCGTCCAGGAACGCCACCGACACGTCGGCGCCGGCCAGCTCGCGGTAGAACTTGGCGCCGTGGAAGTCGTGCGGGCCCACCAGGTCGGCCCGCAGCACGGTCCGCGAGATCAGTCCGGAGACGGTCGAGTTGAGGCAGGCGGAGGGGATCAGGAAGTCCTCCCGGGTGCCGTACGTCCGCACGCACGACCCGGGGTCCGCGAGCACGGCGATCTCCGGGTCGAACCCGGTGACGCCCGCCTGCTCCTCGAACTCGGCGACCGCGTCGGCCAGTTCCCTGGTGATGGCACCCTTGCCGGTCCAGCCGTCCACGAAGACGACGTCCCGCGGGTCGTGGTGCGCGGCCAGCCAGCGCAGCGCGTTCGCGTCGATGCCCCGGCCGCGCACGATCGACACCGCGTAGTGCGGCAGGTCCAGGCCGTACCGGAACTGCGCCCAGCGGCGCATCAGCACGCCCACCGGGGTCCCGGCGCGGGCCAGCGACACCAGCACGGGGCGCGGTGACCGCTCCGCCAGCACGGTCTCGGTGACGACCCCCACGGCCTGCGCGATCCGCGCGGCCGACGTCTCCAACGCGGCGTGGAACAGCGCCTGGTACCGCTCGCTCGGCTGGTACTCCACCGGCAGCGACTCGGCGTAGTGCGCGCCGCCGCTCTGGATGGCCTCCTCGCGCTCCTCGGTGGGTGCCTCCAGCGTGACCTCCGAGAGGTCCTGGAGCAGCCAGCCGACGTCCTCGGGCGCGTAGGAGGAGAAGGCGGGGCCGCGGAGGGGCTCGGGCAGCATGGCGGGGCTCTCTTCGCAGGGCGCGGGGACGTACGACGGTACAACCGCGAGCAGAACGTGCGGGGCATGCGCGCCGAGCCCGGCCAGCAGGCCGTCGGGGGCGTGCAGTTCGGGGGTGTCGCCGGTGGAGTCGACGAAGAGGACGACCGCGTCGAAGCCGGCGCCGGCGACGTTGTACGCGTAGCGCTCGCCGGGGCCGTCGGCGGGGTCGTCGTGGGCCGGGAAGACGAGACGGCTGCGGATGGCGTAGCCGGGGTCGTCGACGGCCAGGACGGGCGAACGGGTGGTGGTGGAGTACCGGACCTCGGCGGTCACCAGGGCCTCCAGCTCACGGGCCACCCTGAGGGGCGTGTACATCAGCTCCTCGAAACCGAGCGTCAGCACGCGGCGGGCGTCGGGGGGCAGGGCTTCGGCGAGCCTCGCGGCCATCAGGGGGAGGGCCGACTCCAGCCGCCTCCGGTGGGCGGGAGTGAACCCGTGCCGCCCGCCGTCGGGAAGCCCGGGAGGCCAGTGCAGGTCGACACGGGTGAGGTGGGAGTGGGGGGTCGTCCGGTTGTCGGTGGGGTGCGGGCCGGGCGGGTGAGCGGTCATCCGGTTGTCGGTGGGGTGCGGGCGGGACGGGTGGGGGGTGGTGCGGT